>DRKU01000001.1 GCA_011051615.1 Gammaproteobacteria bacterium
AACTGATTTTCCAATACAATCAAAGAATGATCTAAGAAAAATTTCCCCAGAAAATGTGGCCAAGAATTATAGAAAACTGTTTCCTGACATGAATGTTAGCTTGGAGATGCAGAATTGTGTTTCCTCAGAAATATACAAAGAGATTAAAGATCGTAGAGATGTATTAACACATCGTGGAACGCCTCCACGCCAACATTACTTCTCGACCACGAACAACGATAAACCTTCTACGATTGCAACAAATCCACGTGACCTGCCATCACAGTGGAACTATGTTATTCCACTTGATGCCTCTGCACTGAGAAATAGCTTGGATTTCCTAAATGACTCTCAGGAGAGTCTAATTTGTGCTTTGCGCGATTTCGTTGTGAACACACTGGCCAGATAGATTGTAAACCTCTATGAGGTTTTCTCTGAGAACTCCCTGGTTGAGCATCCTGATGCCTGCTTTGGGGGCGGAGGAAACGTTTCCTACACACCATTGCTAGTCTCCGCTCGCGGCAGTGTGAAAGGGCAAGGTTCTCCTGTTAGGCTATTTCTTCTTCGCGTCCTTTGCGGTTGGCGTTTTGAGGCCTGGATGCAGGCCGGGATACAGGTAAACGTATTTCCCTCCGTGTCCTCCGTGGTTAACGCAGATCTTCATCAAGCCCCTGCGCGCAGTTCCCGCGCCGCTTCCACCATGGTTTTGAGGGCCGCTTCCACTTCCGGCCACTGGCGGGTCTTGAGGCCGCAGTCGGGATTGACCCACAGGCGCCCGGCGTCAACGCGTTGCGCGGCCTTCTTCATCAGGCCGACGATATGTTCCCGCGTGGGGACATTGGGCGAGTGGATGTCGTACACGCCGGGGCCGATCTCGTTGGGGTAACGGAAGTCCTTGAAGGCATCCAGCAGTTCCATGTTGGAGCGTGAGGTCTCGATGGTAATGACGTCCGCGTCCATGTCGGCGATGGCGGCGATGATGTCGTTGAATTCCGAGTAGCACATGTGGGTGTGGATCTGGGTTTCGTCGGCCACGCTGGAAGCCGTAAGACGGAAGGCGCGCACCGCCCAGTCGAGATAGGCCTGCCAGTCGCGCCGGCGCAGGGGCAGGCGTTCACGCAGGGCGGCCTCGTCGATCTGGATGATGCGGATGCCGGCGGCCTCCAGGTCGAGGACTTCATCACGCAGGGCCAGGGCGATCTGCATGGCGGTGTCGGCGCGCGGCTGGTCGTCGCGCGCGAAGGACCAGTTTAGGATGGTCACCGGGCCGGTGAGCATGCCCTTCATGGGCCGTTCGGTACAGGACTGGGCGTAAGCGATCCAGTCCACGGTCATGGGTCGTGGGCGGCTGACATCGCCGTAGATGATGGGCGGCTTGACGCAACGCGTTCCGTAGGACTGTACCCAGCCGTTGCGCGTGAAGGCGAAGCCGTCCAGTTGCTCGCCGAAGTACTCCACCATGTCGTTGCGTTCCGGCTCGCCGTGGGCCAGCACGTCCAGCCCCAGTTCTTCCTGCTTGCGCACCACGCGCTGGATCTCGTTGCGCATGGCCTGTACATAGTCGCCCTCGGCCAGCCTGCCCTGACGGTAGTCGCGACGCAGTTCACGAATGCGCGGCGTCTGGGGAAACGACCCGATGGTGGTGGTGGGGAAGGCAGGCAGGTCGAGCCACTGGCGCTGTTTCTCACGACGCGCGGCATAGGGGCTGCGGCGTTGCAGCATGTCCTCGCTGATGGTGGCCAGGCGTTCCCGTACCGCCGGTTTGTGGATCCGTGTGGAGTCGCGGCGCGAAGCGCTGGCCGCGCGGGCGGCGGCCAGCGCCGGGCGGGCGACTTCTGAGTCGGGACCCTCGTCCAGCGCGGCTTTGAGTACCCTCAGCTCGTCGAGTTTCTGCACCGCAAAGGCCAGCCAGCTGCGCAGTTCATCGTCGAGATCGGTTTCTTCATCCAGGTCCACCGGTACGTGCAGCAGCGAGCAGGACGGTGCCAGCCACAGTTCGTGTTCGCCTTTGCGGCGCGCCTGTTCCACGAGTTGCAGACAGCGATCCAGATCGCTGCGCCAGATGTTGCGGCCATTGATGAGTCCGAGCGAAATCACCTTGTAGGTGGCGGCATGATCCAGCACGTTGATGAGCTGGTCCTCACCACGCACCACGTCGATGTGCAGGCCGGCCACCGGCAGGGTGGCGGCGAGGCGCAGGTTGTCACCCAGCTCGCCGAAATAAGTGGCCAGCAGGAGTTTCAGGTCGCGGCGCTGGAGTCGGTTGTAGGCGGTTTCGAAGGCGCTCTGCCAGGCGCGGGGCAGATCCAGCACGAGGATGGGTTCGTCCACCTGGACCCACTGCACGCCCTTCTCGGCGAGGCGGTTGAGGATCTCGCCATAGACGGCGAGCAGATCATCGAGCAGTTCCAGGCGGTCGAAGTCGCCGGCGGGATCGCGCACCTTGGCCAGCCACAGCCAGGTGAGGGGCCCGAGGATCACCGGCCTAGCGTCGATGCCCAGCGCCAGCGCCTCGTCCACTTCGGCGAACAGCCGGTTGCTGCTGATCTTGAACACCTGGTCCCGCCGTACCTCGGGGACGATGTAGTGGTAATTGGTGTCGAACCACTTGGTCATCTCGCAGGCATCCACGGGCGTATCCCCGGCGTCGTTGCGCGCGCGCCCGCGGGCCATGCGGAACAGGGTGTCCAGATCCACCTCGCCGCCGTCCCAGTCGAAGCGCGGCGGTACCACGCCGAGCAGGCAGCTCATGTCCAGCACCTGGTCGTACCAGGAAAAGTCGCCCACGGGGATGCGATCCAGCCCGGCGTCCCCTTGCAGTTGCCAGTGGCGCCGGCGCAGATCGCGGCCCACGGCCTCCAGGCCCGCGGCGTCCAGCTCGCCGGCCCAGTACGCCTCCACGGCGCGTTTCAGTTCGCGGTGCTTGCCGATGCGGGGGAAGCCCAGGTTGTGGGTGGTGGTCATGGTGCGGGTGTTCTCCGTGTGAAGGTTTGACTTGCTTTAACTTGCGCGGAGTATGGGGCAGGGCTATGATTGAAACAATTTCATTATTATCAACTAGAAGTTGAAATTAATTCATAATGTATCTGGAATTGCGTCATCTGCGCAGCCTTAAGGCCATCCACGAGACGGGCAGCCTGGCGCGGGCCGCCGAACGTCTGTGCCTGACCCAGTCGGCCCTGTCCCACCAGATCAAGGCCCTGGAGG
>DRKU01000002.1 GCA_011051615.1 Gammaproteobacteria bacterium
CCGCCTTAATATAACGACCGTTATTCAATAATACATAACGATCGTTATCCTGTAAAGGATAGTGATCGTTATTTTATGCTATGGTGTGGCAACACCCGGTCAACGCGAGGGATCCCGTGCGTTATACACCCGAACAGAAGGAAAAGACCCGCCGTCGCATCCTTGCAGCGGCCGAACGCAATTTCAAACGGGGTGGCTACAGCGGCGTGGGCGTGGATGGCCTGGCAAAGGAGGCGGGGGTGACCTCGGGTGCCTTCTATGGGCATTTCCCCTCCAAGCAGGCCGCCTTCGAGGAGGCTGTCGTGGCCGGGCTCGGCAGCCTGTATGCCGCCATCGCGCGATACCAGCGGGAGGCGGGCGAGGACTGGTGGCGTGCATTTGCTGAATTCTATACCGGCGAGAAACGCAACTGCGATCTGGCCGAGAGCTGCGCCTTGCAGAGCCTGACCCCGGAGGTGGCGCGTGCGGATCCCGCCGTGCGGGCGCGTTTCGAAAACGAGTTGCGCCGTATCGTGCAACTGGCCAGCGAGGGGGACGACAGGCAGGCGCGCCAGCGGACCTGGGCGCGGCTCGCCATGCTGGTGGGGGGCGTGAGCCTGGCGCGCGCAGTGCAGGATGAGTCCCTGGCCGACGAGATCGCGGCCGCAATTCGTGACGCAGTCACGGCCCTGGGAGAGCGCTGAACCATACATCGCACCGATGGGCTGATATACTTTGTATCAATACTCGTTCTCCAACCGCTATCCTGAGGATGCTTCTGCGATGACAAGACCGCTGTTTCTGCTGCTCGTGCTGTTGAGCCTGTCGGCCTGCTCGGGTTCGGGGTCTGGCGATCCCGATGTCGATCGTGTGCAGGAGCTCATCGAGGACGGGGTCGATGCTAGTCAGACTCATACACTGAGATTTTCTTTCCTGTTTGCCGACGAGACGGCGGCAAAAAAGGTCTGCAAGCGACTCAGGACCGAGGGGTTTACGCCGCAACTGGGCACCGCCGATGACAGCAGGCGTTTCAGTTGCCAGGGTATCAAGCAATTTCCCCTCGAGCCCAAATTGTTACGCCAGTTGCGCCTGCGTTTCGAAGTGCTGGCGCAGAACTTCGGTGGCGAATTCAACGGCTGGGAACTCGTCACGCCTGCACAATCCTGATACCGGCCAACAGGGCGACGAGTTTCTCGCCGTGAGTTAAATACGCGGCTACACTGCGGGTAGCCGAAACAGAATCAGGCACCCGTAGCGCCGCCAGTTACCATTGTCTCCGGTGGAGGAGGAACCCGTGAAAAACCTGCTGCTCGCTATTCTTATACTGCCACTCTGGTCTTCCCCGGTGCTGGCGGAACGTTATCTCAGTACCTTTGGCTTCTCGGTGGACATTCCCGCGCACTGGACGGTGATGACGCGCAAGGAGTTACAGGCCAATCCCGATATGTTCGCCTTCGATAACGCCGCGTTTGCCAATACCGATCGTGAGTTGCTCAAGCAGATGGAGTCCATGGTGCGTGCCGGTCGTATCGAACTCTATTTCAACCAGCAGACATCCACGCCCGGTTTCAATGACAATATCAACGTCTATCGCCAGCAGGGTCGTATCCCGCGCAACGATGCCGAGCTTCAGCAGTCCTGTCGTGCGCTGCCCGCTGAGCTGGCACGTGGGTTCGGCAAGTCCATTGCGGTGCATGACTGCAAGATCACGAACGTGGCCGGCTTGCGTGCCTTCTACGTGGATTTCGATGGGGTCGTGAATGATACCCGCAGCATCCAGTATCAGATCGAGAAATCACCACTGGAAGTGGTGATCTTTACCGTGACGACGCAGAATAGTACCTTGTCCACCAACCGTCGGGAGTTCGACGATATCGTGGGTTCCATCCGCCTCGAATAGATCCCACGGTGCGGCATGTTCAAAGTACGCGCCAGTGACGATCGAGGGCGAGGAAGACGCGGTCGGTATAGCGATGGCTGCCGAGGCTGCCGTTGTAACGCATCAGGGCGCGGGTAAGGTTGCCCTTTTCCAGATCCATGTAGTAGCGCAGGATCGTACAGCCGAGGCGCAGGTTGGTACGCATGTTGAACAGGCTGTCGCCGGGTTTGCCAATTTCGTCCAGCCAGAAGGGCATGATCTGCATCAGTCCCTGGGCGCCGGCATCTGAGATGGCGTAGCGGTCGAAACGGCTTTCCACCTCGATGACCGCCAGCACGATCTCGGGCATCAGTCCGGCACGGCTTGCCTCGCGGTGCACATGGCGTAGCAGCACCAGGCGTTCCTGCGGATCGGCAATGAATTTCTCCATACGCGTGGACATGTCCACCAGCCAGACCTCGGCCTCGAAACGGTCGTCGAAGCCGTCACTGTCGTTGATGGCTTCCGTCAGCAGGCGACGCAGCTCGGGATCGACCCCGTGTGGCACTGCCGCATATTCTTCCGCCAGCAGCGGGGTTCCCGCCAGCCACAGGCCGAGGACGAGCAGGCCGGCGATCCGTGCTGCAATCATACGGACGGTTCCTGCGCCAGTTTTTCCCGTATGACCGCGACCACCGAATCCAGCGGCACGTCAGTGTTGTCGGCATCGCGGCGGCCCTTGTATTCCAGGCAGCCCTTGTCGAGGCCGCGATCGCCGATCACCAGGCGATGCGGGATACCAATCAGTTCCATGTCGGCGAACATGATGCCGGCGCGCTCACCGCGGTCGTCATAGAGGACATCGATGCCCGCCGCGGTGAATTTCGCGTAGAGGTGCTCGGCGGTCTCGCGCACGCGCTCGGACTTGTGCGCGTTCATGGGCAGCAGGGCGAGCTGGAAGGGAGCGATGGACTGCGGCCAGATGATGCCGCGATCGTCGTGATTCTGCTCGATGGCGGCGGCCACCACGCGCGAGACGCCGATGCCGTAACAACCCATGGTCATGACAGCGGCCTTGCCGTTTTCATCCAGCACCGTGGCCTGCATGGCCTCACTGTATTTCCTGCCCAGCTGGAAGATGTGTCCTACCTCGATGCCGCGCCGAATGCTGAGCGTGCCCTTACCGTCCGGCGAGGGGTCGCCATCCACCACGTTGCGCAGGTCGGCCACATCGGGCAGGGGCACGTCGCGTTCCCAGTTGATGCCGAAGTAGTGCTTGCCATCCACGTTGGCGCCGGCACTGAAGTCGGCCATCACCGCAACGCTGCGATCGATGATACAGGGAATGGGCAGATTGACCGGGCCCAGCGATCCCGGTCCTGCGCCGATGAGCTTGCGGATGGCTTCTTCACTGGCGAAGGTCAGCGGGCTCGCTACCTGCGGAAGTTTTTCCGCCTTGATGGTATTGAGTTCGTGATCGCCGCGCACCAGCAGGGCCACCAGTTCGCTGTCCGTACCCTCAGCGGCCTCGACCACCAGCGTCTTGACGGTCTTCTCGATGGGCAGCCCGAACTGCGCCACCAGTTCTTCGATGGTGCGCGCCTCCGGTGTGTCCACCAGTTTCATTTCCTCGCCGGGCGCGGGGCGTGCCTCCGTCGGGGCCAGCGCCTCGGCCAGTTCCACGTTGGCGGCATAATCGGAGTCGGAGCTGAAGGCGATGGCATCCTCGCCCGAGTCAGCCAGCACGTGAAATTCATGCGACAGGGCGCCGCCGATGGCGCCACTATCGGCGCGCACCGGCCGGAAGTCGAGATTGAGACGCGAGAAGATGGTGCAATAGGTCTCGTGCATGACCTGGTAGGTTTCATCCAGCGAGGTGTCGTCGAGATGGAAGGAATAGGCGTCCTTCATGAGGAATTCGCGTGCGCGCATGATGCCAAAGCGCGGGCGGATCTCGTCGCGGAACTTGGTCTGGATCTGGTAGAAGTTGGCCGGCAGTTGTTTGTAGCTGCGGATCTCGCGACGGATCAGATCGGTAATGACTTCTTCATGGGTGGGGCCGAAACAGAATTCGCGGCCATGGCGATCACGCAGGCGCAGCAGTTCCGGGCCGTACTGTTCCCAGCGGCCCGATTCTTCCCACAGCTCGGCAGGCTGCACCGCCGGCATGAGGACTTCCTGGGCGCCGGCACGATCCATTTCCTCGCGTACGATGGCCTCCACCTTGCGCAGCACGCGCAGACCCAGCGGCAGCCAGGTGTAGAGCCCGGCGGCCAGCTTGCGGATCAGACCGGCGCGGATCATCAGTTTGTGGGAGATGGTCTCGGCGTCGGCGGGGGTTTCCTTGACGGTGGCAAGCAGGTAGCGGGATGCGCGCATGGGGGACGGTTACTCGGTCGTGGGTTGGCTGTTGAGATGCGATTGTAGCCATTTGCGCCGGTCCGCGTGAAGGGGTGCGCCGTATTTGTGCCGATCGGCGCATGCCGGCAGCGATGGTTACAGGTTGGTGGTGTGCCGCGGTGATACCTTCCGGCCTCCAACGCTACGCGAGTCGGCCTTCAGGTTCGCACCGTGGCTGCCCCTGGACGACGAAGGTTCACGGACCCGGCGCCCGTCGGCTTGCCCCGCAGGGCGACTTTTGCCGGGCCGGGGTCCGGAGGGGCAAGGTGACGGGCGCCGCTCATTCGATTTGTCGGTGTTGAGCACCGTAGCCGGCTTTTTTATCGCGCCGGCACTCATGCGGGCCCTCGCCACTCGTTCCTTGCTACTGCCCGGTCACGGCCTCGGTGGGCATGACGTTGGCATCGTTGGGCACCCTGACCACGGTGTAGGGAATATCACCCTCGGGGGGCGTGTCGGTGTATTGCCAGTTACCGGCCGCATCCTTCCATTTGTATACCGCGGTCTCGTTGGGGGGTAGCACCTGGCTGACCGGGGCGCGCACGGCGTCGGGCAGGATCTCCCGTGTCTGAGGAAAGAGATACAGGGCAATGCCGGCGGCCAGCAGCAGAATGATCACCAGCATGAGAAGTTTTTTCATGGTGTTCCATCCCCCGCGAGCATTAACCTGTCACCGTGGGGCGCTGCCGGGCGGCTCGTGCGGAGCGGAGGCCGGCCTTTCCCGGTCGTGGCAGGCGTGAATCGGGGCGGGCTCAGAAGGTCCCGCTGTTCCAGCCCCACATGGCGCGCGGGGCGTCGGAAAATTCGATATAGACGCGTTCCGGCGGCACCCCCAGGGCGGTCTGCATCAACTCGCACAGGCTCTCGGAGAGCCCCGTGGTCTGGTCCGCCGAGAGGCCGATGCTCTTGAGCTCCAGGTAGGCGGTGGGGGCGTCACTGCCGGCGAACAGCATGGGTTGCACGGGATCGAGGCGTACCATGACGTAGCGTTCCGGTTTGCCGAGCTGCGCCGCCACCCGTTGCGAGGCCTGCGGCAGCAGGTCCTGCCTCTGCGCCGCGTCGAGTGGCACATTGGTCTGGATCTTCAGGTAGGGCATGGGCCTACTTGCAGAATTCCTTGATCGCGGCCTTGGCCTCGGCAATGCGCTGCTGGCGCACGTTGTCGTCCACGTACACCACTTCGCCTTCTTCGTTGCGGATGCGGCGGAAGACGGTGTAGACCTCGAGATTCTTCTTGGCGCGTTCGCAGTTCTGGCGGCGGATCTCCTGGGCGCGTGCCAGCTCGGCCTGTACCGTGGGGTCGTCACTGGCGGCCGGATCGGTGAGCGGATCCTGCGGTGTCGCCTGCGGGGTACCGGGGGTTCCGGGGGGTCCGGGCGTTGCCGCCGGTGCGCGGCGCTGGGCCTCGCGTACGCTGCGCGGGGTCTCCGGTGTCTTCATGTATTCGTAGTCGCCTTCGGGCGGTGGGGTCTGGGAATAGACCACGTTGCCGTTCTCGTCGCGGTACTTGTACAGACCGGCGTCGGCCTGGCTGCTGAGCAGCAGCAGGCTGGTGATGAGCATGGCGGACAGGGTCAGGAGCAGCCTGCCGCGCGGGTGCGTCGTCGGGGATGTCGTGTTCATCGTGGGTGCCACCATCTAATCCAGTCGGGTGTTATGAGTATTGCAGGGCGCCTCCCCGTTGTAAACGGGAATTCTCTCAATAACAGTAGCTTAGCGCACAAATTTGGCTTCCGCGTCAGCTCGCGTGCGGCCAGACATGACGCCATCATGGAGGTGCAAACGCCGTGCAGCGGGGTCGGGGTCGGGTCAGGCGGCATCCGCTGGCGCGCGGTGCGCGCACAAAGCCCGCACACTTTGCCGGAACACCTTGTCTGCATTGAATTTTTTCATCCCCGCGTCTGTGCAAACGGGGGCAGGGATGCTTATAATAAGTCGCTTATTTAAGCGTGCCGGGGGCCGTTCCCCGACGGCAAGGCACAGGTTGTGTGCACGACGCCCGTCTCGGGCGTTTTTTCTCTTGTGAGGGACAAAATTCGTGGAACTCAGTGGCGGCGAGATCATTGTCAAATTCCTGAAAGACGAAGGGGTCGAGTATGTCTTCGGCTACCCGGGTGGTGCCGTGCTGCATATCTACGACGCCATCTTTCAGCAGGATGACGTGCGCCACATCCTCGTGCGCCACGAGCAGGGCGCGACCCACGCCGCCGATGGTTACGCGCGCGCCACCGGCAAGCCCGGCGTGGTCCTGGTGACCTCCGGTCCCGGTGCAACCAATGCCGTTACCGGTATTGCCACCGCCTACATGGATTCCATCCCCATGGTCGTGCTCACCGGCCAGGTGGCGCTGCCGTTCATCGGTTCCGATGCCTTCCAGGAGGTGGACGCGGTGGGCATCACGCGCCCCTGTGTGAAGCACAATTTCCTCGTCAAGCGCCTCGAGGACCTGGCCGAGACCCTCAGGAAGGCCTTCCACGTGGCCACCACCGGGCGACCCGGTCCGGTGGTGGTGGATATTCCCAAGGATGTGACCGATCCCAATATCAGGATCCCCTACACCTATCCGCGCGAGGTGCACATGCGCTCCTACAACCCGGTGGTCAAGGGGCACCCCGGGCAGATCAAGCGCGCCGTCAATCTGATCCTCTCGGCCAAACGGCCCATGATCTACACTGGCGGTGGCGTGGTGCTGGGTGAGGCCAGTAGTGAACTGACCGAGTTCACCCGCGAACTGGGTTATCCCATCACCCAGACCCTCATGGGCCTCGGTGCCTTTCCGGCTTCGGACCGGCAGTTTGTCGGCATGCTCGGTATGCACGGTACCTACGAGGCCAACATGGCCATGCACGAATGCGATGTGCTCATCGCCATCGGCGCGCGTTTCGACGACCGCGTCACCGGTAAGCTGGCCGAGTTCTGCCCCCATGCGAAGATCGTTCACGTGGATATCGATCCGGCCTCCATTGCCAAGAACGTCAAGGTGGACGTGCCCATCGTCGGCGACGTGCGCAATGTTCTCAGGGACCTGCTCGCCGAGTTGCGTGCGAAGGGCAAGCAGCCCGACGCCGAGGCCCTCAGGGCATGGTGGGCGCAGATCGAAGAATGGCGCAGCCACAACTGCCTGAGCTACGACCGCGGCAGCGAACTCATCAAGCCGCAGTACGTCATCGAAAAACTGTGGGAGGCCACCGGCGGTGATGCCTACGTGACCTCGGACGTGGGTCAGCACCAGATGTTCACCGCCCAGTTCTACCGCTTCGATAAGCCTCGGCGCTGGATCAACTCCGGTGGCCTCGGCACCATGGGTTTCGGTATGCCCGCGGCACTTGGCGTCAAGCTGGCCTTCCCCGAGGCGGATGTGGCCTGCGTGACCGGCGAGGCCAGTATCCAGATGTGTATCCAGGAACTGTCCACCGCCATGCAGTACCAGTTGCCCATCAAGGTGATCAACCTCAACAACCGTTACATGGGCATGGTGCGCCAGTGGCAGGAGTTCTTCTACGAGAGCCGTTACTCGCATTCCTACGTGGAGGCCCTGCCGGACTTTGTCACGCTCGCCGAGAGCTACGGTCACGTGGGCATGCGTATCGAGAAACCCGCCGACGTGGAAGGCGCACTCAAGGAGGCCTTTGCCATGAAGGACCGCCTGGTGTTCATGGATTTCATTACCGATCAGACCGAGAACGTCTATCCCATGATTGCCGCCGGCAAGGCGCACAACCAGATGCACATGGGGCCGCAATGCAAGGCGCCGCAGTCGAGTGAGAGGGAGCTGGCCTGATGCGACACATTATCTCCCTGCTGATGGAAAACGAATCGGGCGCCCTGTCGCGCGTTGCCGGCCTGTTCTCCGCGCGCGGTTACAACATCGAGTCGCTCAACGTGGCGCCGACGGAAGATCCATCCCTGTCGCGCATGACCATCGTTACCACCGGTTCGGAGCAGATCATCGAACAGATCACCAAGCAGCTCAACAAGCTGGTGGACGTGGTCAAGCTCATGGACCTGACGGAAGGCGCGCATATCGAGCGTGAGCTGATGCTCATCAAGGTGCGCGCCGAGGACCCCACGCGCCTCGATGGCTTCAAGGCGCTGGTGGCCAACTATGCAGGTCACATCATCGACGAGTCGGAAGGTACCTGCACGGCGGAGGTCACCAGTGACGGCAGCACGTTGGACAGGTTGCTCACCGAGATCGACGGCGAGGACATTCTGGAGACGGTGCGCACCGGCGCATCGGGGATCTTCATCGGCGCACGCAGCCTGCGCCTGTAAAACCGGTTTCTTACGAATCTGCATCAATAAATTTGACACGAAGGATAGCCATGAACATTTACTACGATAAAGATTGCGACCTGTCCATCATCAAGGGCATGAAGGTCACCATTCTCGGTTATGGTTCGCAGGGCCATGCCCACGCCAACAACCTCAAGGACTCCGGTGTCGCTGTCACTGTTGGACTGCGCGAAGGTTCCACTTCGGCCGCCAAGGCCGAGGCCGCCGGCCTGACGGTAAAGAACGTTGCCGATGCCGTGGCCGGTGCCGATCTGGTGATGGTGCTCACGCCCGATGAATTCCAGGCGCAGCTCTACAAGTCCAGTATCGAACCCAATCTCAAGCAGGGCGCCACGCTGGCCTTTGCCCACGGCTTCGCCGTGCACTACAACCAGATCGTACCGCGCAGCGACCTCGACGTGATCATGATCGCGCCCAAGGCGCCGGGCCACACGGTACGCAACGAGTTCACCAAGGGTGGCGGTATCCCCGATCTGGTTGCCGTTTTCCAGGACGCCTCGGGTGGCGCGCTCAAGACGGCGCTGTCCTATGCTTCCGCCATCGGTGGCGGCCGCACCGGTATCATCGAGACCACTTTCAAGGACGAAACCGAGACCGATCTGTTCGGCGAACAGGCGGTGCTCTGTGGTGGGGCGGTGGAACTGGTCAAGGCCGGTTTCGAGACCCTGGTCGAGGCCGGTTATGCGCCGGAGATGGCCTATTTCGAATGTCTGCATGAGCTCAAGTTGATCGTTGATCTCATGTACGAGGGTGGTATCGCCAACATGAACTACTCCATCTCCAACAACGCGGAGTATGGCGAGTATGTTACCGGCCGCAAGATCATCAACGAGGAGAGCCGTCGTGCCATGAAGGAGGCCCTGCGCAACATCCAGACGGGTGAATACGCCAAGAAGTTCATCCTCGAAGGTCAGACCAACTATCCGGAGATGACGGCCATGCGCCGCCTCAATGCCGCCCATCCCATCGAGCAGGTGGGCGAGCGCCTGCGTAGCATGATGCCGTGGATCACCGCCAACGCCCTGGTGGACAAGAGCAAGAACTAGGCAGGAACCGGGTAACCGGTTCCGCGTGCAATGACGACGGTTCGCCAGGCACTCATCGCCCGCGAGGGGCAGCCGCTGGTGTGGCTGCTTGCCGTGGCGCTGGTCATGTTGGGCTGGTTCGGCCTGTGGTGGCTGTTTGCACCCCTGCTGATCGCGTGCCTCGCGGTGTTGTGGATCTATCGCCAGCCCCATCGTGATATTCCCGCCGCGCCTCTGGGTCTGCTGGCGCCGGTGGACGGCCGTATCACGCGCATTGCCCGTGGTCATGATCCTTATCTCGAGCGTGAGGCCTGGCAGGTGACGCTGGCCATGTCCGCTGCCGGCACCGGCGTGGTGCGCAGCGTCACCGAGGGCAAGGTGATGCACCAGTGGCTGGACAGCAACGGTGCGCGCTGTGCCCGGGCCTGCCTGGCACATCATGTCCAGACCGATGAAGGTGATGATGTGGTCGTGCGCCTGCAACGCGGTCGCCTGCTGGGTCGTCTCTACAGCAACCTGGTCAACGGCGAGCGCGTGGGGCAGGGCGAGCGTTACGGTTTTATTCCGCTCGGCCGCGAGGTCGATGTGTGGTTGCCCGCCAACGTCAAGCTGCTGGTGACAGAGGGGCAACGGGTACAGGGGGGCATCGATGTGCTCGCCGAACTGGTGCGGGCCTGAGGGGGACGGGTGCCACCATGCCCTGAAGCGGGAGGGGCTTTGTGGTAAGGTCTCCTCTGAACGACATGCCCCGGATACCTGTTAACCGGAAATTGGCAGGGAGAATGGGGTCCTGCCGGTAGCCTTCGTCAAGACACGCAAACACCGGCTTCCCTGCCGGCTCGAGGGCCGCTTCCATGCGGCCCATGGTCTTGCCGAAGGCGCCCCGCAGGACTCTGTCGAGATCCTGTGGTGGAAATTTCGGCAATCCAGTTTCTGATTACAATTATCCATCCGTAAGGGAGTCAGGACGATCAAAAAGAAGACAGGCAGCTATCGCCGGCGCGGCATCTATCTGTTGCCCAACCTGTTTACTACCGCCGCGCTGTTTGCCGGCTTTTACGCCATCGTGGCCGCCATGAACGATCAGTTCGAGTATGCGGCGCTGGCCATCTTCATTGCCATGCTGCTCGATGGCATGGACGGGCGCATTGCGCGCCTGACCAATACCCAGACCGAGTTCGGTGCCCAGTACGACAGCCTCGCCGACATGCTTTCTTTTGGTATTGCACCAGCGCTGGTGATCTATCAATGGGCCCTGTCCGACATGGGCAAGCTGGGCTGGCTTGCGGCTTTCATCTACACCGCCGGCGCGGCCCTGCGCCTGGCGCGCTTCAATACCCAGATCGGCATTGCCGACAAGCGCTACTTTCAGGGCCTTGCCAGCCCTGCGGCGGCGGCCATTACCGCCGGCATGGTATGGGTGGGGTCTACCTACGTGCTGGTGGGGGCGCCCTGGGACGGCATTGCGCTGGGCCTGACGCTGGTCGCCGGTCTCTTGATGGTGAGCAATATCCGTTACCACAGTTTCAAGGGTATCGATTTTCGCGGCAAGGTGCCGTTCGTTGCCATCCTGATCGTCGTCGTGGTGATCGTCCTGATCTCCTATGATCCGCCCGTGGTGCTGTTCGGCGTGTTCCTGCTCTATGCCATTTCCGGTCCGGTTCTGACCCTGTTGCAGCTGCGCCGTCGGCGGGCTCAGCGTCGGGCCGAGCGCCGCACCCAGCACGAGGCGGATACCACGGCCGAGAGTAAGGAAAAGCCGGACTGAACCCTGTGTTGCCGATATTGCTCCCGGACTTGGCAGCCGCGGTCTGGCAGGCTATAGTTAAGACCATGCCCAACTTCCAGAACAGACCCGCCGTCCAGGCCAACCAACGTAGCGGTTCCACCGTTGCGGCTGTTCTGCCGTTCCTGCTTCTTCTCCTGCTGCTGCCCTGAGGGGCAGACACACACCTTGACAAGTGCGCAACGGCGCACACCCCGGATACCCGAACAGACCGTGACCCGCGAGGCGGGCCGCGTTTTAAACTCATTGGCGTGGCGTGTCATAATGGCGCCCACAACGGAGCAGGATCATGAGCGACAGATTGATCATTTTTGATACCACCTTGCGTGACGGGGAGCAGAGCCCCGGCGCGTCCATGACACGGGACGAGAAGGTGCGCATCGCACGGGCGCTGGAGCGCATGCACGTGGATGTCATCGAGGCGGGCTTTCCCATCGCCAGTCCCGGTGATTTCGAGGCCGTGCAGGCGGTGGCGCGCAGCATCCAGGACAGCACCGTGTGTGGTCTGGCGCGGGCGCTGGACCGTGATATCGACCGTGCCGGCGAGGCGCTGAAGGAGGCCAACAGCGGCCGTATCCATACCTTCATCGCCACCTCGCCCATTCACATGAAGATGAAGTTGCGCATGGAGCCCGACCAGGTGCTGGAGCAGGCCGTGCATGCGGTGACCCGGGCGCGCAAGTATACCGATAACGTGGAATTCTCTCCCGAGGATGCCGGGCGATCGGAGCTGGATTTTCTCTGCCGGGTCATCGAGGCGGTCATCGACGCCGGTGCGGGCACCGTCAATATTCCCGACACCGTGGGCTATAACGTACCCGAGCAGTTTGGTGGCCTGATCCACAACCTGCGCGAGCGTGTCCCCAATTCCGACAAGGCGGTATTTTCCGTCCACTGTCACAACGACCTCGGTCTTGCCGTGGCCAACTCACTGGCCGCGGTGATGAACGGCGCGCGCCAGGTGGAATGCACCATCAACGGTCTCGGCGAGCGCGCCGGCAATGCCTCGCTGGAGGAGATTGTCATGGCGGTGAAGACGCGCAAGGACATCATGCCCTGCAATGTCGATCACCTGGATACCACGCAGATCGTGCCCACGTCGCGCCTGGTGGCGGGGATCACCGGTTTTGCCGTGCAGCCCAACAAGGCCATCGTCGGCGCCAATGCCTTTGCCCACGAGTCCGGCATCCATCAGGATGGCGTACTGAAGAACCGTGAGACCTACGAAATCATGCGCGCCGAGGATGTGGGCTGGACTGCCAACCGCATGGTGCTGGGCAAGCATTCAGGGCGCAATGCGTTCAAAACCCGCCTGAAGGAACTGGGCGTGGAATTTGCGTCGGAAGAAGACCTCAACGATGCCTTCGCGCGTTTCAAGGAACTGGCCGACAAGAAGCACGAGATCTATGATGAGGATCTGCAGGCACTGGTCACCGAGAGTGGTCTCGAGGCGGAGAACGAGCACTACAAGCTGGTTTCCCTGCGCGTGTGTTCCGAGACCGGCGAGACGCCCAATGCAAATATTACCCTGCGCATGAATGGTAACGAGCGCGCGGCCGAGGCGCCGGGCAGTGGACCGGTGGATGCGGCCTTCAAGGCTATCGAGAAACTGGCCGACAGTGGTGCCGAGTTGCAGCTGTACTCGGTGAGCAATATCACCACCGGCACCGACTCGCAGGGTGAGGTCACCGTGCGTCTGGAAAAGGGCGGGCGCATCGTCAATGGGCAGGGTGCCGACACCGATATCGTGATCGCCTCGGCCAAGTCCTATATCAATGCACTCAACAAGCTCATGGCCGGTGACGAGCGCGCCCATCCCCAGTCGGGCGACGTGTAACAACAGTGGCGAGGAGCGAGTAACGAGTGACGAGGAGGAGGTCTTCCCTCTCTGCGGGGTGCTTTTGTGTCAGTATGACGTGGTATAGACAGGAGCTATAGTGCCTGATTTATCGAAAAGACAACGGCAATACCTCGATGCCATGGGGATCGAGGTATGGGTGCCACGGGATGCGGCGCCCGAGCCGGTCGCAGAACCGCTAGCCGGGCCGCCGCCCGCTCCGGCTGGCGGGGAGGCCGCCGCGCCGCCGCCTGCCGCCGAAGCGGACCCCGCCACGCTGGTCGCCACGGGTGGGCCGGATGCGGACAGCCCCATCCACCGCCTCGACTGGACCGCGCTGGCGGCGCGCGTGGCGAGCTGTACCCGCTGCGAGTTGCATCGTAGCCGCACCCACACAGTCTTCGGTGTCGGCAATCCGGATGCCGACTGGATGATCATCGGCGAGGCACCGGGAGCCGAGGAGGATCGCCAGGGCGAGCCCTTCGTCGGTCGCGCTGGCCAGTTGCTGACCAACATGCTGCGTGCGGTGGGCCTGCAGCGTGACGATGTCTATATCGCCAACATCCTCAAGTGTCGGCCACCGGGCAACCGCGACCCCGAGGTGGAGGAAATGGAGGCCTGTACCCCTTACCTCAATCGCCAGATCCAGCTGGTCAATCCGCGCCTGATCCTTGCCGTGGGGCGTTTTGCCGCCCACTATTTACTCAACAGCAAGGCCAGCCTCGCCAGCCTGCGTGGCCAGGTGCACCAGTACGCCGCCACCGGCACCCCGGTTGTGGTAAGTTATCACCCGGCCTACCTGCTGCGTTCACCGGCGCAGAAGGGCAAGGCCTGGGCAGACCTGAAACTGGCGCGACAGGTAGTCGCAGGAAGCGCAAGCAACACAGAGACCTGAACATGAGTGCCGTATTTGAAAGCGGGCCGGGAAGCCTGCGTACCATGACGGTCGAGGACCTCGACGCGGTCATGGCCATCGAGCTGCGTGCCTACCCTTATCCCTGGACGCGGGGGATCTTCCGCGACTGCCTGCACGTGGGCTATTGTTGCCAGGTGATGGAAATCGATGGTCGCATTGCCGCCTATTGCGTGATGTCGGTGGCTGCCGGTGAAGCACACCTGCTCAATCTGTGTGTGGATCCGGATCAGCAGGGCCACGGAATCGGCACTGAACTCCTTGAGCGTATGGCGGTCATTGCCACGCGCCACCATGCCGATACCCTGTTGCTCGAAGTTCGTCCTTCCAATCTCGCCGCGATAGCACTTTATCGCAAGAACGGATTCAACGAGGTTGGCATTCGCCGCGCGTACTATCCCGATGATGAAGGCAAGCGTGAAGATGCCCTCATCATGGCGCGGTCCCTGTAGCGACAACGTTCCTTGCCATGACCCCAGCCGCCATGAAATCCACCACATCGGCCTCCGGGCGACGAAACGTCATTACACTGGTCAATGCCGCCGGCGTCGAAGTGGAACAGGAGATCGCCGGTCTGGGTTCCCGCAGCGTGGCCTATATCATCGACTGGCATGTTCGCCTGTTGCTGGTTTTCGGCTGGTTGCTGCTTGTCTGGGTACTGGTCGGTGGCGGGATCAGCAGTGATGCCATGAGCAGCATCTTCGAGCGCGAAGTTGCCGGCAAGGTAGTATTCTATGTCGGTCTCATTCCATCACTGATCATTTATTTTTTTTACCACCCCCTGCTCGAGATTATCATGAAGGGGCGCACACCCGGTAAGCGCTGGATGAAGATCCGGGTCGTCGCTGACAATGGTCTCACCGCCAGTGCCGGTGCCATCCTTATTCGCAATGTCTTTCGCCTCGTCGACTCACTACCGGCCTATTACATGCTTGGCCTGCTGGTGGGCATGGTCAATCAGCGCAATTGCCGTATCGGCGATCTGGCCGCCGGCACGGTACTGGTCTTCGAGAAACGCAGCAAGGGACTCGACTGGGTGCCGGGGCAGAACCACAGTGGCATCGATCCCCGTGATCTGGATCTGGTCCACGAACTGCTGGAACGCTGGCGGGGCTTGGGGCGAGAAGCGCGCACGGAACTGGCCATGCGATTGTTGCAAAAGCTCGGGCGACCAGTTCCCGACGAATTACAACTCAAGGCACGTGACGTGGCCCTGCGCAAAAGCCTGCAGGATCTTATCAGTAACGGTGGCGGCCACACGCCGGTGGATGCCGATGCGGCTTCCCATGCAATCAGCACCTGGTTACAGCAGCACGAGGAACGCTGGAAACACATCGATCAGCTGGTGACACGGCAGAAGGGACGGCGGGACAGTAATGATGGAGAGGTACGCGAGCTGGTTTCGGCTTTCCGCACCCTGTCACGGCACCTGTCGCTGGCGCGACGCAGCCTGCCCGGAAGTCGTATTGCGCGTTACCTGGAGATCCTGTTTGCGCGCTGTTACGACACCATCTACCAGAACCCGGTGTATGTGTGGGGCGAGATCGTAAGACTGTTTCGCTATGACATCCCCCAGGCCATGTATGAACTGCGTCGTCCGATTATCTTCAGTACGACGATTTTTGTCGTCTCTGCCGCCATCGGCTGGTGGCTGGTGGATACCTACCCGGAGCTGGCCTCCCTGTTTGCCTCCGAGAACATGATCAATGAAGTACAGCAGGGGCGCCTGTGGACCGATGACCTGCTTAACATCGTGCCATCCTCCGTGCTGTCTTTCCAGATTATGACCAACAACATCTCGGTTACGATCATGGCCTTTCTTGCCGGTATCCTCTATGGCTTTGGTACTCTCTACATTCTTGGCCTCAACGGCCTCATGCTGGGTGGCATCTTTGCCTTCACCAACCACTATGGCATGGCCCATCGCCTGTTCGAATTCGTTGTCGCCCATGGCATGGTGGAACTCAGCGTCATCGTGCTGGCCGGCGCGGCGGGTATGAAGATGGGTGAAGCACTGATCCGCCCGGGTAACCAGACGCGTCAGGAGGCCTTCCGCAGGGCGGTCGGCGTGGCGGGAAAACTCGTTGCGGTGGGTGCACCATTGCTGGTGGGTGCAGGGATCATCGAAGGCTATGTCTCACCCAATCCCGAATTCAGTCTTGAGCAGCGTGTGCTCATTGGTAGCGCATACTGGATCTTCATGGTGCTGCTGCTCTCCGGGCGCCTGTGGAGCCTCGGCCGGCGTGCCCCGGTAACGCGGCTTGAGCACGGATGACGCGGGCGGAGAAAATTCTGGTCATGCTCAGGTACCCTGTATCGGTGCTGCTGTTTCTGTTGTTCGTCACCGGCTGCGTGGCCATTCAGGGCCGCCTGGAAGACGGGCGTTACCATACCCCCGACGGAAGCTTCAGTGTCGCGATTCCCAATATTCCACGCCTTGGTCTGGAAGATGGTGGCAGTGGCGCGCGGCGATTCGTGGATTTCTTCTCCGGACCGGGATACTGGTATCCCCACGGTCAGTACTCGGTGGAATGGATACATCTGGAAAAAACCGTTACCTCGCCACGCGCTTTCCTCGCCATGGCCGAGGAGTTCGTCAAACCATACCTGGCGCAGAATTATGGTGGCAGTTTCCGTATCATGAGCAGCACACGCAGCATGGTTTCCGGCAGGCCGGCCTGGCGCTTTGTTGCCCTCGGCAGTGTCGAAGCGCGACCTGCGGTGTGGGTGGGTACCCTGCTTGATTTTCACGACACCCTGGTGGCGGTGAATCTGATCTATCCTGTCGATACCGCTCAGCTCCAGCAACTGTCGCCATCCAGTAACGTGTATCCTCAGGCCGCCTACCAGGCCTTCGTCAACTCCATACAGCGGCACGGCACTCCATAGCGGGAGAGGAGTTGCGTGGTGTTTGCCGTGCGCCTGGCGGGAAGATCGTGGCTTCAGATCTGATGCCGTGCGCGCAACTGCTCATAGCTGCCGAGGATGGCGGCATCCAGTTGCTCGGCGCTGGCCATGACCACCGGTACGCCGAGATGTTCAAGTTGCAGGCGAGTACGTTGCCACTCCTGCACGGTTTCCTGGGCGGCAAGGCTGATCCAGGGATCCAGCCAGCTGCGCGCCGACTGGTATTGTAGCGCCATGGTCTCATCATCGAGAATGGTTGCAACTACCGGCAGGTGACGTGGGCGCAGCATACTTACCGCCTGCACCAGCTGGCCGCTGGCATCGGCATCATCGAGATCGGTGAGGATCACCACCAGGCTGCGGTGACGGATCAACTGGCGCACCTGCATGATGGCGGCAAGGGGATTGGATTCCTGCATGACCGGGCTCAGGTCTTCGATCTGCTGGCGGATCTGGCGCAGCCCGGCATGGCCGCGTTGCTGACGTGAAAGGTTGATGACGCGATCGGAGAAACTTACCAGGCTGACGTAGTCTCCGTTGAGCAGGGCCTTTTCTGCGAGCCGTGCAGCCACGTTGCTGTAATGGCCGAGGCGCGTGAGCACGCCGGCCTGCATGGCGCTGGTGCGCCCGGCATCGATAACGATAACCACCTCCAGGTGCTGGTCTTCGGTCATGACGCGTACCGTGGTGCGGCCGCTACGTGCAGTGGCTTTCCAGTCGATAAGGTGGAGTGGGTCGCCGTGCTGGTAGTCCCGCATGCCGAGCAGTTCCTGCCCACCTCCCACGGTCAGCTTGCGGTGCTCACTGCCGCCGCGCTGGGTGGACAGGTAGAACTCGTGGCTGTGCAGGCGATCAGGGAGGACGCGGGTCTCGGCCGGCACCTGGAAGTCGCGTCGCCACCAGGCAAGGCCAAAGCGCCCGCGCAGGCGACCACGCAGAGCATTCAGCTTCAGAATACCCGTCTCCACCGGCGTCAGCATCTGACTGAGCAGGACATCATCACGGCGACGCAGGCGCGTGCGTTGTAGCGCCGGTTGATCTGCGATACCACCTGGCAGCAGATCAAGTATTTCCAGTTGTGGCTCAATCTCGTTGGGATTGTTGATCAGGATGCGGTTGTCGAAGGGACGCCCCAGGCAAACCGTTTCGGGCAGGACGCGCGTCAGTTCCAGCGGAAGGCGTCGACTCTCGTTGCGCTCCAGCCAGAGCAGGATGATCACGGCGGCGGTGGGCAGTTTCCACAGGCCGGCAAAGAGGGCCGGTCCCCACTCGCCGAGCAGGGCCAGGGCGACGATGAAGATCGCCAGAGCGTAGCTGCGCGTGGTCAGGTTCATTCGCGTGGTACGCTGACCTGATCGAGCAGGCCGCCAAGGATATTGGCGGGTTCAACGCCTTCGAGTGAGGCATCGGGAGTGAGCATCAGGCGGTGGGCCAGTACCGGCTCGATCATGGCACGTATGTCGTCGGGGGAGACGAAATCATTGTCGGCAAGGGCGGCCTTGACACGCGCGCAACGCATGAGTCCCAGCACGCCACGCGTGGACAGGCCAAGGCTGACGTGTGGATGCACGCGCGAGGCCTCCGCCAGTTGCACACAGTAGTTGTAGACCGAATCTGCCACGTGAACCTGGCTGACCTGCTGGCGTGCCTCGGCCAGGAGATCGTCGGCCAGAGGCGTCAGTTCGACCTTGCGGGCATGGCCACCGCCGGGCTGGTCATAAGTCCTGAGCACCTCGATCTCGTGTTCGGTGCCGGGGTAGCCCAGGCGGATCTGCAGGAGAAAGCGGTCGAGCTGGGATTCCGGCAGGGGATAAGTGCCTTCGAAGTCGGCAGGGTTCTGCGAGGCAATGACGAGAAAATTTTCCGGCAGTTCATAGCTTGTACGATCGATGGTCACACGCCGTTCTTCCATGGTCTCCAGCAGGGCTGACTGGGTCTTGGGACCGGTACGATTGATCTCGTCCACCAGCAGAACGTCGGCGAACACGGGCCCGGGAATGAGTTCAAATTCATCCTTGCCACTGCGATAGATATGGATGCCGGTAATATCGGAGGGCATCAGGTCGGAGGTGCACTGGATACGTTTGAACTGGCCGCCGATGACACGGGCGAAGTTTTTCGCCATCAGTGTCTTGCCCAGACCGGGCACGCCCTGGATCAGGACATGACCCCCGGCAACGAGTGCAACGACAAGCTGCTCGATGGCCTCCTCCATGCCAAAGATAACCTTGTTCATTTCCGACTGGACATGTTGGCCCAGCGACTGTACAGCATTGCTCATGACATCGATTCCCTTAGTCGGTATATCAGGTTGTTGAGTTTGATAAGGTTCACGCGCCGGTTTTGCAGGGCGCGTTCATAGTACTGTTTCAGCAGCTCAGTATCGCGGTGGTCTACCGCAGCATTGTGTTCGATGAAATCCCATACCGGCTCGCCGTTCTGCGCCTTACCCAGGCGCCGACGAAGATGATTGAAGAAGTGATACAACAGGCGGCGTGCCGCGGCGGCGCGGGTCAGGCGACGGGCAAAGAAGCCACCCACGGCACGTACATGGTTGACCAGTCGTCGCATGGGGTTACATGGCGTGCTCACATGGAGCCGATTGCTGTGACCCAGGATATAGACGATCCACAGTGCAAACAGGAATGCGAGGCTGCGGTACAGGCGGCCGTCCTTCCAGAAGGCTTCCGGGTCGTAGAGATTGGTCAGCCCCTGATGGGCGTCATCGAAGATCACATACCCGCCATCACGCAGAGTGAGGTTGAGAAGATTGAGTACCAGGCGTGCATTATTACCCTTGCCCAGCTGACTGTTGCTGAAGATCCCGGCATGCCGACTGACAAGGATGCTGCCGTTACCATAGCGAAAATACCACAGGGCAGGTGCACCACTGGCTTTGTCACGCAGCAGTATGAGGCCGGTGCGTCTGGCAAAGCGCCACCACTCACCATGGCCCTCCCTGCGCCGGGTCGACACGGTTTGAATACCTGCCGCCAATGGGTGTGCGGGGTTTTGCGGCACCAACTCTACCTCGATGGGTTCAGGTTCTGCCGCTTCCCCGCTGAGTTCCTGCTGGAGTTCGACGAGGTCCTCCACGTCGATGTCATTCTCATCGTCATCAGTTGTGCCTGCCGGTGAGGCGGTGTCCTTGGAGGGAGATTCCCGCTCCTGACTGAAATTCAGCTCCAGAGTAGTAAAGACATCATAAAAATTCGTGCCGCTTTGTTTTGCCCAGTCGGGCCAGTCGGAAAAGGCAGCCAGCACCAGCACGTGGTTGCCCTGTTGAACCCAGGTGCGCAGTTGTTCCCCTTCCAGGTGGCGGGTGAGGATGCGGTGCGGTGCGGTGGTAATGAGCAGGTTGCCGCTCTCGGGGAAATCCAGGTTGTCGCTCAGGGCCTGGTAGCGATCACGCAGGGGATGTACGGGGACCTTCAGATGCCGTAACCAGTTATACAGAGCAGCGAGGCCTTCATTACCACGATCCAGGGAAGTGGGCAGCGAAACCGGCTTTTCACGTGGGCCGGTGGAAGGCAGAATCAGGGCCGCTACTACCAACAGGGTACCCAGAGCCGCGAACAGGGTAGCGAGACGTTCCTTCATGATGCCGCCTCGTCGTCGGCACAACGTTCGGTTTCGCGCACGATGGCCTCGATGCGCCGGAGTGTTTCCTCGTCTGCTTCACGCTCACCATAGAGGATGGGATCCACGATCGGTACCAGCTGGCCGAAGCCTTTGGCGCAGGGTACCTGTCGTGTAGCGAGCTGTCGGGCGATTTCGCGGTTGGTATGGTTCTCGGCACGCAGGATAAAGCGACGCCGTACCAGCAGCCCGAGTTCGTAGCGCAGCAGGGCAACAAGCCGCTGGCGTGGTGTCATGTCCCTGAGCTGTGCCCAGGTAAAGCCGCTTGAGGGCGCCGTTGTGCCCCTGCGCCGCAAGCGGCGCAGGGCACGAAAACCGAGGCGACGGAAAAAGCCACCGCGTGTCCCGGCACGCAACTCATTGAAGACAATAAACAGGGTAAGGAGGATCAACAGGACGATGGCAACCTGGAGGATGATCTCCCTTACGTGTGGTGTCAGGCCGAGGCGCTCGATCCAGTCCTGCACCGGTTCCACATCGTCAGGCGTGATTCGCTTAAGCTGGGTTTCCAGCCAGCGATTGAAACGCTCGAACAGGGTGAGTTCCCGCGTCTGCTCTTCGAAGGGCACCCAGGTTTCGCTGATGATACCGTCGAGTGCCGCCCGATCCAGCGGTCGGCCATGTTGCTGCGGCAAGGTGTGATAACTCCTCAGCGCCTGCTGGAGATCCAGAAGCTGGCTAAGGGTCGGTTTCAGTCCCGGGCGCGGGGTAAGGTCACGCAGGCGCGGATCGGTTTGCGCTTCGAAGGCCCGTGCCAGACGTGGACACTCCTTGCGTAGCGTGATCTCGGCGTCGCGGAAGACCTCATCCCGCTCCGGCGTGAACTGTTTGTCGATACATGCTGCGACGAGAACTTCCACCGATGGCGCTGATGCGGCCATTACCGGTGCCAGGCCGGCACCGGCGAGCAGGAGGAGGATCAGGAAGCGCTGGAGGCTCAAGCCGCTGTGCCCGCACCGTGTCTCAGGCGAGGCGTGCTGCCAGGTCGGAGCCCGAGCGTCGTAGCATCATGTCGAACATGTAGGACAGGGTCATGGCCACGGACAGCGGGTAGACCAGCAGTGACAGCAGGTTGTTGATGACCTGTAGTACCAGCGAACCCCCCACTTCACCATTGAGATCCATCACGAAGCCAGCCACACCCAGCGGCAGTGAAATGACCATGGAAATGATCCACACCAGCAGAGTGACGACGATACCGTAGGCAAAAGTGCGCCACCAGTTACCCCATACCAGGCGTTTGGCTTCCGCGAAGGCCTCCATGACACCCATGTTCTCTATGACGATGAGGTAGGGGCCGAACACAAACAGGACGATGACGAAGAAGTAAGGGACCGCGAAGACGAAAAAGCCGAAGAACATGGTCATGGCAATGATGGCAGGTTCCTGCGAGGCGATGCCGATACCGATGATGATGCCGCCCGGCAGCATGGCGCCAAACACCATCAGCAAAAAAAGCAGGTACCAGCCGATGACGGGAAACATCTTGTTCAGGCCGACGCGCAGGGCATCGCCAATATGCAGGTCGACACCGCGGTACAGCGCACCAAAAAAGGCCGTGAGGGCGTTCATGAAGATAGTCCAGGCAAACAGGAACAGTGGCGCAATCACCAGAGCCAGGCCGATGAGGAATCCGGGTGGGCCGGACGGATCATCGAGCAGGGGAACGAAGGTAGCGGTCAGGATCCCGGCCAGCACACCGAGGACCACAATCATGTAGAGGATGATCAGCATGCCGCGCTTCCAGCCTGCGCCGAACAGCCGGAATCCCGTGTCCAGGGTTTTGCCGAAATCCTGTGGCTCGTTGGGGGCTTCAAACATGGTGGCTCCTTACCTGTTGAGCATTATTGTAATTTGTGTGAGTTTTTGTCGAATTCGGGGGGCAAATTCACACCAGAGCCTACTGGGTTTATATAAGGTATGCAATATCACGGCGCACAAACAGGGCGTCGGGTGGCCCTTTATCCCGCGCCCCGCTGGTGTAGAATAGCGCGCCTTGTTGTTCAGGTTCAGGCCATGTCTTCTCTCGAGCAGGAAATCCAGCGGCGGCGCACCTTCGCCATCATCTCCCACCCGGACGCGGGCAAGACGACGCTGACCGAAAAGCTGTTGCTCTTCGGTGGCGCCATCCAGCTTGCCGGCACGGTCAAGGGCCGCAAGGCGGCGCGCCACGCCACCTCCGACTGGATGGAGCTGGAAAAGCAGCGCGGCATCTCGGTGACCTCCTCGGTGATGCAGTTTCCCTACAGGGACCATATCGTCAACCTGCTCGATACCCCCGGCCACGAGGACTTCTCGGAGGACACTTACCGCACCCTGACTGCGGTGGACTCGGCGCTGATGGTCATCGACAGCGCCAAGGGCGTCGAGGACCGCACCATCAAGCTGATGGATGTCTGCCGCCTGCGCGATACGCCCATCCTGACCTTCATCAACAAGCTGGACCGCGAGGGCCGTGACCCGGTGGAGCTGATGGACGAGGTCGAGGATATCCTGAAGATCCGTTGCGCACCGGTGACCTGGCCCATCGGCATGGGCAAGCAGTTCCGGGGTGTTTTTCACCTGTATGATGATCGCGTGCATCTGTATTCTGCCACCCATGGCGGCAAGATCCAGCAGGGCGAGACCATTGAGGGTCTCGACAACCCGGAACTGGATGCGGCTCTCGGGCCGGTGGCGGCGGAGCTGCGCGAGGAGATCGAGCTGGTACGGGGTGCGAGCAATGAATTCAATGAGGCAGCCTTCCTGCGCGGCGAACTGACGCCGGTGTTCTTCGGCTCGGCGATCAACAATTTCGGCGTCGCCGAGCTGCTGGATTTCTTTGTCGCCCATGCACCGCCGCCACAGCCGCGCGCGACCCAGACCCGCGTAGTGGACTCCAGTGAAGAGGCCTTTACCGGCTTCGTGTTCAAGATCCAGGCAAACATGGATCCCCAGCACCGCGACCGCATCGCCTTCCTGCGCGTGTGCTCCGGTCACTACCAGGCCGGCATGAAGGCGCGCCAGGTGCGTCTCGGGCGCGACGTCAAGATCCCCCATGCCATCACCTTCATGGCCAGCGAGCGCGAGAACGTGGAACAGGCCTGGCCGGGCGACATCATCGGCCTGCACAACCACGGCACCATCCAGATCGGTGATACCTTCACCCAGGGCGAAGATCTCAAGTACACCGGCATCCCCAACTTTGCACCCGAGCTTTTCCGTCGCGTGGTGCTGAAAGATCCCCTGCGCCTCAAGCAATTGCAGAAGGGACTGGAGCAGTTGAGCGAGGAGGGGGCCTCACAGGTCTTCAAGCCACTCAACAACAATGATCTGGTCGTCGGCGCCGTGGGCATGTTGCAGTTCGACGTGGTGGCCCACCGCCTCAAGCACGAGTACGGCGTGGAGTGTCAGTTCGAGTCGGTCAATGTCGCTACCGCCCGCTGGGTGGAGTGCGAAGATGAAAAGAAGCTGGCCGAGTTTCGCAACAAGGCTGCCGACAACCTCGCCCTGGATCACGCCGGCAGCCTGACCTACCTCGCCCCCACCCGCGTCAACCTGGAACTCACCATCGAACGTTGGCCCGACATCCACTTCCGCGCCACCCGTGAGCACTAACTTTAGGGTTCTTTTTCGCTCGCCGCCGCGAGCGAGGAACTTTCTTTTGCTTCCCCAAAAGAAAGTTCCCAAAGAAAAGGGGACCCGAAAATGCCGTCGCTGCGCGATACCCTCAGTGCGCCGGGCTCGCGGGCGCTCGCCTGAACTCGCTGACGCTCGAACACCGGCGAGCGTGTTTCCCGCTGACCCCCGGCGCCCTTCGGCGGCATTTGACGGGATGGGGGCGGTTGTTCCCTGTCCGGTGCCCGCCGCGCGCCCGTGAATTCTTGAAGCAAAAACAAGGGGTTACAAGGATCTCCCGGAATTCCCTGCCTGTTCTGGCGGACCTGGTTCGGCGGATTGGCCGATTTCACTGCCGGTTTCATCCCGGCTGTCAACCAATCTCCCGCCGCCGCGTTGTACCAGGTGAAGACACCATTCACGCAACAGGGAGTTAACGACATGAAAAAGAGTAAGCTGACGATGGGCCTGATGGCCGCCATGGGTATCGCGCTGGCCAGCCCGGCCTGGGCTTCCAACGACGATGTCGGCCAGGTGATCGAGGACCGTCTTGACCACCGTGGCGACGTCATCGAAGACCGTCTTGACCACCGTGGCGACGTCATCAACGACCGCCTCGACCATCGTGGTGAGGTGATCAACGACCGTCTCGACCACCGGGGTGACGTCATCGAGGATCGTCTGGATGCCCGCGCCGATCACCTGCGTGATCACGGTCGCGACCGTGCCGCCGATCGCCTGGAACGCCGGGGTGATCGCATCGATGCCCGTCTGGATCGCCGTGGTGACCGCATCGAGAACCGTCTCGATCGCCGGGGAGACCGTATCGACAATCGTCTGGACCGCCGCGGCCAGCGCATCGACCGCCGCCTGGACCGTCGCGGTGAGCGGATCCACCGTCGTATCGACCGTCGCCGCGGTAACTAGCGACGCGCTGGACCAGCGGATGGGTCGCGCAATTACACGCGGATAAGCGTTTCGGCTGCCTCACACGGACAGAAGCGGTTATCATGTGGCGCGACACCACCGTACCTGGATCCCCTGCGGGTCCCCCCGGGGACCCGCAGGCGGGACAGGGACACGAGCAGGCCGCCAGTGCGGCCAACCATTGGGTGAGGCAGGAAGACAGGGAGCGCGTGCTGAACGACGCATCGCACAAGCAGGCCGAGTTACCGGAGACACTGGACGAATTTCTTGCCGGTGTGGAACGCCGGGCCTTTCAGATGGCACGGGTTGCCACGCGGGACAACGAGGAGGCCCTGGATATCGTGCAGGATGCCATGATCCAGCTGGTGCAACGCTATGGCCAGCGAGCGGCGGAAGAGTGGGCACCCCTGTTCTACCGTATCCTGCAGAACCGCATCCGCGACTGGTATCGACGTCAGCAGGTCCGCAACCGCTGGCGCGTGTGGTTCAAATGGGGTGATGACGAAGACGGCAGGGATCTCGAAGACATGCCGCAGACCGTCGAGCACACGCCCGACGGCCAGCTGGAGAAAGGCCGCATGCTGAACCAGGTCGAGGCAGCCCTGCACCAGTTGCCACTGCGCCAGCAACAGGTGTTCCTGATGCGCGCGGTGGAGGGCCTGGATGTGGCCGAGACGGCCGAGAGTCTCGGCATCAGCGGCGGGAGCGTGAAGACGCACTATTCCCGAGCCGTGAAACGATTACGCGAAACCCTGGGAGGGGTATTGTGATGAAAGAGCCGCAACTGCCAGACAGTGAACAGCAACTGAATGTCCGCATTCGCGCGGTCTTCGACGAGGCCGCCGACGATCTGGATCCGGCTATTGCCGGTCGTCTGCGCGCGGCACGGCGTACGGCGCTGGAATCGGCAGGCCGTAACGTGGCCGGTAAGGGCATGCCGCACTTTGGGCCACGGCAACGCTGGATGCTGGGCGGCGCCATGGCAGCCAGTGTCACACTGGCCGTGCTGGTAGCGGCCCCGTGGCGTGACGCGGTACGGGGACCCACGGACACGGACGTGGCGCCGTTGGCGAGTCTGGACCTGGAACTGGTGAGCGAGGAGGGAACCCTTGAACTGCTGGAAGAACTGGAGTTTTACCAGTGGCTGCTGGAGTCGGAGCAGGATGCTGGTTGATACACGGCACAGGGGGCTCGCACCGGCTGGCCTCGCGGTGGGTCTCTGTCTTGGCCTGCTGCTGGGCAGTGGCGGGCTGGTGCTGGCCGAAGAGATCCAGCCCAGCCGCGAGCTGCTGGAATTTCTTGGTGCCTTCGCCACTGAAGACGGCGAGGTGCTGGACATGATGGTGGAAGAGGAAACCGGACAGACGATGGTAGCCGGTCCGGTGGATCCGGCCCCGGTGGCGGGGACCGATGAGACTGAAGGTTTAAACGAGGGTGGCGACTATGAGTAAGTGGATGACGATAATGCTGCTGGTCTTTCTGCCCATGTGGTCGGCGCAGGCAGCGGAACCACTGGCTTGGGACGCGCTGGATGCCGAGCAGCAGCGCATCCTGCAACCGCTGGCGGACGGCTGGGACGAGATGCCGGCAGACATGCAGCATCGCCTGGCCTTTGGCGCTTCGCGCTGGAGTCAGATGGACGAGGGGCAGCGTGCCCGCGCCCAGGCGCGCATGGAGCGCTGGAACCAGCTGGATCCGGAGGTGCGCGAGCGTATCCGCGAACGCTATCGCCAGTTCCGTGCCCTGCCGCCGGAGGAACGGGCCATGATCCGCCAGACGCGGCGCTGGTTCCGTTCCCTGCCGCCCGAGCGGCGCCAGGAACTGCGTGAGCGCTGGCAGCACATGACCCCCGATGAGCGCCGTGCGTTTCGCCAGCGCATCCACCGGCGCATGCACCGCCTGCGCCAGATGAGCCCCGAGGAGCGCCGCCGCGCCCTGCGCCGTCATCGGGAACGCCGCCGGTAGTGCTGCCTGCCGTTGTATCCGCATAAAATGCCAGACATTCAAGCAGTTACAGACACCGCCTGATCCGGGCGGTATTTTTTCTTGACAAATTAAACGCTGTTCACTATTTTTACCTTTATTCTGAACAGCGTTTAATTATCAGGCCCGAGGAGGCACACGACCGCCATGGCAAGACGCAATGAACACAGCCGCGAGGAACTGCGCGAAATGGCGCTGGCCGCTGCCGAGGCGATTCTCGAAGAGCAGGGCCTCGACGGGCTCAGCACCCGCAAGGTGGCGGCACGCATGGGCTACACGGTGGGGACGCTCTACCTGGTGTTCCGCAACCTCGATGGCCTCATCCTCGAGGTCAATGGCCGTACCCTGGCGGCCCTCCAGCAGACGCTCGAGAGCTCGCTGGCGGCCACCACGGACAGACCACTGGCGCAACGGCTCAAGGCCCTGGCACGGGCCTACCATGACTTCGCCCTGTGCCACCCGGCGCGCTGGGCACTGCTCTATGAACACCGGTCGCCCGATGCAGCGGTTCCTCCGTGGCTCAGTGAGGCCGTGCATGGCCTGTTCGCCCTGCTCGAGGACCTGTTGCAACCGCTGACCGGGGCGGACCCGGCCACGGCACTGGCCGCACGTACCCTGTGGGGCAGCGTGCACGGCATCTGCGTGCTGGCGGTAACCGACAAGCTGGACGTGGCCGGACCGCTGGAAGTGGATGCCGCCTTCGCGTCCCTCATCGACAACTACCTCACCGGCCTGACGGCCCAGGACAGGGGAGACTGAGTCCATGTTACGTGCATGCCTGCGTATACTGCTGAAACTGATCTACCGCGTCGACGTGCGCGGTCTGGCGCACTACCACCAGGCCGGCGAGCGTGTCCTCATCGTCGCCAATCACACCTCGTTCATCGATGCCCTCCTGCTGGCGGTGTTCCTGCCCAGTCAACCGAGCTTTGCCATCAATACACGTATTGCGCAGCGCTGGTATTTCCGACCCTTCCTGTGCCTGGCAAAACTGTTTCGCCTCGATCCCACCAATCCCCTGTCACTGAAGTCACTGATCAAGTTTCTGCGCGCAGACAACCGCGTGGTGATCTTTCCCGAGGGACGCATCACGGTGACTGGCTCATTGATGAAGATCTACTACGGCCCGGGTATGGTGGCGGATCGCTCGGCCGCCATGGTATTGCCAGTGCGCATCGATGGCGCCCAGTACACACCGTTCTCGCGCATGCGTGGACGTCTGCGTCTGCGCTGGTTTCCTCGTATCAGCCTGACCATCCTGCCACCACGGCGCATCGAGCCACCGGCGGAGTTGCGTGGTCGTGCGCGCCGCAACTGGGCGGGACAGGCCCTGTCCGACATCATGACCAACATGATGTTCGAAACCGCCAATACCGAGCGCAGCCTGTTTCGCGCCTTGCTCGATGCGGCGCACACTACCGGCAGCCGGCATGTGGTGGTAGAAGATATCCAGCGCCAGCCCATGAGTTACCGCCAGATGATCCTGCGTAGTTTCATCCTGGCGCGCGTGCTCAACACCGAGACCAGTGTGGCGGAAAAGGTCGGCGTACTGTTGCCCAATACCAATGCCGCCGCGCTGACCTTCTTCGGGCTGCAGGCCGCCGGGCGGGTGCCGGCCATGCTCAATTTCACTACCGGCCTCCGTGCCCTGCAAGGCGCCTGCGCGGCGGCCGAGATCCGGGTGGTCCTGACCTCGCGCCAGTTCGTCACGCGCGCCAGACTCGATGAGGTGGTGGCACGACTGGCAGAACGCCGTCGCGTGATCTACCTGGAAGACCTGGTGGCGGGAATCGGCCTGTTGGCGCGCCTGCGCGGTCTGCTGGATCTCGCCTTCGCGCGCCTCAGCCATCGCGCCATGGCACGCAATCCGCAGGCGGACGATGCCGCGGTGGTACTGTTCACTTCCGGCTCGGAGGGCACGCCCAAAGGTGTGGTGCTGTCACATCGCAACATCCTCGCCAACTGCGCGCAGATCGCCGCGCGCGTGGACTACCAGGCGCAGGACGTGATCTTCAATGCCCTGCCCATGTTCCACTCCTTCGGACTCACCGCCGGCACCATCCTGCCCATCATCTCGGGCATGCGCGTGTTCTTCTATCCAACACCCCTGCACTATCGTATCGTGCCGGAGATGTCCTATGACGTGGGCGCCACCATCCTGTTTGGCACCAATACCTTCCTCAGGGGCTACGCACGGTTTGCCCATCCCTATGACTTCTATACCCTGCGTTACGTGTTTGCCGGCGCCGAGCCGCTGCAGGAGGAAACACGGCGCGTGTGGAGCGATCGCTTCGGCGTGCGCGTGCTGGAAGGGTATGGCACCACCGAGACCAGCCCGGTGCTGGCCTCCAACACGCCGATGGACAACCGCATCGGCACGGTGGGGCGCCTGTTGCCCGGTATCGAATATCGCCTGGTGGACGTGCCGGGTGTCAGCACGGGGCGGCGTCTGCATGTGCGTGGTCCCAACATCATGCTCGGCTACCTGCGCGAAGACGAGCCGGGTCGCTGTGTTCCACCGTCCAGCGAGTTTGGCGAAGGCTGGTACGATACCGGCGATATCGTGGATATCGATGAAGAAGGCTTCGTGCGGATCTGTGGGCGCGCCAAACGTTTCG
>DRKU01000003.1 GCA_011051615.1 Gammaproteobacteria bacterium
GCAGTCTCCTTGATAAGGGCATCGTAGCGCGCCAGGGTCTCGTGGCGGCGGGACTTGTACTTCGGCGAGGCATAGCGCCCCACTTCACCGGCATCGCCGGTAACCCGGATCAGCTCATGGGCCTCGTCCCGGTAGCGACGATCGGTGATCAGGTGCGAGCCGTCGGGCAGGCGGTAGACATAGACCGCAGCCTGCGCAGGCAGGCACGGCAGTGCCAGCAGCAAGGCGGCCGCCAGCAGCAGGGCGCGTCGTGTGCAGGTGCGAGTCAGGTATCCGGTCATGGTCCAGGGAAACAGTTACAGCAAATTCGTATCATTATTATCGGCGCGCCGCTGGCGGGCATTAGGCCAGGGTGGCGACTTTCCCCCGCCCCTCCCCGGGGGAGGCCTATAATAGGGCTTTTACGCGCCGCGCGCATGGGGAAAACGGGGCGCCAACAGCACACAGTGAGGTGAGGCATGACGACAACGACGCCGTGGACCATCGAGGCCCTCGAACTGGGGCCGATGGAAAACTTCATCTACCTCATCCAGGACCAGGCCAGCGGCCGCACCGCCGTGGTGGATCCGGCCTGGGACGTGGACGCCATCCTCGCACGGGCGCGCGAACGGGGCATGACCATCACCGATGTGCTGCTCACCCACAGCCACCACGACCACATCAACGGCCTGCAGCAGCTACTGGGCGAGGTGGATGCCGAGCTGCACCTGCTCAAGCCCGAGGCGCGCTTCTGGGGGCAGGAACTGGACATGCCCCGCCTGCACCACGGCGGTGACATCATCAAGCTGGGTGAGACCGAGATCCAGGTATTGCATACCCCCGGCCATACGCCCGGTTCGGCCTGCTACCGGGTGGGTGATGATCTCATCACCGGCGACACCCTGTTCGTCTTCGGTTGCGGGCGCTGCGACCTGCACGGTGGTGATCCCAACCAGATGTTCGACACCCTGCGCAAGCTGAAGAGCGAACTGCCGCCGCAGACCCTCATCCATCCCGGCCACAACTATGCAGTCAAGACCACCTCGTCCATGGAGGAGCAGATCCGGGGCAATCCCTTCCTGCACTTCGACAGGCAGGAGGACTTCGTCGACTACCGCATGCACATCCACGACCGCACGCGCCACGAACCCTACGCGGCGATGGCGCCCGAGGATCTGCCGGGGACTACTTGACCGATTCCGGTTCGATGATCGCCGGGATCACCTTGCCGTTCATGAGGACGACATAGACTTCATCCTGTGCATCGTCGCGGCTGGCGTCGCGGGTCACGATCAGGTAGTGCCAGTAATTGCGCCGCCCGGCGATCTCGCGCAGTTCGATCTCCCGCACGATGCTGTTCTGCAGGTGCATATGGTTATGCTTTGCCCTGACCGCCTGGATCGCACCACCAATGGACAGCGGTACCTCTCCCTGCATGGGGTCCCAGACGGGATAGTCGGCGAGATCCGCCTCATCGATGAATGCCACGATCCTGAAGTCATCGAAACGTTCGATGATCTCGACCGACGGACGTAAGGCCTGGGCATCCATACTGAGCAGAACCAGCAGAACACCAAACACCATCTTCTTCATCACTACTTACTCCACAAGTTACAGCCGGGCCGCCACGCGGCGCTTCAATATTCGGCGACGATATAGGTCATCCAGGATTCCTGATTCTCAACCTCGTCGGTCTGATAATACTCGCCGGTGCCTTCCAGTTCGTCATCATCATCATCGGTGTTCTCGAACTTCTCCCAGTAGACATGCACCTTGCTGAAACCGGCCTCACCCAGCAGTTCGGTGATCTCGGGGATGCTCCACAGGCGCCAGTCATAGGTGAAGGCCTTGTCGAGACGCGAGCCGTCGTCGAATTCGAAGTGAATATGACAGACGATATGATTCTTTATGGGGTTGAAACTGGCATGTTCCCATATATAAGTGGCCGGCTCATCGTCGATATCGGTCTCCTCCTCGAGTTCATCCTGGCACTCGGTGCCGCCGAAGAGATCGAGGATCAACAGGCCATCGGACTTGAGACCACGGTGCGCGGCCTCGAAGTATTCACGCAGTTCGTCGCGTGTCTGGAAGATACAGTAACTGAAATTGAGTGCACAGGTAATGTCGGCCAGCGGCAGGTTGGCCTCGCGCACATCGGCCTCCACCAGTTCGATGCGCCGCGCCACGTCTTCGCCCGCGGGCGCCAGGTTGTGCTCGCGTCCCCAGGCCAGGGTGTCGGGACAGATGTCGGCACCCACCGCGCGACGCTCCGGGTCACTCTGGCACCAGGTGGTGGCCAGCAGGGCAGTACCGCAGAAATCCTCGCGCATGAGCAGGGGCTTCTTGCCGCGGATCTCGCGGTAGGCCTTGTCGAAGAATTCCACCTCGGCCTCGGGCGCCTGCACCGATTTCTGGTACAGGGCATGGCGATCCGCCTGTTCGGCCAGCGTCGGCCCCTCCTGCCGTTTCCTGTGTTTACGCCCCATCTCGTTCTCCCCGTTTTCTGGACTGCCTGTTGGGCTGTGTTTGAATCGACTGCCGCCGACATGCAGGGCACGCGGTGGCGAAAAAACCCGCAAAGCCTAAGCGATCCGGGCGCCCGAGTACAGGCACCGGTCGGACAATTGTGCCATGCCCCCGTTCCTGAAATGGTATGATCACGGCCCGTATTTCACCCTCAGGCACGTATGAGCCAGACCCAGATCAAGCAGCCCACCGGGCCCGGCCGCAGTCCCACCGCCGTACAGGTTGGCGATATCACCCTCGGCGGTGGCGCACCGGTGGTGGTGCAGTCCATGACCAATACCGATACCGCCGACGCCTCGGCCACCGCCCGCCAGGTGGCGGAACTGGCGGCGGCCGGCTCCGAACTGGTGCGCATCACCGTCAATTCCGCCGAGGCCGCCGCACAGGTGGCCGACATTCGCGCACGCCTGGATGCCATGGGCGTTTCAGTACCGCTGGTGGGCGATTTCCATTTCAACGGCCACAAGCTGCTGGAGCAGTTTCCCGACTGCGCACGCGCCCTGGCCAAGTACCGCATCAACCCGGGCAACGTGGGCAAGGGCAGCCGCCGCGATGAGCAGTTCACCCGACTCATCGAGATCGCCGCCACGCACGACAAACCGGTGCGCATCGGAGTCAACTGGGGCAGCCTCGACCAGCAGGTGCTGGCGCGGCTGATGGACGAGAACGCACACCGCGCAGAACCGCTGGATACGCTCGACATCATGCACGAGGCGGTGGTGACCTCGGCGCTGGAGAGCGCCGCGCAGGCCGAGGCCATCGGCCTGCCCCACGATCATATCGTACTGTCCTGCAAGATGAGCGGTGTCCACGATCTCATTAGCGTCTATCGCACCCTGGCGGCGCGCTGTGACTACCCGCTGCACCTGGGGCTCACCGAGGCCGGCATGGGCAGCAAGGGGATCGTTGCCTCCACGGCGGCCCTGTCGGTGCTGCTCCACGAGGGTATCGGCGACACCATCCGCATCTCCCTGACCCCGGAACCCGGTGGTGAACGCACGCAGGAGGTACGCGTCGCTCAGGAGATCCTGCAGGCACTGGAACTGCGTTCCTTTACACCCGCGGTCATCGCCTGTCCCGGTTGCGGACGCACCACCAGTAACTTCTTCCAGCAACTGGCCGAAGACATTCAGGCCTACCTGCGCGAACAGATGCCGCAATGGCGTCAACGCTATCCCGGCGTGGAAGCCATGAAGGTGGCGGTCATGGGCTGTGTGGTCAACGGACCCGGCGAGAGCAAGCATGCCGACATCGGCATCAGCCTGCCCGGTACCGGGGAGCGCCCGGTGGCGCCGGTCTACGAAGACGGCGAGAAGACCGTCACCCTCAAGGGCGAGGACATCGCCGCCCAGTTCCAGCAACGCGTGGCCGATTACGTGGCGCGGCGCTACGGACAAAAACAGTAGCGAGGAACGAGGGGCAAGGGGCGATGGCTGGGGATAGTATTTTGATCCCCTCTCCCTGACCCTCCCCCGGAGGGGGAGGGAACCGATATCTGGCAATCTGCGCGGAATTGGCAGCACGGATCTTGAAACAGCCGTCCCCCCGCCCCCAGGGCGGGGGACAGGGGGCGGGGATATGATCCTCAGCTCTCGCTACTCGTTACTCGCGACGGTTTCAGTCGCGAAAGGAACCGTTTTTTCGAACTTCGCATTTCATTCCCCTCTCCCTCAGGGACCTCGGTGCCCCGCAGGGGTAGAGGGTCAGGGAGAGGGAATCTAATTCCTGGTCCTCGCTACTCGCTCCTCGTCACTCGCCACTTTCTATTCACCATGATTGTCGCCGTCGATGCTGCGGCGCAGGATGTCATGGAAATCGCGGATGCGGTTGACGTAGCGCACCGGCTCGTAACCGCGCGCGTAACCATGCTTGAGCTTACGGTAGTACTTGCGCTGCGCCAGCAGCGGCAGCACCGCCGAGAGTTCACTCCAGAAGTCGGGATCGCGACCCAGTTGTCGTGCCAGCTGGCGGGCATCACGCAGGTGACCCATGCCCACATTGTAGGCTGCCAGTGCAAACCAGGTGCGATCGGGTTCGCGCACGGCATCGGGAATGCGCTTGCGCAGGCGCGCCAGGTAACGCGCCGCACCGTCGATACTCTGTGCTGCATCGAGCCGGCTGCGCACTCCCACTTCACGCGCAGTGATCAGCGTCAGCATCATGATACCGCGCACCCCGGTGGGGCTGCGTGCACGCGGATTCCAGTGTGACTCCTGGTAGGACTGTGCCGCCAGCAGTTGCCAGTCGATACCATGGCGCCGGCCGGCGGCTTCGAACAACGATCGATAACGCGGTAACACGGTCTTGATGCGGCGCACGAAGGTGCGTGTGTCCACGTAGTCGAACGCGTCGATGAAGCCGTAATACTTGTCCAGCAAGCGCGACAGCTCCCCGCTGTCCTTCTGTTGCGCCAGCCATGTCTCGGCGGCGGCCTGCAGTTCGGTACTCTGTCCCGGTAGCAGCCATGAAAGTGATTCCGGGTCGCCCAGTTCGAAACGCACCACCAGTTCAGGGAAATAGCGGCGCACGACCGCAACGATGTTGGAATCACCGATGGTGCAATCGATGCCCTTGCGACGCCAGACTTCTTCCATCAACTGCTCGGTATCCTCCTCGCGCGACTGCCATTGCAGCTCGGGAAATTGCTGTTTGAGTGCCAGCAGTCGTTCCTCGTAGGAACTGCGTGCCGGTACCGCCAGGCGCACACCGACCAGGTCCGCCACCTTGCGCACGCGCGGCCCGCCGCGGCGGCATACCACCTGCTGCTGGACGGTCTGATAGACCGGGCCATAGCGAAAATGGTTGCGGCGCTGCGCGGTGCGTGTCAGGCCGGCGGCCGCCAGGTCACCCTCGCCGCGTTCCAGCGCCACCAGCAGATCGCGGATGCTGTCGCGGATCTCGAAACGCACCTTCACACCCAGTGAGGCGGCAAACGCCGCGGCCATGTCGTACTCCAGCCCGGCCAGCCCGTCGCGCCCCTGGTAATAAGTCGTCGGCCCCCAGCGTGTCAGCACCACGAGTTCGCCGCGTGCCCGGATGGCGGACAGGTCACGCGTGTCCTGCGCGCCGTTCTGCCGCGCGTCATTGCATGCCACCAGCAGCAGGAAGACGGGGAGAAGATAATAGCAACGGCGGGACATGGACAACTACTCACGGGTATCAGCAGGGAACAACGTGCAATCAATGGGCACAGAATATCACAGCGCCCCGGCGATCCAGTCGCCCCATTGTCCTAGCAGGGATGGACTAGCTGCCGCCATGGCGCTGCGACCCTGCAGGGAACAGGTGAACACGGTATCACCGTCGAGGGTCTGTGAGACGATGCCGGCCTCGCTGGCGATGAGCCACCCCGCCACATAGTCCCACAGCCTGGCCCGCCCATGCAGGTAGAGCTGGCCTCGCCCGGCGGCCAGCCAGCACCAGTCCAGCGCCACCGAGCCGAAGTTGCGCTGTGACCGAAACGGGTGTTGCGCCGCCAGTGTGGCAGCCAGTTCTGGTACCAGGCGTTTGAAATCGATCAACGCGACGCACTCTGCCAGTGTCGCGGGATGGCTTTCTTCCATCACGCGCAGTGGTTCGCCATTGCACCACGCCCCCGCACCATGTCGAGCAGTGAAACACTCGTCACGATCGGGATCATAGACCACGCCGAGTATCGGCCTGCCCGCCTCCAGCAGTGCCAACGATACGGCGGTATACGGGATGCCACTGGCGAGATTGGTGGTACCGTCCAGCGGGTCCAGTACCCACAAGCGCGGCGGCACCGTATCGATGAGGGCCTGGTTGGTCTCCTCGGCCTGTTCCTCGGCCAGCAGCGCCGGGGACTCTTCCAGCGTATCGAGCCATGCGCGGATCGCCTGCTGGAGCTTCGTGTCGGCGGCGGTGATCAGGCTGCCATCGGCCTTGGTCGCCACGCGCGTACGCAGATCCCGGTCACCAAGTACCTCGCGCACTACGCTGCGCAGGCCTGTGCTTGTTGCCTGGAGTATCTCGTCCATTTCAGTAAATCAACATCTTGTAACAGGGCTACCAATACCCCGGCAGTGTATTACAATTCAGATAGCGACAGGGAATGAAAAGCGATGGACAACAACCGCGACTTCGAGGAAATTCGCCACCAGCTCAACGAGCTGCGTATCGAGCATCGTGATCTCGACGAGATCATCGATCGCCTGTCCGAAGAGACCTTCATGGACCAGCTGCGCCTGCGACGCCTGAAGAAGAAACGTCTCCTGCTCAAGGACATGATCGTCCAGCTGGAAAGCCGCCTGATCCCCGATATGGATGCCTGAACGACCGGCGGTCAGTTAGCCATTGGGCTTGCGACTGCCCCGTTCCACGGCCTTTTCGCGGAAGCGCACTACCACCATGCCGCAGAAACGCTCGCCACGATAGAATTCCACGCGGTACATGTAACCGGCGCGGTCCACCGAGAAGCGCCGCTGGATGTCACGCAGACGAACGTCGATATCACTTTCGTCACGCCTGCCGGCACGGCGAAAGCCAATGATATTGACGCGATAGCCTTCGATGGCGGCAACACGAAACTCGTCTTCCACCTCCACCGTGCCGCCCAGAGAATGAACCTGGCTGACACCATCGATCTCCATGAGCACTTCGTCCAGCGAAGAGTCATAGTCGAAGTACTGTGGCTGCAACACCGTCACGTGGCGGTTGCCATAACGCACTTTCAGTTGCCTGCCACTGCCCACCACCGCCAGCAGCGGATTGCTGGCCCGAAAGGTCAACGGCGCATTCTGCTTGATGGGGAAAAAACCCAGCCGGCGGCGTACATTGCGCATATCGAGACCAATGCGGTGATCATACAGCGAGAGATGCAGGTTGCCATCGATGCGCTCGCGCACCTGCGCCGCGCTCAGTTCGAAACCGCGTTCATACTCTACGCCGGCCAGATCGAGAAAGGCCTCGACGACATTGAGGTGGTAATAGACCCGCTCATGGGTAAGAAACTGCTTGCTGGCCTCGATACCAAAGGCCGCCTTGCCATGCCGCGATGCAAACCAGGTCAGGGTCTTGGCCATTTCATGGTTGCCTTCACCGGTACGTGTGTTCTTGACGTGGTAACGGTGTGCCGTATCTGCAATGCGCGTGTTGACGTCTGCCACTACCCGTTGGGCGACACGCGAGAGATCACCGAATTCGGCCTCACCCAGCTGTTCCTGGTCGATGATCACGCTCTGCCCCCAGCGCGCGGGATTGCGCTGGCGATCGATATAGCGCGGGGCATAGAAACCGCTGCCATCGTGCAGATTGAGGATCAACTTGACGCGTTTGTCCAGAATAAGTTGCTTGATGCGCTGGATGACTTCGAAATCCGGGTCCCGTGCATCGAGGGACAGAAACTTGCGGTTCATGTCACCATTGATGCCGCGCGAGCGTCGCAGGATGCTGGGGAAATTCAGGTTGGGAATGACCCACACGTTGCCGCGCGTGATGTGATACTCGGTCGCCAGCAAGGAGGCCGCATTGAATCCACCGGGTTCATCACCCTGGATACCACCGATGATGAGGACAACGTCACCCTCGGGATCCGCTTCCAGTGGATGCAGGGTAAAGCGCGGCACCTCGGTCTGGATCGCCAGTACGAGGGAGCCCGGTAGAAGTCCCAGGCATAACAGCAACAGCAAGCGAAAACCATGGCGCATCATCGCCCTGTCTCCAGTGCGCTGCACATCAGCACAGGGTGAGGATTTTCACACCGAGCGAGGGAAATCGCGGGCATATTTTTCGATCCACTCCATGGCGGCCTGCTGTGGTGTCAGTTGCCGACCTTCCACGCGTGCAACGGTCTTGCGGTAGTGTTCGATGTGACACAATTGCTCCACCATGCGCGCCTGGTATTCCACGTCGGGTTCGACGAAGGACAGGCCGACGAGAAACCCGTCCGCCTCCGGATGACACCAGGTGACGCGCGCCTCGGCATCGAAGGGCGGTTTGACCACGTCGATATGAATACACACCGTGCTGCCCACACCGAGGGCCACAGTGGAGAAAAAAGACAGGCCGCCGGCGCTGACGTCCTTGAGGTGCGGATGTTGCGCCGCCATGGTATGACCGTCTCCCGGCGCGGCTGGCTGACAGGAAATGGGGATGTCCACCGGATGACGGATGTAACTGCGCATGTCCGGCCTGGTTTCTGACATGTTCGGACCCGCTGCAAGATAAGACCCTTATTCCATTTTAGACCAATTCTGGCATTCTGCCCTGCACCCCGTCACAACGGGCGTCGGGGATCAGTCTTCATCTTCGGGCAGGTCCACCCAGCGTTGCAGGGTAGCGATGATCTTGCGCGCCTGGTCCCGGCTGGAAATATTGAACTTGGATTTCTGCCAGTACTCGTTATTGCGCTTCTGGTAACGCCGGATGGTGTACTTGTCCGGACCGTATTCTTCCTTCTGGCGATTCCAGTCACGGTAGCGGTACAGGATGGTCGACCAGGCACCCCTGGTCAGTACCTCCTTGTCCAGTTCCTTTACCACCAGCACACCATCTTCGGTGTAGTTTACGGTCAAATCGTCGATATCGGAGGCCATCGGTCTCTCTCCTCTCCCCGCCTGGCGGGGCTTGATATTGCAATGCATGGCACGGATCGCGTACCGTCCGCCTGTGGAAGGCAGCGATGTGCGGAGTGTAAATGCCCGAGCAGTTAAAATCCAACGCAGTAACGGCCCAACACAGTCTGCCGCTGCCCGGGCGACGCAGCCTGTCGCTGTGGTTGCTGCTCGCCGCCGGCTTCTATATCGCCTACGTCGCCTGGACCGGCAGCGATACCCTTGCACAAGGCTTACATCAACTCGGCGCGGCGGGATTTCTCCTCCTGCTTAGCTGCTCACTGGCCAACTACGGCATCCGCTTCGCGCGCTGGCAGTTCTACCTGCGCCACCTCGGCTACCGTGTGCCGCGCGGACGCAGCTTCGCCTACTACCTGGCCGGGTTTGCGCTTACCACCACACCCGGCAAGGCGGGAGAGACGGTACGTTCCCTTTACCTGCGCAACCACGGCGTCCCCTTCAGTGACAGCCTGTCGCTGTTCTTCACCGAGCGCTTTCTGGACGTGGTCGCCATGGGCCTCATTGCCCTGCTCGCACTGTTGATGTTGCCCGGCTATGGCTTCCTGCTGTTTGTCGTCGCCAGCTTCTTTCTCATCATACTTGCCTTCATGTTCAGTCATCCCACCCTGCGACACCTCGCGGCGCTGGGTGATCGCTGGCTGCCAACACGCCTCAACCACCTGTTCCGGCATCTGCTCACGCTGTTACACAGCGCCGCACGCCTGTTTCAGCCCGCGCCGGTATTGCTCGGCCTGCTCATCGGCCTGTCGGCGTGGCTACTACAGGGACTGGCATTCTACGTTCTGCTCATTGCGCTGGGTTTCGAGATTGCGCCACACATGGCGCTGGCGATCTATGCCGTGGGGATCCTCGGCGGCGCCCTGTCCATGATCCCCGGCGGCATCGGTGCCACCGAGACCGGCATGGCGCTGTTGCTGGCCTCGGTGGGTGCACCACCGGCAGTGGCCCTCAGTGCACCTCTCATCATCCGTATCGCCACCCTGTGGTTTGCCGTCACCCTCGGCTTCATGAGCAGCGGCCTGCTGGCCATCCTGCACGACGGTACGGACGACCGTCAGAACGAGGTGGACAGGCGCACGTAGACCTCGTCAGTGCCGATGTCGTCGAAGCCACTGGCAAAGCCAAAGCTCACCACCAGCGGCAGGTTGTAGAACAGCTCGGTCTCGGCGATCAGCTCCGCACCGGCACTGGAATAGTACCGCGGTGGCGTACCGCCGTTGTCCCATGCCGCACCGCTCTCCAGGAAAACTCGACCATGCACCTGCAACAGGCCAACGGGTGGCGCCATCCAGCCACGCTCAGGACGTGCGATGGGGAAACGGTACTCGGCGCTGGCCAGTTGCATACGCCGGCCCCGCAACTGTGGCAGGCCTTCGTCATAACCACGCAGGGCATAGTTGCGGCGATTGAACGGCGAACCCACGTTGGTATCGGCAAGCAGGGGCGGTGCGAACAGCACATCATCGATCCCGCCCAACTGGAACGGTACCGGCGATGTGTTACCCCGCCCCGCCGCCAGGCGCAGGGCCAGTACGTGTTCGCCACCGAGGTGGAAGAGTCCGCGCCAGTCCAGCGTATAGACCTGACCGCTGGCGATGCTGTTGCCCAGCGCATCGTAGTCTTCCGCCACCAGCAGCAATTCCTGGCCGGTACGACTCACGGAGAGAGGAAAGCGTTTCGTCGTGGTGTACACCAGTGCCAGACCGGCAAGGTTGTTCTCGAAGTCCGGCGCCGAAACAAAACCGGGGTTAACGAAGGCGCGGCGACTGGCGATATTGACTGCCGCCAGGTGCAGGGAAAGCCGCTCGCGGTAACTCAACCAGGGCAGGACCATCTCCAGTTGCGTTTCATCGTCGAAACGCCCACCCATGAGCACGCCGCTGTTGTTACGGAACAGTTCCAGTGAACGATCGAGGCTGAACTTGAACAACGGCCACCAGCGATCGTAGACGTAGTCCAACTGGCCAATCCAGACCTCGTTGGTGCTGTCCCAGGCCACGTCGGCATAGAAAGAATGCCGTTGCAGAAGATCCCAGCCCGCGGTGATGAGGCCATACTCGGAACGCTCATCGTTGAGGAACAGGTGTGGGAACCACCAGCGCGGTCGCAGTGTGGACCACGGCGTGTAGGGCTCGGCATCCGATACCGACACCGTCGGGCGCGGCGGCACGGGCAATGCGGAGGGCCCGGCCACCGGCGTGACAACGGGCGGCGCCCTGCCGTCCAGTGTCAGGCGATAGATATCCAGGCCGTCGCCGTGGACACCGGTATAGTAGAGCATGCGACCGTCGGCGCTCAGTGACGGCGCAAAGGCACCGCTACGCACGCTGGACAACTGGCGGATCTGGCCAGTGGCGAGATCCAGCCGAAAGATGTTGTAGATGCCGTCCTCATCGGCGCTGTAGATCACGGCACGGCCATCGGCGGTAAAACGCGGCTGGGCCTCGATGGCCCTGCCCCGGGTAAGACGTTGCCAGCGTGCACGCTGGAGATCGAAGCGCTCCAGGTCCCAGCCATTGCCTGGACGCCACACCGCCGCCACCAGCATCTGGCCATCGGGGGCCACGTCGATGCCCGCCACCGTGGTGCCATCCCTGCCCTGCCACAGCACGGCGAGACGCTCACCATCGGCCGAGAGCCGATGCAGGGCGCTTTGCCCACCACGGTTCTCCACCGCGATGATGCCCGCCCCGCGCGGCAACCAGGCCGCATGCCGATAGCGTGCACAGCGGGTCAGGCGCGTCTGCGCGCCACTACGGGGGTCGATGCGATAGAGATCGAAATACAGGCGCGCCACGTTGCAGACCTCGGGCTGGGCAACGAGCACATCGGCACCGGCCACCACGTCCAGGCGTGGCGCAGCATTGAGGCGCGTGAGCGCACGCGACCTGCCCTGTGCGTCGCGGTGCCACAGTTGCGGGTAATCGTGGCCGTCGTCCACCGTGTAGAAGATCCCACCCTCGCCGTCGACCAGTGCGCCGCCGGTAAAATAGGCCTGCGTGGTCAGGCGTTCACCTTCACGCAGACCGCGAGCGCGCACCGCCTGCATCTCGCCGTCGTAACGGGCATGCAGCCAGGCACTGAACTCGCGCCACAGGGCATGCATGTCCTTACCCAACACGCTGCGGCTGTTGGTATTGATGGCGAAGGGGATCAGGTTGTCCGAGTAATTCTCCACCAGCCGCGCCACGGCAGCCTCACCGTAGGTTTCACCAACGAACTGGAAGAAATGCACACCATATAAATAAGGTGTGGCGCCGGCGGGCCACTGGCGGCGCGTCTGGTTGACTTCACTGATGTCGAGCAGCCCGCGCTGCAATTCCACGCGCATGAGCATACGGAACAGGCTGCTCTGGCCTCGCCCCACGCCGCGCTCGGGATGGGTCTCCTGCCAGGTGGCGAGTCCCTCGATCAGCCAGCGCGGTTGCAGGGCATTGGGGAACAACAGGGCATTGCGTCCGAACACCGAGCGCAGGGCGCGCGGCGCACCGGTGGCCTTGTCGATGTGGATGACGTGCAACAGCTCATGTTCGATGAGCGTCTCCAGCCAGCCACCATGATCCTCGACGGCATCGATGCTGTCCGGTGGCGAGACGCGAATGATCATGAAGTTGTAGGGAAAGGCACTGGCCATGCCGTTGGGACCATCGAACTCATCGGTGAGCAGGATCTCGATACGCCCATCCGGGATCCAGTGCCAGCTCGCCGTCAACCGAGCATAGTGCGCCTCGGCGATGGACAGCACCTGTGGCACCAGCTCGGCAAGAGCTTCATGATAAGTAATGCGAAAGTGCGTGCTCTGCTGACGTGACCATTGCAGTTCGGTGTCATGACTGACACCGGCCTGTACCGGTAGCGCAAATGCCACCAGCCACAACAGGACGAGGCCCCGGACAAGATACGACATGTTCTGATTCCCCTGCATCACTGATGACGATACCCGCCGGCATCTCGCTTCAATGACGACACCATAATTTATTCTGGTCGACCCCGGTAACTCAGGTTCAGTTCCTGCAGGCCATTGCGCAACAGCACACCCTTGTGTACCACAAGTCCCTCGCACAGACCACGCAGCTGGTACTGGCTGTAACCGCCGTCGATGAACTCCTCCTCCGCCGGTACCTGGCGGATCAGGCTGTGGGGATCGGCGAAGCGGACATCGGCCATCTTCGCCGGCATGTGCCCCTGCCCCCAGATCAGCGCGTGGATGCGCCCCCCTTTCTGCATTCCCTGTACCAGGCGTTGCAGAAAGAGCGACAACACCGGCCGTTCGAGATAGTTGAACAGCTCCCAGGCCAGCACCAGGTCCCAGGGCTGTGCCGGCGGCTCACCCAGCATGGCATCGATCATGGCGCGGCGCCGTTCAGCCAGTTCCGCCTCGCGCGCCTCGCGCTCGGCGCGACTGAGCCGGCCCGCGCCGGGCAGGCGCAGGGCGCGCAGGACCGCCAGTTCTTCACTGATGTCCCAGCAGGTGTAGCGCAGAGCAAAGGGTGCAAAACAGTCCAGGTTACCCTGACGCGCGGGACCCAGATCGAGCACTGCCACGCGCCGCTCGCGCGGCAGGGTTTTCATCAGGGCAGGCAGCAGTCCGCTGCGCAGTTGCTGAATTTCCGCCGTGGCAAGCGGGAGACGGCTCAGCTGTGAACTCAGCATGGTGATCGTGTCAGGCCGATTCGTTGGCCACCGCGCGCTTGTCGCCCTTGTCACCCACCTCTACCGCCTGGGGGTCCATCTCGATGCTGCCCTTGAACTTGGCGCCATCCTCCAGGGTCACGCGCGGTGAGATGATATTGCCCTTTACCCGACCAGTCGCGCGGATGATGACCTTTTCGGTGCCAAACATGTCTCCCACCAGTTCTCCTTCGACGGTGATCACGCGCGCCACGATATCGGCACGGATGCGGCCTTCCTTGCCGACGGTGAGATTGTTGTTGTCCAGATTGATCCTGCCTTCGACGCGGCCCTGGATGACAAAGTCCTCGTCACCGGACAATTCTCCCTTGAACAGGATCGAGGCACCGATATTGGCGGGTGTTCGCTTACCCGTGGCAGCTGCACCGGCGGTCTTCGTGGCCGATCTGGTCACTGGTGTGTGACTCTCCCCTGCATCGGTGGTATCCCTGTCGCCGTTCTTGCTCCAGCGGACAACGTTCTTTTTGATCTGATTCATGTCAAGCATAGTTCCTCCTGCTCCTGTAGTCAGGCCGCCTCTCCAGCGGCCGGTCTGGTCATTATGCGGCATTCGTCGGCCGTTAAAACACGATGCAGTTCTCACCCCCCACCCGGGAACGAGGCAAAAAAAAACGCATCGTTGTCGATGCGTTCGTCGAAAGGGGAGGTCGCACTATCCCTGAGGAGAGGTTTGCAGTCCCGGCAGGTGTCATTTCCCTGTTATCGAAAACCCTGGCTAGAGCGTGGCCACGTCAACCCCGCTGATCCAGCTGGTGAGCGCCGCAATGCTGGTGGCATCAAAATCGGTAAATTGCAGGGCCACGCCTTCACCATCGGTACGCACCACCGTGGCCGGTACCCGCACCATGCGCGAGGGGTCGTCCTCGTGGGGTAACAACACGTCAAGCATGGTGTGCTTGCCAAGGCGGATGGAATCGGTCATGACGTAGGCGCCGCCCAGGCTGAGGTCGCGGGTGCGCGCAGAGATCAGGCCCACCTTGTCGTAGTTGAGGGTGACATTGATATCAAGCGGGACGCGGGTGTTCCAGCGGTGCTCCATGAGTGCCTCCATAATCACCTTTTTCCTGTGTTGTTATGTATGGATAAAGCCGTTCCGGCGGTGTGGATGGAGGGAATTATTGGTCAGCGAACGGGATTTGTGTATCCGGTCAGGCCACTATTCGGCCTAGGGAAATCCCTAACCCGGAGAGGAAATCTGCTTCTGAAACGCTGTTTTAGCGCAGCCCTACCGTCACGCACATGGTAACCAGCTCGGCCAGCGAGCTGGCATGCATCTTTTCCATGATGTTGGCGCGATGAGCCTCGACGGTCTTGCTGCTGATCCCCAGTTCGGTGGCGATGACCTTGTTGAGCTTGCCTGCCACCACGCGCACCAGCACCTCCTGCTCGCGTGGTGTGAGCTGCTCGTAGCGCGCCTGCATGATACGTTGCATGGAACGCGCCTCGCGCTGGGCGCGATCCTGGTCGAGGCAGTGCTGGATCCGTTCCAGGAGCTTCTGGTCGTTGAAGGGTTTTTCGATGAAATCCACTGCGCCGTTCTTGAGCGCGCGCACCGCCATGGGTACGTCACCGTGACCGGTGACGATCAGGATGGGCAGCGTGCATTCGATCTCGGCCAGCTTGTTCTGCAATTCGAGACCGCTCATACCCGGCATACGCACGTCGAGGATCAGACAGCCGCCCATCTCGGGGTTGTAGTTGGCGAGAAATTCCTGCGCCGAGGCATAGGTCACCACCGGCAGGTCCACCGACTCCAGCAGCCAGCACAGGGATTCTCGCACCGCCTGGTCATCGTCGACCACGTAGATGGTCTGATTTACGCTATGAGGCATGTTCGTAGCTGATTTCGTTCTCTTCGTCCACGTCGCGCATCACCGGCAGGGTGAAGCGGAAAGTGGCACCCTGATCACTGTTGTTGGTTGCGCTCAATGAGCCACCATGCGCCTCGATGATGGACCGGCTGATCGACAGGCCCATGCCCATGCCGTGCTGCTTGGTGGTAAAGAAGGGATCGAACAGGCGGCGCTGATCCTCGGGCAACAGGCCATGGCCGGTATCCCATACCGCAACCACCACCTGGCGGCCATCGGACCAGGTATGGATGCGCAGCTCGCGCTTGTTCCACAGGTTTCGCGCCATGGCGTCGATGGCATTCCTCACCAGGTTGAGCACCACCTGTTCGATCTGGATCACATCGGCATGGATCGGCGGCAGGTTGGTGCCGAAATTGAGGCGCAGGATGATACCTTTTTTGCGTGCCTCGAAATAGGCCAGGCTGGCGGCATTCTGCACGATCTGGTTGATATCGGCACGCATGCGCTTGGACTCACCCTTGGAAACGAAACTGCGCAGGCGCCGGATGATCTCGCCGGAGCGTTTGCTCTGCTGGTTGATGTTCTCCAGCGCGGCGATGATCTGCCCCACCTTGTATTCCTTCGAACTCAGGCGTCGTACGCAACCCTGCGCATAGTTGGCGATGGCCGCCAGCGGCTGGTTCAGTTCATGGGCGATGCTCGATGCCATCTCGCCCATCATGCCAACACGCGAGACATGGGCCATGTCATCCTGGTGGCGGCGCCGATCCTGTTCGGCCAGCCGGATCTCGGTGACATCGGTGCCGGTGGCAACGAAACAGTCGATACTGCCGTCGGCGGCCTTGAGCGGTGTAATGGTCTTGTCCTCGTAGACCAGCGTGCCGTCCTTGCGCCGATTGATGAACTGGGCCTGGAAGGGGTTGCCGGAGAGAATGGTGTGCCACATGTCGCGATAAAAATCGTTATCGTGTTCTCCCGAGCGCAACATCGCCGGTGTAAAGCCCAGCACTTCCTCGCTGCTGTAGCCCGTGATCTGCTCGAAGGCCGGGTTGACGTATTCGATCTCGCCCGCCTGGTCGGTGATCACCACGCTGTCGGCAATCTGACCCAGTGCCTGGGACAGCTTGCGCAGCTCTTCCTGACCCTGCTCGCGCAAGCTGGCCTCTTCATCGAGAAAACCCAGCGTCTGCGTCAGTTGCCCCTTCAGGCGGCGGATGTAGAAGATGACGGCGACCAGCATGAACAGGGCCAGTACACCCAGCAGCACCCAGTGGCTATAGCGTGCGGCGGTGGCATTGAACGTGGGGCGCACCGCGTAAGGCCCGACCTGCAGGTCGCGGAACAGCGCATGCACGGAACTGTAGTCGTGCGGCACCGTCCAGCCGGCATAGTTGCCATTGAGCGCGGCACGGTTGCTGGACACCATGGTCATCAGCACCACCGCGACCTCCTCGGCGAGCTTATCGGAGGCGGTACGCGTGCGTGCCAGCGGCCATTCAGGATACAGGCGCGTGCTGTGCAGAAAGGGAAAACCCTCGGTATGCCGGGGCTGAAGGATGCGAAACTCATCGAGGCGGATGACGCCGCGTGCGGCGAGGCTCTCCAGCAGCCCGGTGCGCACCGTACCGGCATCGACGCGGCCATCACGCACCGCGTAGACGATGTCGTCCTGGGGGAAACCGGTATATTCCACCCGCGACAGGTCGCTGTCCGGTTCGATGCCGGCGGCGCGCAGTTCGCGCCAGGCCATACGGTAGCCACCAAAGGCCTTTGGCCCCACGGCCATGAAGGAATGGTCACGCAGATCAGCCAGGCTGCGAATGCGGGTGTCCGCGCGGGTAAAGATCACCGCGCCAAAACGCGTGTAGGGCTGACCGCGCCGCAGGCTCTTGAGCGTGACGATGCGCGTCACCCCATAGGCGGCTTCCAGTTCCACGTAGTGCCCGGGGTTGGTGAGAACGAAGTGCAGCTCGTTCTGTGCCACCGCCGAGCGCATGTCTTCCGCAGTCAGCGGACGGATCTCGAATTCGTAACCGGGGATTTCTTCGTTGAGGTAATCGGCGGTTGGCTGCCAGCGACGCAAGGCGTGCTCTTCGCCGCGAAAGGCCAGCACGCCAATGGAGATCTCCTGAATTTCACCGGCCGTGGCCATGCTTGCCTGCAACAGCAACGCAAGGATCCCCAGCCTGGATAACCACCCTGTCATACACATACCATCTCGTGCCTGCCCCAACATGCCGTGTCAGAACAACTTCCGGCTGGCTAGTATACCCGAGACGGTGCGAGCCGCGATGTGACGGGGACGAATTTTTCGGCGCAATTCCCCGTGCCTGGCAGGGAAAAGCCGGTCACCGGTCGGCTCAGGGGGGCGCTGTTTCCGCCCGTAGCCAGTCCCGTGACAGGGCCAAACCGAGGGCGGCGGCAAACGACGCACCATGGCCGGCAGCCTCGAGACAGGCCGCCAGTTGCACGGCACTGGTGCCCGTTTCGCAGGCCCGCAAGAGGACCTGTAGCGGCTCATCGACGGTATCGATGGCGAGCACGTCGTCCTCACGCCAGACGATGAAACAACGCTCGCTGTCATCGAAAACGATGTCCTCCAGTCGCTGGTGGCAACCGGGCTGGTGGGCCGCCCACAACTCGCCGAGGGGCCAGGGGGAGCGGACCAGGGAAACATGTGGAGCGAGTCTAAACTGCAGCGTGGCCACCGCCATGTTCGCCCCCGTCTGTCCCGGCAACGCCGCGTCTGCCTCGCCCCGGTAGTGGGCACGGTGACAGGCCCATTCCAGGCGCGCCATGTCAGCCAGGCAGGGAACCTCCTCGGTGGGCACTTCGCTTTCGATGAATGCCGCCAGCTCCTCGCCGTAGCGGGTAAGGTCGAAGTGCTGCGAGGGCGTCAGCGCGATGTAGCGCCAGCCCATGTGGTTGAAAAATTTCTCGCCGACCAGTTGCCGGCACACCGGGTAGACCTCGTCCAGCGCCTTCTGCAGGCCACCGAAGATACTGGCGCGGTAGACATCCAGTTGCTGCGCACCATCGAGGCGCGGTGTGGGTGCGAGCCGCGCGGTAATCGCGGCCTCGTCACCATAGATGCCGGCCACAAAGGCCTGTTGCAGTTCAGGCAGCATCTTCGGCCTCGCGGGCAAGGACCTGCGCGGCCTTGCGTGCCTCGCCGAGCAACACCTCCAGTGGCGGCAGGTCATTGTCCCATTCGATGAGCACCGGTACCTGCGGCGCACGCTTCACCGTATGTGCATAGAGTTCCCACACCGGCGCATGCACCTTCTCGCCGTGAACATCCAGCAGCAGGTTCTCCTGTGCACGGAAACCAGCGAGGTGGATCTCGCGCACGCGCGTCATGTCGACGGCATCGATATAGTGACGTGCATCGAAACCCTGGTTCCAGGCGCTGACGTAGACATTGTTGACATCCAGCAGCAGGTAACAGTCGGCTTCCTCCGCCACGCGGTTGACGAATTCCCATTCCGTCATGTCACTGTCCTGCCATTGCAGGTAGCTGGAGACGTTTTCCACCAGGATGCGCTGGCCGAGAACGTCCTGTACCTGGCGGATGCGCTGCGCCACGTGGCGCACCACCTCCTCGGTATACGGTACGGGCAGGAGATCGTGCAGATAGTGCTGGCCATGGTGTGTCCAGCACAGATGGTCGGAGATCCACTGTGGTTCGAAATCGTCCATACGTTGCGCCAGCAGTTGCAGGTATTCGCGATCCAGTGCTTCGCTGCCGGCCAGTGACATGCCCACACCGTGGAAGGTCATGGGGTGGTCCTGGCGCAAGCTGTCCAGTTTCCACAGCGCCTGCCGGGGACGACCGAGATAGTTGTCCACCAGGATCTCCAGCCAGTTGAGCGGCCACGCCCCGCTGAGCATGTCATCGAGATGGGGGTTACGCAGCCCGATCCCCGCACCGGAGATCGGACCGCTACCCTGTTGAGTCGTCATGGCGACGAACTATTTGGCCGGCTTCCTGACCGTGGCGCCGGCGATCTTCTTGCAGGTCCCGGCCGGCACGTACATCCACTCACCGGGATCATTGTCCACCTTCGCCTGACCGGCACACTGGTGCATGTTGTTGCCGCAGTCGTTCATGCCCTTCTTGACGATGCCGGCGCACTTCTCATGCCCCTGCCACTTTGGCTTTTCTGCCTGTGCATTGAGACTCACCATGCCGAGGCCCAGTCCCAGCAGGCCAACGACGGCGGTAGTAGCCAGTTTGCGTTTGTTACTCATAGATGTAAGCTCCTGATTTGTTGCGTGTTGTCGATTTGCCCGCGACGCGGGCATCCTCCGTACCCCACAAGGACCGCCGCGGGCGAAAAAACTTACAGAAACTTTGTAAGTTCTGACGCCAATGGCGGTCTTAAAAGACTGTGAGCACACCGCAAACACAGTTCGACGCCCTCGTGCAGGCCTACCACGCCCTGCTCTACCGCTATGCCCTGTGGCTGTGCGGCAACGCGGCGCAGAGCGAGGACCTGGTGCAGGAGACCTTCCTGCGCGCATGGAAATCCCTGCATCGCCTGCGCGAGCCGGCGGCGGCGAAAGCGTGGTTGCTGACCATCCTGCGGCGCGAGTTCCTGCGCGGCACCAGGCGCCGGTGCGTGGTGACCCGCTCGCTGGACACGCTCGATGCCAACCACACCGCGTTGATGGATACACGTCCCGCCCTGGTGGATGAACTGAGCGATCGCAGCCGTCTGCATACCGCGCTTCTGCGCCTGCCGCTGGAACAACGTGAGCCGTTGTTGTTGCAGATCCTCGGTGGTTACCGCTGCGAGGAGATCGCGGCCGAGCTGGGTGTCTCCAGTGGCGCCATCATGACCCGCCTGAGCCGTGCTCGCCTGCGCCTGCGCCAGTTACTGGCCGACGAGCACGATATCGGCACCAACCCTGCTACCGACAAAGGTGTTGTATGAATTGCCTTGATTTTCGTCGCCGCATCGCCGCTCGGCCCGAGCGGCTGGATGAAACCCTGACTCGGCATGTGCGTGAATGCACGGCTTGTGCACGCTTCGAGACTGAGTTGCATGAGCTGGACGAGGACATTCGACGGGTACTGGACGTACCAGTACCCGAGCAGCTCGCCCCGCGCATCCTGCTAGCACAGAGCACCCGCTGCCGTCGGCACCAGTCCCGCCTGTGGTGGCTGGCAAGTGCCGCCTCACTGCTGCTGTTAGTGGGCCTGATCGTGGCGATTGTCAACCAGCGTGCCGATGAACCGCTGGAGGACATCGTCGTCGCACATATCCGTGCGGAAGCACATCACCTGACGGAGCGCAACGACGTACCGGTGGAGAAACTGCAGAATGTGCTGGCGCGGGTCGGCCAGCGGGTGGTCGGTGACATCGGTGCCATCAACTATGCCGGCGTGTGTCCCATCGGGGCGCGTAACGGTGCCCACCTCATCATCGAGGGCCACCGGGGACCGGTCACCGTGCTGATCCTGCCCGCTACCGTCGTCGCGCAACGCCGCAGCATCGACGCGACCGATCTGCATGGCATGATCCTGCCCGCGGAAAACGGCAGCATTGCCATCGTCGGCACGCCGGGTGAGGATCTGGAGCCCGTCGCCCGGCGCATACTCAGCCACCTGGGGCAGGTATCCTGATGAACGTCAACTGGCGAGCAGGTTGATGAAGAATGGCAGGGAGGCCAGTACCATGATGGTAGCGGTGATGAGGTGGGTACGGATGATCATGCGGTAGCGCGCCCGTACGACTTCGTCCTGCGTATCGGCCTTCTGTACTGCGCTCATGAGTACGTCGAGCATCAGCACCATGAACATGATGGGCGCGAGAGTGGGGATGATAATGCCGCGAAAGACATCGAAGCCCGACTCACCGAGCACTGTTCCCGGCAGCGGAATGAGCACCGCCACGGTAAGCGCCATACACAACAGGGCCACGCGCATGGGGCCCAGGCGGATCAGGAAACCCGCCAACCAGTTTGTCTTCGTCATCGTTTCACACCCTGCATCGACCAGCTTTCGGGCGCCCAGCCTACACCAGCCGTGCCGCCGCGCTCAAGGGTGATCACGACAGTGGCAGCCTGCCGTTGCGTACCGGGTTGGCATTGCGCAGGCGCTCCACCAGTCGCGGGTAGTCCACCCCCAGCCGCACACCGAGGGCCTCGGCGCGCTGACGCAGAATCGCCAGCCGCCCTTCCGCCTCACCACGAAAAGCCAGTACGATGACGTTGTGCTGACCGGGGGTATTGAGGCACAGGGTCCGGCCATCGAAGACTTGCCGCAGGTGCCTGAGAAGGTAAGCCAGTTCCTCCTCGTCACGCACCAGCAGGTTGGCCGCCAACACGCCGTTGCTGGCAAGCTGCGTATGGCAGAGCTGGTAGAAGGCTTCCTCGTACATGAAGAACGGCAGGCTGTCGCGCCCGTAGAGATCCACCATCACCAGGTCATGGTCACCCCCACGCTGGCGTCGCAACCAGTCCATGGCATCGGTAAAACAGAACGCAATGCGTCGCGGATCCCGTGGCAGGGCGAAATAGTCCTGACACACCTCGCCCAGCAGCGGGCGATTTTCCACTACCGTGAACTGCAAGCGCGGGTGCAGCGCGTACAGGTGGCGCACGATGGCGCCACCCCCCAGGCCGAACAACAGCAGGTGCCGCGGTACGGGCAGGAACAGGTGGACGGCCATCATCAGGGGCAGATAGGACAACATCAGCGCAGTGGGCATGTCGCTGCGCATGGCACTCTGGATGGCCGGGGAACCGAACTGCAACCAGCGCAGGTTTCCCCATTCATGCACGCTGAGGGTGTCGCCATGCTTGTCATGGCGAAAGAGCACCGTCGCGCGCGCCGCCAGTAATTCATCGGGGCTGACGGCCCGGGTCTCCGTTTGCGTTTCGGGCTTGCGCGCCTCGCTCATAGCGGGTGTACCTGGCACCTCGTCTCTGCCGGGGGGAACCCGGTAACTATACACCCATACCATGGGTAAAGTTCCGCCGCCGTTGTCCGACAACCTCTACAGAGGCACCGCAGGGTGGGGTGTGCCCGGTGACAGGATGTCGTAACCGCAAAAGAGTTTCTGATAAAGGTGTCACCATGTTGTATGAGATTGGTGGATCAGGTTTGCGCGTCTCGGCCCGCCAGGAACAACGCCTGCGTCTGCTGGCGGCGCGTAACGGCCAGACCATCGCCCCCATCCATACCCGCGCCGACTACCTGCGCGCCTGTATCAAGGCCATGCCCCCCGCCCAGGCCCGCCAGTTACTCGACTGGCTCGAGCGCCACGCTTCCTGATCCCCCGGCAACCGGATTTAACACACGTAGAGACGTAAAGAGGCGGCCACAGGCCGCCTCTTTACCGCACCAGGTGAGATCCGTATCAGCTGAACTGGTTGATGCGCAGACGCCGGCTCAGCTTGTGACGACCCGAGGAGGTCATGGAGTCCTCGCTACTGTGCTGGCTGTCCGACTTCACCCCGAGCTTGTGTGCGGGGTTCTCGGTGATGGTGTCGAAGGCGCGTGTGTCTTCCTCGACGACGAACTTGAAACTGTTGCGACCAATCTTGACCATATCATTGCCCTTGAGGCGCGTACGATTGACCTGGTTGTCGTTGACGTAGGTCTTGTTGGTGCTCTTGAGATCGATAAGGAAATATTCGTAGGCCCCTTCGGCACCATCCGTCGGGCGACACTCGATGATGGCGTGTTCCTTGCTCACGTAGCCATCGGGAATGCAGAGATCGTTATCCAGACCACGACCGATGCGAAACACGGGTTGATCGATCTCGAACCGGATCCCCGGCGCGCCGTTGGCAAACTGGATTAGCACTGCCATGTTTCCACCCTTCTCGTTCGACTATTATTGAAATCAGTATAAAAAACAGATCGGTACGCCATTTACCTGACCATAAGGGTCAAGGTAGAACAGAGTACTCAAGGGATACAGCGCAAGAGAGTGAAGTGGCTCACAAAACTCATAACATCCCTGCTCTCCCCGTGCTGAACGTGAACCCGGTCACGTCCCGGCGGGGTCAATGGGTCAGCACGCTGACAGGTAAATAAGCGTCTTCTTATTTACTTGCGGTATTACCATTTCCGACCCACGCGCCCGATAATAGCCCGAGCCATTCCGTACCCGCAAGGGCCGGCCCCGGATCGCACGCGAAACTGAAACACATCTAAAAACGGTTCTAAACTTCGTCATCACCCATGCCCGTCCGCGCCATCAGCTTCGATCTCGACGACACCCTGTGGGACACCGCGCCGGTGATGCAGCGTGCCGAGGAGACCATCCACACCTGGCTGGTACGCCACTACCCGCGCGTGGCACAACGCTACGACGTCGCCGCGCTCCACGCCCTGCGCGAGCAGATGGCCAGCGAGGATCCCGCACGGGCGTGGGACTTCACCCACCTGCGTCGCCGGCTGTTTCGCCGCCTCGCCCGCGAGGCCGGCTATCCCGAGGCGGAATTCAGCGCGCAGGCCTGGGAGGTGTACTTTGCCGCGCGCCACCGCGTGACCTTTTTTCACGATGTTCTACCGGTGCTGGAAGAACTGGCGCACCGCTTCCCGCTCGTCGCGGTCTCCAACGGCAACGCGGACATTTCCCACCTGGGGCTCGACCACCTGTTTCGTTTCGCCCTCAGCGCAAGCGACATCGGCCAGCCCAAACCGGCGCCCGCCATCTACACCGAGACCTGCGCACGCCTGGCCCTGCCACCCGCGCAGGTCATGCACGTGGGTGACCACCCCGAGCACGATATCCTCGGCGCAGCGCGCGCCGGCCTGCGCACGGTATGGCTCAACCGCCGGCGGCAGCGCTGGCCGAATGACGTGGCGGTCATGCCGGACGCGGAGATCACGGATCTGCATGCCCTGCCGGCACTGCTGGGCACCACCGCAGGGGGGTAGGCGACGCTCAGGCGCGGCGCCGGGTCAACGGGATGAAGCCGGGCGGTTTGCGGGCAATCCAGGTGATGAAACGCTGCATATCGGCATGCGCGGCGAGACGCTCGCGGGTGTGGTAGTACCGGGCCAGTTCCTTTTCACTGAACAGGGCATGGATCTGCTTGTGGCAGGGCTTGCAGATCATGAGGATGGCGGTGACGCACTGCGCGTAGCTGAACTGACGCCGCGTGGCACGATGACGGTGGCGGCTGCGTGGGATGAGGTGATGCCGGGTGAGCGACACGCCGCGGCGACCGCACAGGGCGCAGGGCGTATCGGCTTCGTCCGCTCGACCCGCCAGGGGCTCAGGCGCCCTGCTCATCATCCAGGATGTTGCTGCCCAGCGGTGCCAGGCTCAGGCCCTCGGTACTGGGTGGTGGTGGCGGTTCGGGCCGCGTCTCGCCTTCCAGCACATCCGCCCCCACCGGGGCAAGGCTCAGGCCCGAGGTGTCCACTTCGCGCACCGGTTTTTCCTTCTGTTCCAGAATCATGACGCCGGGGGGATCCAGTTGCAGGGCACCGGTGCCGGCTCCCCCTGCCTCTGGTGCCGCAGTGGCCGTGTCCACGCTCGCGGTGGCGGACCCCGGTGCGTCGGGCGGGGTAGCGGCCGGTGTCGCATCTGCGGAGGACGAGGTTGCAGCAGCAGGCACACTACCAGCGGCCGGACGTGGACGGATCTCGCACAGGGCGCCGGCCTTGCCGAGGGTCTGCTGGTAGCGTTGGGCAGTGAGGTGATCCAGGTTGCTCTTGAGGATGAATTCACCGCCGCTGAACAGGCGTGCGATCTTGTCTTCGCCGGAGCGAAACAGCTTCGCCATGTTGGCAATCACCGTGGCCTGATCGCGCCCTTTGGTGATCTTGCCGTGAAACACCACTTCGTAACTTTCGTCCGCCACTGCGTCTGTTCTCCTGAATATCCCCTGGCCGTTCCCTGCGCCTTGGCGCGCCTGCCCTGACCTTTTCACAACATAGCACGAAACCACGCAATTTCCTCCAACCCGCTCACGCCCCGGGCAGCGGATTTCCCCACCGGTTATTGATTGTGATCAATTTTCACGACCCGGCGCCTGTGCCAGTATGGGCCAAATCCGCCCGACTCGAAGGCGGCAGGAGGAGAACACATGATTTTACGCCACGTCTGGGGGCTGTTGAGCCACCCACAGCAGGAATGGACCGCCATCCGCGAGGAACGCTGCACCATCGGCAAGTGCTATCTCTCGCACGTGGTTCTGCTGGCCGCCATCCCCCCCATATCGGCCTTTATCGGCTCCAGCCAGGTAGGCTGGCAAATCGGCTTTGGCGACCCCGTCAAGCTGACCACCGGCAGCGCCGCACAGATCGCGGTGGCCTTCTATCTCGCCATGCTCGCCGGGGTCTTCATCATGGGCAAGGCCATTCACTGGATGGCGCAGAACTGGGACGTCACGCCGGATCTGAGCAGGTGCGTGGTGACCGCCGCCTATACCGCCACGCCATTGTTCCTGGCGGGCTTCATGGCCATCTACCCGGTGTTGTGGATCAACATGCTGGTCGGCCTCACGGCACTGGCCTATACCGTATACCTGCTCTATACCGGCATCCCCATCGTCATGGGGGTGAGCAAGGAACAGGGATTCCTGTTTGCCACCGCCGTGCTCACTTTCGGCATGGTGATGCTCATCGGCATGCTGGCGGTCACGGTACTGTTGTGGGGCCACGGCATGGCGCCTGCCTACACCAACTGAAGTTAGTACCTGTCTCCATAGCACCTTCGCGGGGTGGACGACCGCCCCGCTTTTTTCCTGCCCGCGCTCAGGCCGGCTCACGCACGGCGTCGAGGCTGATCACCGGCTGATCGCCAAGCACCTCGGCGCTGTGCACCATCCCCGCCGGCACCGCGATGCAGTCCCCGGCCTCGAGTACCACGCACCGCCCGGCGAGACACAGGCGAAAGCGGCCCGCCAGCACGGCATCGATCTTGTCCACCGCGTGTGTATGCTCGGGAAACACGGTGCCCGGCGGATAGACATAGCGGCTGACGTGGTAACCCCGCGCCGCCAGCTTACGCGCCATGGCTGCCTCACCGAGTTCGCCGTCGCGGGCGGGGTCCCAGTGTTCCACCGTCATTCTTCATGGCCCTCCGGTAATTCCAGTTCAAGTATTGCGCACGCGACATCCCTTTGTGAACCAGCAAGTTTGCCAGGCATGGGCGGGGATGAGCGTGCAGGGACGGCGAAAATTTCACATCCACCTGTCAACCCGGCCGGCCGCGCTGCGTTATTCCCCATGCAAGGCACGGAATGTATGCGCGATACCGTTTCCGTACCTCCCGCGATTTCCTCCTTACTGCCTCCACGCATGCCCAATGCGTCTTCTACCCCTCCTGTCAGGGGTATTTTTTTGGCCGGGTGTTAAACTGCCCGTCACGGGGTCGATACCGTCCAGAAGCCACGGCGCACCTGCCTGGCACAGC
>DRKU01000004.1 GCA_011051615.1 Gammaproteobacteria bacterium
GCAGCACCAGGCACTCACCGTCAGTGAGACTCAGATCTATCGGCCCGACGTGCAGCACGGCCAGTTGTTCGACGCGAAAGGTACTCAGGGTCAGATCCTCGACTGGTAACGGGACACGGTGCGTGTCCCGGGCACCATTCTCTGGTGCCGGCGCGCGCTGCGCAAGCTGAACCGTCGGGGCCATAAAAAAAGGCGCCGCTGTTGCCAGCGGCGCCTGCAGGTCGAATCGACCGGTGGGTTGGGCTTAGATACCCGAACCCTTGGCGCCGGTGAACTCGGGATAGGCCTCCATACCACATTCGGCCAGATCCACGCCTTCGTACTCTTCTTCCTCGCTGACGCGGACACCCATGATGGCCTTGATGACGTACCAGGCGACAAAGCTCACCACGAAGACCCACACCAGGATGGTAAGCAGGCCGATGAACTGACCGCCGAAGGTGGCGTCATCGTTGGTCAGCGGCACGGCCAGCAGGCCCCACATGCCGACCACGCCGTGGACCGAGATGGCGCCCACCGGATCGTCGATCTTCAGCTTGTCCAGACCCAGGATGGAGAACACCACCAGCACACCACCCACGGCGCCGATGAGCGTGGCACCGAGTGCCGTCGGCGTATCCGGACCGGCCGTGATGGCCACCAGGCCTGCCAGGGCGCCGTTCAACGCCATGGTGAGGTCGGCCTTGCCGAACAGCAGGCGCGCGACGATGAGCGCGGCGATGACACCACCGGCTGCCGCGGCATTGGTATTGAGGAATACCATGGCCACGGAGGTGGAGTTGGCAATGTCACCCAGCTTGAGCACCGAGCCGCCGTTGAAGCCGAACCAGCCCATCCACAGGATGAAGGTACCCAGCGTGGCCAGCGGCAGGTTGGCGCCCGGAATGGCGTTGATGCGACCATCGGCGGAGTACTTGCCCTTGCGCGCGCCAAGCAGGATCACGCCGGCAAGTGCCGCAGCCGCACCGGCCATGTGCACGATGCCGGAACCGGCAAAGTCACTGAAGCCCATGCCCGGAATGGTGTAGGCCTCGGTGATGACTGCACCGGTCGCTTCGTCAACCACGGCTGCCACCTCGATGGGATCGCCCAGTGCGAACAGGCCAAACACACCGTGTTCACCCCAGCTTCCGGCAACGCCATTACCCCAGGTCCAGCCACCTTCCACCGGATAGATGAACGCCGTCATGACCACGGCAAACAGCAGGAAGGCCCACAGTTTCATGCGCTCGGCCACGGCACCGGAGACGATGGACATGGCGGTGGCGACGAACACCACCTGGAAGAAGAAGTCGGAGGCACCGGCATAGACCGAGTCGCCGCCGAAGCCATTCTCAGCAGATGAAGCCAGCGCCGCGGCCACCATGGCGTCGGCGTCCTCGGCGCCGTTGGTAGCAATGCCTGCGAGGAAGGTGCCACCACCGTACATGATGTCGTAACCGACGACCATGTATGCCGTACAGGCAATGGCGAACAGGACGACGTTCTTGGTGAGAATTTCAGTGGTATTTTTTGCACGTACGAGACCCGCTTCGAGCATGGCGAAACCGGCGGCCATCCACATGACCAGGGCACCCATGACCAGGAAGTAAAAGGTGTCCATCGCGTACTGCAATTCAAAGATATTGTTTTCCATATTTCAGGTCCTCTTTAAACCGTCTACAGCGCTTCGCTGCCGGATTCACCCGTGCGAATGCGTACGGCCTGTGCCACGTCGAGCACGAAGATCTTGCCGTCACCGATCTTGCCGGTATTCGCTGCCTTGGAAACCGCCTCGATAGCCTGATCGACCAGGCCGTCGTCGACGACTGCTTCCACCTTAACCTTGGGCAGGAAGTCCACCACGTATTCCGCGCCACGATACAGCTCGGTGTGGCCTTTCTGCCGCCCAAAACCCTTCACTTCTGTGACGGTGACACCCTGTACGCCGATCTCGGAGAGGGCCTCACGCACATCATCGAGCTTGAAGGGCTTGATGATTGCCATTACGAGTTTCATTGTGTTCGTCTCCTTCTAGAGGTGTCCCCCGCCCCACTTACGCGGGGCGGGAGACCACAGGTAACCGGGCAGGCTTACAGATCGAAGCTCTGACCCCAGGATACGGTGACACGGGCATCGCCAGCGGCACCCGACAGGTCGTTGGACTCATAGGCGAAGGTGAAATCACCCTTGGCCAGCGCCAGCTGGATGTGCGAATAATCGGCACCCGCGGCGTTGTCGAAATCGTAGTCGCCGTAGAGCACCGTCAGGGTCACGTCCTTCTTCAGTTCGAACTCGGCGCTGACGTAGAGGTAGAGGTCGCCATCGCTGAATTCAGCCGTGGTGTCGTCGTCGGAACCCAGGGTCAGCGCGATACCGGCACCGAAGTTCTGGTAGGTCGCATTGACGTAGAGCTCGTCGAAGTCGGCATTGGCGTTACCCACCGGGTAGGTGTACATGATGTAGCCCACGTCCAGGTCCACACCACCACCGACGGAGAAGTTGTAGCCAAAGTACCAGTCCTGCTCGTACTGGTTACCGCCACCGAGACTGGAAATCCAGGTGCCGGCATAGATGCCATTACCGTGGTCATAGTCGATGCCGCCCTGTACGGCCGAGTCATCGGAACCCTGGGTGACGCCACGGTAGATATAGTTGTTGGTCACACCAATATTGCTGCTAAAGCTGCCAGCCTGGGCGCTGAAGCTGGCCAGCATGGATGCCGCCACAACCGTGGACAGCGCAACAGATTTCATCGTTTTCATTTTGATCTCCTCAAGACAAATCGAAGGTATAATTTTTTGGTTTCATCGCCCCGTGGGAGTGCATGGGGCGTGCCAAACATTAATTTGCTTTAGTAACAATGACTTGTCGGGAGCGGAGGCTTCTTCTGCACCACGGCGGGGCACGAAGCATGGGCGCGGGCACGACCATGCCCCGATCTGGTGCAAATCGGAACGGGTTCACGAAATCACCGACGCCCGGACGAAAACCGGTACCCGATTCACGCTGCCATCACCTACAGGACACACCCATGGCCAATGCAAACCTCATCGATGACATCATGGCCCAGCTGGGCAGCCAGCTCGGCGGCATCCTGCCAAAGGGACTGGACCCGAGCCTGTTGCAGGCCGACCTGGAACGCGCCCTGCGCACCGCGCTGGAGCGCAGCCTGGCGAAAATGAACCTCGTCACCCGCGAGGAACTGGACATCCAGACTGCGGTGCTGGCCCGCACCCGCGAGAAACTGGAGGCGCTGGAAAAAACGGTTGCGGAGCTGGAGGCAAAGTTAAAAAATAGCGATTAGCGATCTGTTAGGAGCACCGCCCCCGGTGCGATAACCCAACCCCGCCAATCGCGCCGGGGGCGGCGCTCCTGCCAACATGGAAGGGAAGCCATGTCATATTCTGTCGTCCACACACGGGCGCTAAACGGTATTGATGCGCCCGCGGTCACCGTCGAGACCCACCTCGCCAACGGCCTGCCGGCCTTTTCCATCGTTGGCCTGCCCGAGGCCGCCGTGCGTGAGAGCCGCGACCGCGTACGCGCGGCACTGCTCAACAGCCACTTCGAGTTTCCCGCGCGACGCATCACCGTCAACCTCGCGCCCGCCGATCTGCCCAAGGAGGGTGGCCGCTTCGACCTGCCCATCGCGCTGGGGATCCTCGTCGCCTCGGGTCAGCTGGACGCGCCGGCGCTGGATACCTTCGAGTTCGTCGGCGAACTGACCCTCGGCGGTGATCTGCGCGCCGTGCCCGGCGTACTGCCCGTCGCCGTGCAAACCCGGCACAGCAGGCGCAGCCTGATCCTGCCGGCGGTCAACCGTGACGAGGCGGCACTGGTGCGCGAGCTGGCGGTCTATCCTGCCGAGAACCTGCTCGCCGTGTGCGCCCACCTCAACGGCAGCACGCCGCTGGCGCGCCAGGCGCCGACAGCAGTGGCCCACACGCCGCCCAACGGCGTGGACCTGGCCGAGGTGCGCGCCCAGCACCAGGCCCGCCGCGCGCTGGAAGTGGCCGCCGCGGGGGGCCACAACCTGCTGTTCTTCGGCACGCCGGGTACCGGCAAATCCATGCTCGCCACCCGCCTGCCCGGGATCCTGCCACCACTGAGCGAGGCCGAGGCACTGGAAACCGCGGCGGTCTATTCCATCAGTGGCAAGCCGCTGCCATTCGACCAGTGGGCGCAGCGCCCGTTTCGCCGCCCCCATCACACGGCCTCGGGCGTGGCGCTGGTGGGTGGCGGCTCGCACCCGCGTCCGGGTGAAATTTCGCTGGCCCACAATGGCATTTTGTTTCTGGATGAACTGCCGGAATTCGACCGCCGTGTGCTGGAGGTACTGCGCGAGCCGCTGGAGACGGGCACCATCAGTATCTCGCGCGCCGCGCGCCAGGCGGAGTTTCCGGCACGCTTCCAGTTGCTCGCCGCCATGAACCCCTGCCCCTGTGGGTATCTCGGCCACCCCGAGGGCCGCTGCCGTTGTACGCCAGAACAGATCCAGCGCTACCGCGCGCGCATCTCGGGGCCACTGCTGGATCGTATCGACATGCACGTGGAGGTGCCGCCGCTGCCACGCGGCACCACCCACGGCGACGATAACGCCGCGCCCCCCGAAGACAGCGCCAGCGTGCGCGTGCGCGTGGTCGCCGCCCATGAGCGCCAGCTCGCGCGCGCCGGCACGGTCAATGCCCGCCTCGAGCCGGGCGAGATCCGCCGCTACTGTGCCCTTGACGAGGACGATCACCGTCTGCTCGAGTCGGCCATCGACCGCCTGGGGCTCTCGGCACGTGCCACCGATCGCATCCTGCGCGTGGCGCGCACCATCGCCGATCTGGATGACAGCGAATCCATTGCCACCGCGCATCTCGGCGAGGCCCTGTCCTATCGGCAACTGGATCGGCGCCGCACGCCTCAAGTGTAGAGTTCCGCCACACCATTTATATTGAGACCACCCAGTCCCGCATCCACGGCCTGTCGGTAGATCGCTTGCGTGGCCTGCGTCAGCGGCAGGGCGGCACCCTGCTCCGTTGCGGCCTGCATCGCGTAGCCAAAATCCTTTGCCACCAGTGCGATGGGGAAACGCGGCGCGGTATCCTCACCGGCCATGAGTGCGGCGATCCCCGCCAGCGCGGGACTGGTGGTGGGCAGCTCGGCAAACCGCGCCAGGGTCTGCCGGTGGTCGAGGCCCTCGGCCGCCAGCCAGGCGGTGAGTTCCCCCAGTGCCGCCACCTGGATACCGAACAGGGCATTGACCGCCAGCTTGAGGCGCGTAGCGCTGCCCGCCGGGCCAACGTGATGCACTCCCGCACCCAGGCAATCCAGCACCGAGGTTGCACGTGCCAACGCGGCCGCATCACCGCCGACCAGAAAGATCAGCGCGCCTGCCTCGGCCTGCGGCCGGGAACCCACCACCGGCGCATCCAGAAACGCGCTATGCCGCGCCTGGAAACAGGCCGCCAGTTCGTCGCACCACGCCACCGACAGGGTGCTGCATTCCAGCGCCAGTGCATCGGGCCCCATGGCCGCCAGCGCACCATCACGTTCGTCCAGCCACACCTGCCGCGAGGCGGCATCATCGGTCAGCATGGCAAGCACCACCTCGGCATCACGCACCGCGGCGGCGGGCGTGGCGGCGAATACCGCGCCCTGCATCACCAGCGCCTGCGCAGTATGGGGGTGGCGATTGAACACCGTGACATGGTGTCCGACCTCGAGCAGACGCGCCGCCATGCGTGAACCCATGGCACCGGTTCCGAGTATGGCAATCTGCATGGGGATTCCTCCTGTGTAAACGGGGTAGTGAATGGCCCGCCCGGTCGGGCGGGCCATCAGGGTTCAGGGCCGGGATCTGATCCGGGGTCCGATCCGGGAGCCCGAGCCTGATTCAGATGTGACGCAAGGCATCGAGAATGTCGGCCGGCTCTACCCGCTGCCGATAATCGCCCCCCGCCGAGCCGGCGTACACGATGTGGCCGTCACGTGCGATGACGAAGGTGGCCGGCACCGGCAGGGCCGCCGTGTCGTCGGCATAGAAGCTGAAGAAGTCATAGCCCAGCTCGGCCATGGCATCGACGGATGAACGCGGATTCTCGAATACCGTGGTGTACTGGCCCGCCACCTTGCCACCGACGTCGCTCAACACTTCGAAGGCCAGGTCGTTGCTCTCTTTCATCTGCTGCGAACTGTCGGGGGTCATGGGTGAGACGGCGACAAGCTGTGCGCTGGCCTCGCGAATGTCGGGCAGGATCTGCTGGTAGAGCTTCAGCTCCAGGTTGCAGTAGGGGCACCACACGCCGCGATAGAAGGTCAGCACCACCGGCCCCTGGCTGAGCAGATCGGCGAGACGGATCTCGCGGCCGGCGACGTTGGGCAGGGTGAAACCCGGGGCACGATCACCCAGGCCGCGCTTGAGTGGTGAGGGGTAACGGGTGCCGAGCTGCGTGGCGTCCCGGTGGAATACTGCCAGCTTGTCGGCGGGCAACATGCCCTCGAGCTGATCGAGCAGGTCCTGCAGGCTGTCCTGGTAGGAAGGAAGGGTTGGGGTATCCGTGGTCATGGCGTGTCCTCCATTGGATAGGTATGCCGGAAGTGCGCAGCTTATTAACCAGCCGTACCGCAATAAATAACCAACAGCGCAAATAACTTTTGCCTATACTGCATAAATGGACACAGAGACCCTGACACTGTTTCTCGACGTCATGCGGGTACGCAACTTCAGTCGCGTGGCCGACGCCCGGGGCATGGCACCTTCGTCCATCTCCCGCGCCATCACCGCCCTGGAGCAGGAGCTGGGCGTACGCCTGTTCCAGCGCACGACGCGCCGCCTGGAACCCACCGAGGCCGGGCGCCTGTACTTCGAACGCGTGGCGCCGCTGGTGGCCGAGTTTCAGTCGGCGGCACAGATGGCGCGCGACCTGGTGGAAGAGCCGCGCGGCACGCTGCGCCTTACCGCTTCCACCGTTCACGGCCAGATGTACGTGGTGCCGCTGGTGACGGAACTGGCCGCGCAGTACCCGGCACTGTCCATCGATGTCCTCCTCACCGATGCCTGGGTGGACCTTGTCGAGGAGCGGGTGGACATCGCTGTGCGCCTGGGTTCCCTGCAGGATTCGTCCTGTATCGCGCGGCGTGTGGCGGACATGCGCTTCCATGTCTGTGCCAGCCCGGCCTGGGTGGCCGCACATGACAGGGTGGAGGCACCACAGCAACTGGCGCAGCACGACTGCTTGCTGTTCCCGCGCCCGGGTTACGATCTCAACTGGCTTTTCCGCGACGCGCACGGCAGGGTGAGCGAAGTGCCCATTCACGGTCGCTATCTGATGACCAACTCGCAGGCCATCAAGCAGTGCGCCCTGGCCGGCATGGGTATCGCCCTGCTGCCCGACTGGCTGGTGGATGCGGAACTGGCGGATGGCCAGCTGCTGCGGCTGTTACCGGAGTACGAGGCCACCGCCACCGATTTCGACAGTGCGGTGTGGCTGGTCTACCCGTCGCGGGATTACCTGCCGCTCAAGACCCGGCTGGCGCTGGATCTGCTGGGCAAAAGGCTGGGGGAACGGCCCGCGACGTTCGTCGCGGGCCGCTGACAGCGACGAAGGACCTAGAAGGTCTTCTTCCAGCCCACAACGACACGGTAGTTGTCGGTGGGATTGCCGGCCTGGATGTCATCGTCGGTGAAAGTCAGCGCGAGGCTGAAGTCATCCTTGCTGATGGTCACGGCGAAGTCATTGTAATCCGGCAGGATATCGCGCGAATACATGCCGAGGTGCAGGTTGAGATCGTAACCCTGCGTCAATGGCATGTCGTAAGCGCCTTCGAGGTAGTAGTTCTTGTTGTCCAGATCGGCCCAGAACCTGGCGGTGAAGCCGTTCTGGAAATCGGCACCGATGAAGATCTCCTCGAAGCTGGTGTTGGAGACGTTGGGATACTGGTAGCTGATGAGCCCCACGTCCAGCTCGATACCGCGCTGGATGGTGAAGACGTATCCGCCGTAGAGATCCAGCTCGTAACTGCCGGTGCTGCCGGCCTCACTGGTCCACGCACCGAGGTAGAAACCGGAAGCGTCAGTGTAGTCGATGCCACCCTGCACGGCGCCTTCGTCCCCTGTCTGGGTCACGCCACGGAAGATGTAGTTGGACACCACGCCGATGTTGGCCTCCAGCTTGCCCGCCGCGAAGGCGGCATTGCCGAGTGCCAGCAACAGTGCCGTGGCAAGAACCCTGCGCATTGTTGTTTTCATTTCCTTACTCCCTTTCGATGTATTTGAGGTTGTAAATCCGGGCAGGCGCAATGGTACGTGATTTTGCACCGCGATGGTGCGCCCACGCCGGCGCGAAGCGTGCCTGCATCACAATTTACGGGTCATCACAGCGAGTTTGTGCCGCGCCGCGACTGCCTGCTAGAATCTCGCGCCACTGGCGTCTCCCTCGATACCGTGTCCGGGCGAGTTCTGCTGCACCCCCTGTTTCTCTGCAAAGGCCGTATCGCCAACGATGTCACTGGATCTCAACCCGCCACAGCAAGAGGCCGTCAGGCATACCGCGAGCCCCCTGCTGGTACTGGCCGGTGCGGGCAGTGGCAAGACACGCGTCATCACCCGGAAGATCGCCCACCTGATCGGCGAGCGCGGCATCCCCCCGCGCCATATCGCCGCGGTGACCTTCACCAACAAGGCCGCGCGCGAGATGAAGGCGCGCGTGGGCAAGCTGCTCGGCCAGACGCCCGAGGGCCTGCGCATCTCCACCTTTCATGCCCTGGGGCTGGACATCATCCGCCGCGAGGCGCGCCACCTCGGCCTGCGCTCGGGATTTTCCATCTACGATAACCAGGACAGCGCCAACCTGATCCGCGATCTCATGCGCCGCAGCTTCGGTGACGACGGCAACCAGGCCGAGCGCACCCAGTGGCGCATCTCGGCGTGGAAAAACGACTTCCTGCAGCCGGAGCAGGTGTTGCTGGAGGACAAGAGTGACGTCATCAGCGCCGCCGCCATGCGCGTGTACGCCGACTACAACCGCCACCTGCGCACCTATAACGCGGTGGACTTCGATGATCTCATCATGCTGCCGGTGTTGTTGTTCCGCGAGCACCCGGAGATCCTCGACAAGTGGCGCAGCCGCATCCACTACCTGCTCATCGACGAGTACCAGGACACCAACGCCACCCAGTACGAACTGGTGCGCGCGCTGGTGGGCGATCGTCCCGGCCTGACGGTGGTGGGTGACGACGACCAGTCCATCTATGCCTGGCGCGGCGCGCGGCCGGAGAACCTTATGCGCCTCGCCGACGACTACCCCGACCTGCGCGTCATCAAGCTGGAGCAGAACTACCGCTCGGTGGGGCGCATCCTCAGGGCCGCCAATGCGCTCATCGACAACAATCCCCACGTCTATGAAAAGCGCCTGTGGAGCGAGCTTGGCTACGGCGATCCCATTCGCGTCATTCGCACCGCCAACGAGGAAGACGAGGCCGAGCGCATCGTTGCCGAGTTGTTACACCACCGTTTCCAGAAGGGCACGCGCTTTGGTGACTACGCCATTCTTTACCGCGGCAACCACCAGTCGCGCCTGTTCGAAAAGCAACTGATGCTGCACAACATTCCCTATTACCTCAGCGGCGGCACGTCTTTCTTTGCCTACAGCGAAATCAAGGACATCATGGCCTACCTGCGCCTGGTAACCAATCCCGATGACGACAACGCCTTCCTGCGTATCGTCAACACGCCACGGCGCGAGATCGGCCCCACCAGCGTCGAGGCCCTGGCGCGCTTCGCCGGCAGCCGACACAGCACCCTGCTCAATGCCTGTTTCGACCCGGGCATCCACGCTGAACTCAGGACACGCGCGGTCAACAGCATCCAGGCCTTTGCCAAATGGGTGGTGGACATGAGCCAGCGCGTGGAAGCGGGCGAGAGCGTCGAGGTGGTGCGCGATATTATTCGTGATATCCGCTACGAGACCTGGCTGCTGGACAACTGCAAGGAACGCGAGGATGCCGAGCGGCGTATGGCCAATGTTAACGACCTGGTGGAATGGATATCGCGCCTCTCACGTGA
>DRKU01000005.1 GCA_011051615.1 Gammaproteobacteria bacterium
ATGCCCCGGACGGGACATCGGTTTCACCTGAACAGGAAGACGGGGACAACGTCCGCCTCCCCGCCTCCTCAACCACTTAGACACAGTCCAAAGAGCGGACAGTTTATGTGCTACAAAACCGGACAGTTCTATTTGTTGCTAACACATCTACCTGCGGCTCCGAATGTCGCTGACAGCTCTAGGCTACTCAAGGTACTGAAAGGGATGGTGCATTGCGCATCACCTTGGGTGAGCAGGTTGGTTGCTGGTCGTTAAAGAGACTCCACGCGGACGCCGATATATCTTATCGACTACATATTACGCCGATATAGGGGGCGCCTATGAGTCTGCGACTGATAAGACTGGACGAGGTATTGGAACGGACGGCCATCTCCAGGAGCGAGTTATACAACCGTATCGGTGACGGTCGGTTTCCGGCACCTATTTCTCTTGGACCGCGCTTGCGGGCATGGAGTGAGCAGGAGGTGGACGCCATGATCTCTGCCATGATCCGCGAGGCACCGGATGACGAATTGCGCGCCCTGGTTCAGGCACTCCTGGCATCCAGAAAGAGTGCCTGATCCGGATATTCTGCCTCGCCGCCGGTCTGGGCCCGATCGCACCAGTCGGCCCACGCCTGCATGAGTTCGGCACGGCGTGCCAGCAGATCACCGCGCTGATAGGCGGCCTCGGTCTTATCCTTCACTACGTGGGCCAATGCCGCTTCGGCAAGTTCCCGGGGGTAATTGGTCGTTTCTGCCACCCAGTCCCTGAAGGTGGATCGGAATCCGTGTACTGTGTAGTCCTTATAGCCCATCTCTTTCAAGAGCTTGGCCATTGCCATGTTGGAGAGCGGTCGATTCTTACGTAACCCCGGAAACAGGTAATCGTTCAGGCGAGGCATGCCTTTCAGGAGGGCAACCGCCTGGTCGGAAAGGGGGACACGATGCTCGCGCCGGGCCTTCATGCGTTCGGCAGGGACTGTCCAGACGCGGTGGGTGAGATCGATTTCCTCCCACCGGGCCGCGATCACTTCCGAGGTGCGTGCGGCTGTCAGAACCGTGAACTCGAGCGCCCGTGCGGCAATACCATTGGCCTGACGCAGCTCGTGCATGAACCCGGCGATCTGCCCGAAGGGCAGGGCGGGGTGATGCCGCGGCTTTTTGACCCTCGTGGGCCTGGGCAGCAGCTTGTCGAGGTGCCCACGCCACCGGGCTGGATTTTCCCCCATCCGGTATTTGCGGGCCGTCGCCCAGTCGAGCACAGCCTCGATGCGTTGCCGGACCCGGTTGGCGGTTTCCGTCTTGTCGTACCAGATCTTCTCCAGTGCCCTCAGGACATGAGTGGTTTCAACCAGTCGAACGGGCAGCTCGCCGAACTCGGGGCAGGCATATTGTCGGAGAGTGGTATGCCATTGCCGGGCATGCTTGGCGTTACTCCAGCCGGCGCGATGTGCTTCAATATAGGCGTCAACGCAGTCGCTGAAGGTGGGGGAGGCAGTGCGTAACCGCTCCTCCAGACGTTTCTGGTTGCGGTATTCTATGGGGTCTCGACCCTCATGCCTGAGTTCCCGGTATTCGGCGGCCAGTTTACGGGCCTTGGCAAGCGACACCGTGTGCGCCGATCCCAGTCCCATCTCCCGGTCACGGCCGTGGAGGCGGTAGCGGAAGACCCAGTTGCGTGCTCCGGCAGGGGACACGAACAGCCACAAGCCGCCACCATCGCAATATTTGCCAGGGCTGGCGGTTTGAATTTTCCTGGCTGACAGCTTGTGGATCGCGCGTGTCATCCGGGCCCTTCCAACATCGTTTCCTTTCCACAATTCTTTCCACAATCGTGCATGGATTGTGCTGGACGCTATGGGAGCTTGCTAAAACCAAGCTATTGAAAGACAATACTAAAGTGGACCTAGATGAATTGCAACATATATACAGTAGGCGGACACCCTCTCCGCCATTACTACTTCTTACCTTGCCGAACACGCATAAGCCCGAGGTAGAGCGGCCCTTTGGCGAGCCTGGCCTGAGTCTGCTTGGTGAAAGGGGTGATCATTCCCGTCGCACATAGCAATCCTGAGTTCCCCGCGGATATATCGAGATGGGAACCCCTCTTGGGGCGTCATGGCCACATACAGAGAGTAACTTGGCGTGCTCGGCGTTTTGGCCACCGCGTTTTTCGCCACCTTCCAGAGTTGAGTCCGCTGACAGGTTTTTGTGGGCGATGGCACGATCTCGGCAAGTTCTCTGATGCATTTCAGAACTACATCCGGCAGGTTGCCAGCGATGCCCATACGAGTGAGACCTCGGGGCGAGTCGATCACAGTACGGCTGGTGCCCAGCATGCCATGTCCGCACTGCCGCCCCCCCTCAATGCCATGGTGGCCTATGTGATCGCGGGGCATCATGCCGGACTGCTGGATGCAATCCGCGCAGAAGGTGGAAGTCTACAAGCGCGGCTCATCAAGCAGGATGTGCCACCTTGGCGGGAGGCGGTCCCTGAAAATCTGTTGCGTGTACGGCCAGTGTCCCTACCCACGCTTTCTGCCAGCGACCGTACCGATGCGGCGTTTCAGCTTGGATTCGCCACGCGCATGCTGTTTTCATGCCTGGTGGATGCGGATTTTCTGGCCACCGAGTCCTTCATGAGCCCCCGCCAGGCTGCCGAGCGCCCAAAGGGTCAGACTGATTTTGCGGCACTTGAAACCCATTTGAACCGCTATCTAGACCAGCAGTTCGCAACCAAGGCCGGCCCGGTGGCGGAGGCCCGTGCCGCGGTACTCTCGGCTTGTCGGGAAAAGGCGCTCGGTGAGCCTGGCCTCTATGACCTGACAGTGCCCACGGGGGGTGGGAAGACCCTGTCGTCGCTCGCGTTCGCCCTCCGTCACTGTGCAAAACATGGGCTCTCCCGGGTCATTTATGCCATTCCCTTCACGAGCATCATCGAGCAGACCGCTGAGGTGTTCAGGTCCGTGTTTGTTGATTATCCGGCAGATACGGATGCGCTTATCCTCGAGCATCATTCGAATTTTGACCCCGACCGGGAGACCAGCCGGTCCCGCCTAGCCAGCGAGAATTGGGACGCGCCATTGATTGTGACTACAAACGTGCAGCTGTTCGAGTCACTGTTTGCCAACAGGCCCGGATGTTGCCGCAAGTTGCACCGTATCGCCAACTCGGTGATCATTCTCGACGAGGCTCAGACCCTGCCGGTGACGCTGCTCAAGCCCTGTCTTCGGGTGTTGGATCTGCTGGTCAAGCAATATGGTTGCACCATCGTGCTCTGCACGGCGACGCAACCAGCAATCGAATACCGAGAGGGAGAGTTCGAGATCGGTCTCGACAAGGTCCAGCACATTATCGATGATGCGCCCGCCCTCTATCGGCGTCTGCGCCGAGTTGAGGTCCGCGATGCAGGTAGTCTGTCGAGTGAAGAACTGGCCGAGCGTATGGCCGGTATGGAACAGGGGCTTGCCATTGTCAACACCCGTCGCCACGCCGCTGATCTCTACCAAGCCCTGAAGGTACAGGCCGGCGCCGAGGGCACCTATCACCTCAGTGCCGCCATGACACCGGAACATCGCAGCCAGCAGCTCGGGGAAATTCGCTCCCGACTTGCCAAGGGTCAAGCCTGCCGGGTCGTGGCCACGCAGTTGATCGAGGCCGGAGTGGATGTGGACTTCCCGGTAGTCTGGCGTGCCTTGGCCGGCCTGGACTCCATCGCCCAGGCCGCGGGGCGTTGCAACCGAGAAGGGAGGCGTTCCTCCGCCATTACCTGGATATTCCGGCCCAGTGAGGTGGATCATGCGAGGCTGTTTGGGTTGCTGCGTAGCGGTGTCGATGCTGCCAGCCAAGTGATCGGCACCGGGCGTTACGAGGATCTGATCGGGCTCGATGCTATCGAGCATTACTTCCACCTCCACTACTGGGTTCGGAAGCAGGACTGGGATCGGTATGATATCTGTGGAGAGTTCCGCCTGGGTGATGATCGATTGCCGCTGGTTGTGCAGTTTGCGACGGTTGCCGAAAAATTCCGCTTCATCGACCAGGGCCAGCGCCCGATTGTTGTCGGCTGGGATGACAGGGCGCAGGAGCTGGTGGAACGTCTATGGGTGCTCCATGATCGCGACCTGTATCCGGATCGACGGTTGGCGCGTCACCTTCAGCGTCAAACAGTTACGGTATCTGAAAGGCAATGGCAACAGGCGTTGTCCGACGGAAAAATCGAAGTGTTGTGCGAGCGGTTCGCGGTTCTCTGCGAACCGGCACTGCATTACGACTTGGAGAGAGGGTTGCAATTGGAAGCGGATTCAGTTTACGACCCTGCATCGCTGATTGTTGAATGAGGGAGGGAACATGCCACATGGTGTGAAACTGCTGGTCTGGGGCGACTACGCTTGTTGGACCCGGCCCGAAATGAAGGCGGAGCGGGTGTCCTATGATGTGATGACGCCTTCCGGCGCCCGCGGCATCCTCGAGGCCATTTACTGGAAGCCCCAGATCCGTTGGATAATCGACCGGATTCGGGTGTTTCGGCCGATTCGTTTCACCAATATCCGGCGTAACGAGGTGGCCAGCAAGGTGCCTGTGGCGACTGTGAAGAAGGCGATGAAGGGAGGGGGGCAGACTATCGCACTGTACGCCGACGAGGACCGGCAGCAGCGTGCTTCGATGCTGCTGAAGGATGTCTGCTACGGGATCGAGGCGCATTTCGAGATCCTCGACGCCCGAGAAGCGGACGGACGGGCCAATGCCGAGCCGGCTGGCAAGCACCTGGACATATTCAACCGTCGTGTCAGGAAGGGCCAGTGTTTCCACCGTCCCTACCTGGGTACGCGCGAATTTGCAGCCGATTTCGAGTCTGTGGAGACATGGCCGGAGTGTCCCGGCGAACTTCGGGGCGAGCGGGATCTTGGATTCATGCTCCACGACATCGACTTCGACGACAACATGACCCCGCGTTTCTTCCGCGCGCGGATGGTCGATGGCGTGATAGACGTGCAGCAGTGCCTGCAAGAGACTGGAGGGACTGTCGGATGATTCTCCAGTCCCTGTACCAGCTATATGATCGGCTTGCTGACGATCCGGGCTACGAGATCGCGCCACCGGGCTACAGTACCCAGAAAATTGCCTTTGTCGTGGTGCTTCATCCGGATGGCCGTCTCCACGAGATCCAGGACCTTAGGGAAGAGAAGGGCAAGCGTCGCGTACCACGCCAGATGCTCGTCCCCGGCCAGTCCAAGCCGTCCGGCAGTGGTCTCAACCCCTGCTTTCTCTGGGACAACCCTTTCTACATCTTTGGCTTCACGGATGACGAGGACAAAGGCGAGCGGGCCATCAAGGCCTGCCAGGCATTCCGGGACCGGCACCTCGCGGTCGAAAAGGAGATAGACGACCCAGCCTTCTCGGCCGTCTGCCGTTTTCTGGAATCCTGGGACCCTGCCCAGATCAAGGCGCATTCCGAGTTTTCCGAGATCGGGACGGGGTTCGGGGTCTTCCAGATTATCGGAGAGACTGGGTATGTGCATGAGCGACCGAGGGTCAGGGATTGGTGGGCTGCTCAACAGGGAGTGCCGCCGGAAGGAGGGCATCCCACGATGTGCCTGATTACTGGGGAACGGGCCATGGCTGCTCGTACCCATGAGCCGAAGCTCAAGGGCGTGCCCGGCGCACAATCGTCGGGTGCCACCCTAGTGTCGTTCAATTGCGATGCCTTTACCTCTTATGGGAAGGATCAGAGTCTCAACTCCCCAGTGTCCGAACAGGCAGCCTTTCGGTACTGCACGGCCCTGAATGCGATATTGTCCGGGCCTCGTAGTGACAGGCATCGCTTTTCGCTTGGCGATACCACGGTTGTTTTCTGGACCGACAAGCCGACCACAACCGAGATCTGGCTCGCCGATCTGTTTGGTGGCACGCTCGAGGAGGGTGCGCAGGACGAGGGAGCGCTCGAGCAGACGCACATCCTGCTGGAGGCACTCAGAAAGGGTGGAGGAGAACTCAGGCTGCTGGGAGACGACCCCGATACGCCTGTTCATCTGCTCGGGCTTGCGCCCAATGCCGCGCGTCTGGCGGTTCGTTTCTGGCATACCGGTACCCTGCGTGCGCTGTTCGATCGCCTCAAGGCCCACCACGATGCACTGCGGATGGTCCGGCAGTTCGAGGCCGGGAGCAAACGGCCTGACCCGGAGTTCCCTCCGCTGTGGATGCTGCTTCGGGAGACAGCTCGTGAGAACAAGGATATTCCACCGTTGCTGGGGGGCGCCTTGTTACGTGCAGTTATCGGTGGTGGCGCCTATCCCGAAGCCCTGGCCGCTGCGGTCATCCGGCGCATCCGCGCCGACCATACCGTCAACTACCTCCGGGCAGCCATCCTGAAGTCATGGCTGACGCGAAACCCCAACCGACAAGGAGAGATACCCGTGAGCCTCGATACTCAACGCAACGATCCCGCGTATCGATTGGGCCGGTTGTTTGCCGTACTGGAAAAGACCCAGGAGGATGCGCAGCCTGGGATCAATGCCACTATCCGCGATCGCTTCTATAGCGCAGCCTCGGCAACGCCAGCAGTGGTGTTTCCCAGGATACTGGGGACCTACCAGCACCATCTGGCCAAACTTCCCATCGGACAGAAGATCACGCGCGAGAAGCTGGTGCAGGAGATCATGGTCGGCATCGACGTGATGCCCTCGCATCTTTCGCTTCAGGACCAGGCGCAATTCGCAATCGGTTACTACCATCAGCGCAAGGCACTGTTCACCAAGACGGAACCAGAAACCGGCAACCAGGAGTAATGGACCATGCAGAATCGTTATGACTTCGTTTATCTGTTTGATGTTAAAGACGGCAATCCCAACGGTGATCCCGATGCCGGTAACCTGCCGAGGGTCGATGCGGAGACCGGTCATGGCCTGGTTACGGATGTGGCGCTCAAACGCAAGGTCAGAAACTATGTGTATCTGACCGAGGATGACAAAGAGCCTTACAGAATCTACGTCAAAGAAAAGGCCATATTAAACTTGACGCAAGCAGAAGCATACCGTGCAGTAAATGCCGAAGATCAATTAGAACAAGATAAAAAAGGGCACTGGAAATCAAAGGGCAAAGGCGCAAATGAAGAAGCACGCCGTTGGCTCTGTCAAAACTTTTTCGATATTCGGGCGTTCGGGGCGGTGATGTCGACCGGCGTTAATTGCGGTCAGGTTCGTGGTCCGGTTCAAATGACATTTGGCCGTTCCGTGGAGCCGATCATTGCTTCGGAGCATGCCATCACGCGCATGGCAGTCACCACGGAGGCTGAGGCGGAGAAGCAGGAAGGGGACAACCGCACCATGGGGCGCAAGTTCACGGTTCCCTATGGCCTCTATCGGGCACACGGGTTCGTGAGTGCCCCACTGGCCGAGCAGACCGGCTTTTCCGACGAGGATCTGGAACTTCTGTGGAGGGCGCTGGAGCAGATGTTCGAGCACGATCATTCTGCAGCGCGCGGCGAGATGAATGCCCGCACTCTGCTGGTATTTCGCCACGAGGACCGGCTCGGTAATGCGCCGGCCCATACCCTGTTCGATCAAGTCAACATTGAGCGGGTCAACCCAGAAACGCCGGCACGGGCCTTCAGCGACTACCGGATTCTTTTCAGCGGAAGGCCGCTCGATGAGGTGGTACAGGTTGGAGATACTACGGAACCTGGAAATGGAGTCACGTTGATTCGGAGGATATAGCATCCTGGGGGCAACTGTGGGCAATGGCGATCAGTGCGCAGAGGAGTACCTGCCGCTCTCTGCGCTCCAGCACTATGCCTACTGTCCCCGACAGTTCGCACTGATCCACGTCGACCGGCAGTGGGCGGAAAACTGCTTCACGGCCGAGGGTCAGGTGTTGCATCAGCGAGTGAACTCCGGCGAAGCGGAAACCCGGTGTGATCTCCATGTTGCCCGTAGCATCAGGCTGGTAAGCGATAGACTGGGGCTCTATGGAGTGGCAGATATGGTCGAGTTCCATCGTGTAGAGGGAGCTGGATGCCAGTTACCCGATCATCCGGGTCGATGGCAGCCCTACGCGGTGGAATACAAGCGGGGGCGTTCCAAGGCGGACGACTGGGATCGCATCCAGTTGTGCGCTCAGGCCATGGCGCTGGAGGAGATGTTGGGCGTCACCGTGCCGCAAGGGGCGATCTTCTACGGAAAGCCTCGCCGGAGAGAGCAAGTGGCGATTGGTGAAACACTGCGAGAAACCACTATCCGGGTTACCGGTGAGGTCCATGCCCTGTATGCCGCGGGTCACCTTCCGTTGCCCGAGCCCGGTCCCAAATGTGATCACTGTTCGCTACGGAGGATTTGTCTGCCCGACCGAAAGTCCGCCAGCGAGTATCTTCGGCGTATGTTCGATCTATGAAACGCTTTCTCAATACCTTGTTCGTCACCACGCAGGGCGCCTGGTTGGCGCGCGAGCGAGAGAATGTGCTGGTTCGCGTGAAACAGGAGACGCGGCTAAGGCTCCCGATCCACAATTTGGGCAGCATTGTGGGGTTTGGGCAGGTCAGCGTCAGCGCGCCTCTGATGGGTTTGTGTGCGGAACGTGGCGTGCCCATCAGTTTTTTCACAGAACAAGGCAGGTTCCTGGCGCGTGTCGAAGGGCCGGTTTCCGGAAATGTGTTTTTGCGCCGTCGCCAGCATCGTCAGAGCGAGGATCCGGACCAGGCCGCACCGCTGGCTGCAACGGTGGTCGCGGCAAAAATTGCCAATAGCCGGTTCGTGCTGCAGCGTGCACTGCGTGAATATCGGCATGAACGAGGAAGCGAGATTCTGAAAGGGGTGATAGAACACCTCGACTCCTTGTTACGGCAGGTTCGACGAGAGGATATTGGTCTGGACAATATACGAGGATATGAAGGCATTGCCGCGAAGCGCTATTTCGAGGCGTTTCCACAGCTTGTACGTCGAGAGGAGGAGGTATTCCAGTTTGCCGGTCGTACACGAAGGCCACCTAGGGATCCGGTCAATGCGATATTGTCGTTCCTCTATACATTACTGCGGCACGATATTGCAGCGGCGCTTGATGGTGTTGGACTGGATCCCGCCATGGGATTTTTACATCGGGACCGTCCAGGAAGGCCGGCACTCGCGCTCGACATGATGGAAGAGTTGCGGGCGCCTCTGGCAGATCGTCTGGCGCTCTCTCTCATAAATCGTGGCCAGGTCAGGCCATCCGGATTCGTTACCACGGAGAGTGGGGCGGTAAACATGGACGAAGGTACACGGAAAAAGATACTCGTGGCCTGGCAGGAGCGCAAACGGGAAACTATCCGCCATCCTTATCTCGATGAGACTGTCGAAATCGGTCTAATACCACATCTGCAGGCACGGCTCCTTGCGGCATATCTTCGTGGCGATTTGGATGCCTACCCAGCGTTCATATGGCGCTGAGACCCAAACCATGATGGTGCTCATAACCTATGATGTAAGTACCGAGAGTGAAGGTGGAGCTGGGCGTCTCAGGCGGATTGCAAAGCTGTGTCAGGATTACGGTCAGCGTGTTCAGTATTCGGTGTTCGAGTGTATCGTGGATCCTGCGCAGTGGGTGCGCCTGAAACAGCGGCTCATTGAGGAAATGGATCCCGAGCGTGATAGCCTCAGGTTTTATTTCTTGGGCGCCAACTGGAAGCGGCGTGTCGAGCACATTGGGGCCAAGCCGGGCTACGATCCAGAGGGGCCACTTATCGTGTAGCGCGGACCTGAAGTGATCAGTGATTTCCGGGAATGTTCGCGCTGTTCTTTACTAACTGATTTGGTTGCTGATTTTTTAGCGTCGCTGTTGGGATTGGCTGTCGATGAGGGCGTACAGAGAGGGGTTCGCGAAACTGTCCGTATTCCTTCAGTACAAACAATTGGTTACGATACCACTGTCGCCCCCCACGCGGGGGCGCGGATTGAAACATCCGGGCATAGGCGCTGCTGGCCGCACTTGTGAGTCGCCCCCCACGCGGGGGCGCGGATTGAAACAAGCCTGTGAACCTTCAAAAAGCGAAGCTATGGAGGTCGCCCCCCACGCGGGGGCGCGGATTGAAACTGTTCCAGCACGGTGGGGCCCCAGTTGTATGCCGCGTCGCCCCCCACGCGGGGGCGCGGATTGAAACCAGCCCCACAGCTCGCGGGCCTCGGCATAGTCAAGTCGCCCCCCACGCGGGGGCGCGGATTGAAACTCTCGGTGCCTGGTCCAGGCCCTTCTGTTCCAGGTCGCCCCCCACGCGGGGGCGCGGATTGAAACTTCTCATTGATCTGCCACTCGGTCTCCGTGATCAGTCGCCCCCCACGCGGGGGCGCGGATTGAAACATCAGCGCACGGGTCTGTGACAGTGGCATCAGGTGTCGCCCCCCACGCGGGGGCGCGGATTGAAACAGCGCCATGCAGGACGCCATTACCACCTGATCGTGGTCGCCCCCCACGCGGGGGCGCGGATTGAAACTCCTTCGACGGAAAATCATCATGCGTACCCCGGTGGTCGCCCCCCACGCGGGGGCGCGGATTGAAACCGGAAAGTTGGGTGCCATTTAGAATCGCTTCTTGCGTGTCGGGGTCGGGGGCCAGTAGGGGCAGGCGTGGGATCCGTGGGGTGTAGCTGACGTTAGTGATCGAGGACGATACCTTCAATGTCAACCGAGTGCATATAACTCATTGACAATATGCGATTGGTTTTGTGGGAGGGGTTGCCAGCTAATAGGTGTTTGCGTCCTCAAATAACTGTCGCGATTGGACATAATTCACCTTATGTGCCACACTAGGGTTGGGTGTGACACGACAGCAACTAGATGGCATCCTCAGAGAACGAAGTCCAAGTCGGCGCACAGGGACGGGTGGTCATCCCCGCCGCCCTGCGCAAGGCCCTGAAACTCAAGCCCGGTGATCGGCTGGTGGCGCGCAAGGTGGGCGAGAGCCTGGTGTTGGAACGGCGCGAGACGATCGAACGTCGGTTGCGGGAACGGTTCAAGCATATCCCCCGGAACGTGGATCTTGCGGATGAACTCATCGCCGAGCGGCGGAGCGAGGCGGAGCGGGAAGCCGGCTGATTATGAGTGTCGTCCTGGATGCCTCGGCACTACTGGCCTTCCTGCATGAGGAACCGGGCGGCGAGAAGATCTCCCCGGTGCTGGGCGGCGCCTGCATTTCAGCGGTGAACTGGTCCGAGGTGTTGCAGAAGTCGCTGCAACGGGACGTGGATATCAACGGGATGCAGCAGGAGTTCATCGAGGTGGGCGTGATCTTCGAACCGTTTACGCCGGAACAGGCCGAGATCGCTGCCCGGTTATACCCTCAAACCCGGAACCGTGGCCTCTCCCTGGCCGACCGTGCCTGTTTAGCGCTGGCCTTGGACAAGGGATGGCCGGTCATGACAGCGGACAGGACATGGGCCGGGCTCGGTGTCGATGTCGAAGTTGAGGTGATTCGGTAAAGGTGACGACGACGCCCAGCAGGCGCTCTACTTAGGGGGTACTTCGGGGGGTTACTTGGGGGGTGCGGCTGGTCTCCGGCAAGGGCTTCTCGATGGTGGTGACGACCGGCTTGATAGCCAAGGGCTTGAGCAAGCCGGCGGCCTGCCAGTCCTGTACGATGACCTCACCGATGACGGCTGCAGGCCTGATTTGGAAGGAAGACGCGCTCACCCGCGCGCTGATCGCGTGGCTGTTTGCCTGCGAGCCCCGCCTGCTGGAAGCGCCAGACGGGGTATACCCTTGGATGAAGGCTGGATCTGGGTACCGGGGGATGCCCTGGCCGCGGTTCCACATGGGTAAAGCAGGCTTCAGCATGGCGGACCACTGGCGTTATATTAAAGACAGACTATAATAAAAGCGACATTTGACCCTGCAGGAAAGTCAGCCTTTACCATGGGCCAGTCTATTCCACGTGCCGGGCATTACATCCGCCAGCCTGCCGGTTATCGGGCCTTCATCCCGGCGCCGCTGCCGCCCGATCCGTCGCTGGCCATGGCGGGCCTGCACGAGCTGCTCTCCAGTGCCGACAGGGCCTTGGGTCGGCTGGACGGCTCAGTGCTGACCCTGCCCAACCCGGATCTGTTCGTCTTCATGTATGTGCGCAAGGAGGCGGTGCTCTCCAGCCAGATCGAGGGCACCCAGAGTTCTCTGCAGGATGTGTTGGCCGCCGAGGCGCGGATCTTCAGCCGTGAGCGGCCCAGTGACGTGCACGAGGTGCTGAACTACATCGAAGCCATGCGCCATGGCCTGGCACGCCTGGGGGAACTGCCAGTGTCGGTGCGCCTGATCCGCGAAATCCACGAGCACCTGATGCGCGGCGTGCGCGGCGGTCGGCTGGCGCCGGGGGAGCTGCGCACCAGCCAGAACTGGATCGGCCCCGCGGGCTGCACCCTGAACGAGGCGAGCTTCGTGCCACCCCCGCCCGAAATGGTGCCGGAACTGCTTTCAGATCTGGAGCGTTTTCTGCACCAGCGCGACGACTTGCCTGCATTGATCAGGATCGGGCTGGCCCATGCCCAGTTCGAGACCATCCACCCCTTCCTGGACGGCAACGGCCGGGTGGGGCGCCTGCTGATCACCTTTTTGCTGTGCAGCCGGGAGATTCTGCACAAACCGGTCCTGTATCTCTCCTACTATTTCAAGCGTCACCGGCAGGCCTACTATGACCATCTGCAGGCTGTGCGGGACAGCGGAGACTGGGAGGGCTGGCTGGCCTTTTTCCTGCGTGGCGTGACCGAGGTCAGCCGGCAGGCCACGGAAACCGCCAGGCGCATCCTGTTGATGCGCGAGGAACACCGCAGCGCCATCACCGAAAACATGGGCTATGCGGCGGGCAACGGGCATCGGGTGCTGGAGACATTGTTCGAACGGCCCATCGTTTCGGTGAAGGATGTCGAGGGCATCACCGGCACCAGTTATGCGGCCGCCAACCAGCTGGTGAAGCGGATGGAAGGACTCGGACTGCTGGAGGAGATCACCGGCCAGGCACGCAACCGGCGTTTCCGGTATGCACCCTATATCCGCCTGTTTGCGGACGACGAGGGCGGGGTTTCTCGGGAAGTGACAGACGGAGCACCGTCATGAGTGCGGTGGTTCGGCAGGAAGGGCAGCGACAGGTCTGGCGCAAGCTCAAGTATCCCGAGGAACCGTAACGTGAATAAGCAAGAAATTCTCGACTTGCTGAGCAGGCACAAACCGGAACTGGCCAGGCGCTTCAGTGTTCTCGATCTCGCGTTGTTCGGTTCGAGCGCGCGGGACACGGCGCGTGAGGACAGCGACATCGACATACTGGTCTCTTTCGATGGCCCGGCTACCTCTCGTCGCTACTTCGGCGTGCAATTCTACCTGGAGGACCTGCTCGGGCGGCCAGTGGATCTGGTATCGGACAAGGCGCTGCGTCCCGAGTTGCGCCCCTACGTGGAACGGGAGGCTATTCATGTCTGAGCAGGACGGGGGGAACGAATTAAGGGCGGTTGGTCTCAGAATAGGACCAATGTCCTCAATGTCGCACCCTATATCCCGTCGCAACGGGACGTGGATATCAACGGGATGCAGCAGGAGTTCATCGAGGTCTTGGTAAAGGTGATGGGCCGCCCAGCAGGTGCTCTACTTAGGGGGTACTTCGGGGGTTACTTGGGGGGTGCGGCTGGTCTCCGGCAAAGGAGATGAGCAACCGCGGGGTTGGATGGGGCGGCTTCCTGCCTTGTGAAATTGCCAAGCGTATGCTATATGCATATGGCATATGAATCAGACCGATTCCGCAACCACCGTCGCGATGAAGCGCGCTGCCAACCGCCAGTGGGTGCTCAAGCCCCAGGACCTGGCCGTGGCCCTGAAACTCTTCGTTCTTCGGGGGCGATGGCTCTCCTACGCCGCGCTGGGCGAGGCCATGTACCTGTCACGCTACGAAGCCCATGCGGCGGTGCAACGGCTGCTCGCTGCCCGTCTGCTGGTCAAGGAGGGTGAGTCGCCTCAGCCGATGGTGGATGCCCTGCGGTCCTTTGTCGTCGAGGGTGCGCCCTATGCCTATCCGGCCGTGCAGGGCGGGCTGACCATCGGTTTTCCCACCGCACAGGCCGTGCCGCCTTTGAAGGGCAAGGTGGACGGGGGTGAACTGCCTCCCGTCTGGCCCCACCCGGAGGGGACCGTCAGGGGGCAGGGGTTGTTACCCTTGTATGAAAGGCTGCCGCTGGCGGCGAGGGACGATCCCGCGCTGTATGAGCTGCTGGCGCTGTTCGATGCCTTGCGTATCGGCCAGGGCCGGACGCGGGAACTGGCCCGGGAACTGCTGACGCGGCGCCTCTCTGCGGAGAATGAGCGAAAGGAGGCAGAGACAATGGATGACGAGGTGGTGCGGATCGGCGGACAACTGACCGTCTCCCGGAAGGATCTGGAGGCGTTGGCGAGGAAATACCACATCCGCCGCCTTTCCTTGTTCGGCTCGGCTGCCCGCGGTGAACTGCGCCCGGACAGCGATATCGATCTGCTGGTAGAGTTCGAGCCTGGCAAGGCGCCTTCCTTGTGGAAGTCGGCCGATCTGCAGGCCGAATTCTCGCGCCTGTTCCAGGGGCGTCCGGTGGATGTGGCCTCGCCGGAGATTCTGCGCAACCCCTTCCGCCGCAGAACGATAGAGAAGGATCTGAAGGTGTTGTTCGATGAAGC
>DRKU01000006.1 GCA_011051615.1 Gammaproteobacteria bacterium
CAACTGGCCTCCCTGCGCCGTTGAACTGGCCCCGTATGCGGCGCCGCACCGGGTAAGTACGACTGGCCAACTCGTGCGGATAATGCGGGCCAGACTACCCACCCAATTCGTCACGAGACGCGCTCATGCCTGACATCTACCTTGGCCTCATCTCCGGTACCAGCATGGATGCCATCGATGCGGTCGCGGTGGATCTGAGCGGCGCGCAGCCACAGCTGCTGGCGGCACTGGCCTGGCCCATGGAGGATTCCCTGCGTGCAGCGCTCGCCACATTGTGCGTGCCGGGCGACAACGAAGTCGAACGCCTGCTGGAGGTGGACGTGGAGCTGGGCCACCAGCTTGCCGCCGCCGCCCGGGCGGTCATGGCACAGGCCGGACTCACGGCCGAGCAGGTGCGGGCCATCGGCTGCCACGGCCAGACCATTCGCCACCTGCCCACCGCACATCATCCCACGACCCTGCAGATCGGCGACGCCAATCACATCGCCGAGATCACCGGCATCACCACGGTGGCGGACTTTCGCCGCCGCGACATGGCCGCCGGTGGCCAGGGCGCGCCTCTGGTTCCTGCCTTTCACGCACATATCTTTCGCACGCCTGCGCATGCACGGGTGATCCTCAACATCGGCGGGATCGCCAATATCACCTGCCTGCCAGCGGATAAGGCACTCACCGTCACCGGCTACGACACCGGTCCCGGCAATACCCTGCTCGACGCCTGGTACGTCCGGCACCACGGTGGCAGGCATGATAACAATGGTGCCTGGGGACGGCAGGGACGGAGTGACGCGGCACTGCTGGAGCAGATGCTCGCCGATCCCTGGTTCGACACCCCACCTCCACGCAGCACCGGACGCGAGTATTTCAATCTCGACTGGTTGATGTCTCTACCGGGGGTGACGGGGCTGGCGCCGGAAGACGTGCAGGCGACCCTGGTCTCGCTCAGTGTCGAGACCATCGCCACGGCCATCGAGGCCAGTCTGCCACAGGCCGAAGAAGTGCTGGTGTGTGGCGGAGGAGTTTACAACGGCTACCTGATGGAACGGCTGGCGGAACGGCTGGCGCCACGATCGATTTCATCCACAGCGGTGACAGGCGTCGATCCCGACTGGGTAGAGGCCATGGCCTTCGCCTGGCTGGCCCAACGGACCCTGAGTGGCCGTGCCGGTAACCTGCCGGCGGTCACCGGTGCACGCCACCCGGTGATCCTCGGTGCCATCTATCCCGGCACACCTCATCAGGCCGCGGACTGAGTTCCGGCTGGCGTTGCGCAGGAAAAATTCTTTTCCCACCTTGCCGAGTACTTCAGGCGCGCTTCTTACGTGACCTGCGTGCCGATTCCACTTTGGTCTCGGCCACAGGTGTTGCCTGCGTCCCTGTAAAGGGTCCCTCCGCCTGCAGAAACAGCAGAAACTCCTCGCCACAAACCGGCCTGCTGATGAAGTAACCCTGCGCGTATTCGCAACTGAGGATCGCCAGCGCACGCAGGCTGTGCTCATCTTCCACGCCTTCGGCCACCACCTGCAGCCCGAGGTTACGCGCGAGGTCGATGATGGCACGCACGATGGCCGCATCGTCGGAATCTGTTGCCATATCACGCACGAAGGCGCGATCCACCTTGAGTTCACTTACCGGCAGGCGCTTGAGAAGGGACAGGGACGAATAGCCGGTACCAAAATCGTCTACCGACAGCTTGAACTCCATGCCATGCAGCTCGCGCAGGATGGCCATGGTTTGATCAGGATTCTGCATGATGGCACTTTCGGTGATCTCGAAGGTGATACGTGCAGCGTTGACATTCCACTGCTCACGAAGTGCCGCGATACGCGCCGGCAGCGCATCGTCCTGAAGATTGTACATGGACAGGTTGATGGAAAGATTCAGATCCAGCCCAAGATCGTGCCACGCGGCCCACTGGCGGAAACCAGCGAGGATCACCCAGTCGGTCAATGGCCTGATGAGACCCGTCTGCTCTGCAACAGGAATAAATTCATCGGGAGGAATGGCGCGTGTCCTGCTCGACCAGCGCACCAGTGCCTCGGCACCGATGACACGCTGTTGCTGTACATCGATCTTGGGCTGGAAGTGAAGCTGCAGGTGCTCATTGGTGATGGCTTCGCGTAGCTCGCCCATGAGGCCCAGTGCCGCGGGATCACGATGTGCCAGTTTTTCGTTGTAGACACAATAGTTCTGCTTGTTGGTCTTGGCGGCGTACATGGCCAGGTCCGCCGCCTTGAGCAGGGACGAGGGGTCTGCGCCATGTTCGGGACACAGTGCAATGCCGATGCTGGCCGAGACGGAAAGGTTCATGCCTTCCAGCTCGAAGGCCGATTCCAGCGATTTGATCAACTTGCCACACACGGTGACACAGGCGTCGATGTCCGCCTCGGGCAGGATAACAGCAAACTCGTCGCCGCCCAGCCGGCCCAGGGTATCACGTTCACGCAGGGCATCACTGAAACGCTGGCCCACTTCAACCAGCAGCGCATCGCCACAATCGTGTCCCAGGGTGTCATTGACTTCCTTGAAACGATCAAGGTCAAGCATCATGACGCCAAAGATCTGGCCATTGCGCCGCGCATCGAACACACACTGTTGAAGACGATCCTGGATCAATGAGCGGTTCGGCAAGCCGGTGAGTACGTCATAGAGCGCCAGGTGTTCCAGTTCATGATTGACGCGCTCCAGTTCACGGGTGCGACTTTCAACGCGCTCTTCCAGGTTGCGATTCAGGTCCTGCAACTGGGACAGGACACGATCCTTCTCCTCATTACTGGCCTTGAGCTTCGCCATCATTTCATTGAAGGAGCACGTCAGCTTACCCAGCTCATCATCAGAAAAGACCTGGACCGGTTCATTCAGATTGCCGGCCGCAACACGTCTTGCACCCCTGACAAGGTAAATGATAGGGCGCAGCGTGTTATAGCGAAACACGATAAAAATACAGGCGGCGAGAAAAACAATGATGAATCCATTACCCAGGAACTGGCGAAACAGTTCTTCATCCAGCTGTCGCTCGATCTTCGCGCGACTCACCCCCACGCGTACGCTTCCCAATGTGCGGTTTTTCAGTGTGATGGGGAACTCCATGACACTGACACCGGGCTGGGCATCGATCGCTGCCAACCAGGCGAAGAAACTGGTGCTGTCGGCCTCTTCGATGGCCTGCAGAACACGTGGGTCACCTTCATTGAGATGGGTGGTAAGATTGTGGCCGTCATGTGAAATTACCGCTGCGTAGACGATACTGGCGTTATCACTGATGTCACGCATGTGCTCATCCAGTGCCACGTAATCATAGGACAGGATCGCCTCGGCGCTGACGCGCGCGACGAACTGACCGAGTTCGGTCACCTCCTCGTTGAGGTATTCTTCGTAGAGTGCATGACGCAGATGGAAATTGACGATTGCGATGACACTCATGGTGAGTGCCAGCACCGTGACGGTAAGCAGGATGAACTTACCACCCAGGCTGCGATGCCAGGGCCAGCGCGTACGAAAATATTTTTTTCCTGCACCCATGGCTAATAGGACTCACCCAGAACCTGACGGATGATATGTCGGTGCGGATCGTAGTCCCGATCTTGTGCCGGGCGCAGTGCAGTAAGCTCGGCGGCGGTGAGGACCTGGCGACCTGTCTCCGTGGTGTGCATGGTGGTAAGCAGTGACTGAATCTGGCGCCGCAGAGATACCGGTAGCGCCGCACTGACCGCCCATGGCAGGTGTGCCAGCCGTGGCCCTTGTGCCAGGATCTTCAGCTCCGCCGTTTCGATACGTTTTCGTATCACATCCTTGTTCAGATTGACGTCTCCTGCGCCGGCGGCATCGGATTTTCCATAATACGCCGTCAGGATCGCGTTGGCCGGACTGCCGGCAAACTCCTGAACATAATCGCCGTCCTGCAAACCTTCACGGCGTAACAGCCAGGTTGCCACGACGTAGCTCTGCATGGCGCGTGGCCCACCGCCAAAGACGATGTGTCGCCCTTTCAACTGCGCAACGGTTTCGATACCGCTATCACGACGCACGATCAGCGCACCGGCGACACTGGCACGCCCCCCCTCCTCGTTCATGGCGATAACTTCATAGCCAAGGTACTTGTGGCTGCGCACATAGTGATACTGGTTGAAATGCACGATATCGTAGTCACCGCGCTCCAGCGCCTCCTCGAAAAGCGCAAAGCTGGGCGCACTACGTACCTCCACCGGGCGCCTGAGTTGCATGGCGAGATAACCGGCCAGGGGGGTAAAGTGCTCGATGGTGCCGCGCAGGCCATAGCGGGGGAACACGCCGATAATGAGCGTCTCCTCAGCTCCGGCGGGCACCAGGCCAAGCAGCAGCAGGAGGCCAAGCAGAACACGGGAGAGACAGGAGGACAGCCGGACTACCCCCTTACCGCCGCACTGGAACAAACTGGTTCTCGATGTGAACAATACGCACCCTGGCCAAAATCAACATCTGCACCGCACCCGCCCCCGCGCCGGTGCGGAATACCATATATATTTGTCGGCCAGAGAAGCCCGGGAGTTTAGGCGTGAGAAGAAAAATTCCGCTATTTTTCAAGGTCTAGCGTTTGTCGATGGGAACGTAGTCGCGTGCGGCGTGGCCGGTATAGACCTGAGTGGGACGGAAGATGCGGTTGTCCTTGAGCTGCTCGCGCCAGTGCGCCAGCCAGCCGGCACAGCGTGATATGGCGAAAATGGTGGTGAACTGGTCGGCGGGGATCCCCATCTCCTGGTAGAGAATACCGGAATAGAAATCCACGTTGGCATAGACGCCTTTCTTCGCCAGGCGCTCTTCGCACACCGCTTCCACCGCCTTGGCGGTCTCGAACATGGGATTGATGTCTCCGCCTCGGGCCTCCATGAGCTGATCCACCAGCTTCTGCAGGATGGTGGCGCGTGGGTCCTTGGTCTTGTATTCGCGATGCCCCATGCCCCAGATGACTTCCTTGTTGGCCAGCTTCTCATCCACGTAGGCCGCGGCGTGCTCGGGCGAGCCGATCTCCTTGAGCATTTCCACCACCTTCTGGTTGGCGCCACCATGCAGCGGCCCCGACAGTGCGCCGATGGCGGCGGCAATGACGCTGTTGGGGCTGGCCAGGGTCGAGGCATTGACCAGTACCGCGAAGGTGGAGGCATTGATGGTGTGCTCGGCATGCAGGATCAGGCACACATCCATGATCCGCGCCAACATGGGGTCCGGTTCACGGCCGGTAAACATGTAGAGGAAGTTCTCGGCGTAGGTCAGGTCGTCGCGTGGCTCGGGGGGCTCGTAGCCGTTGCGAATGTGTTCCCACATGGCGACGATGGTACCCATGCGGGCGAGGATCTTGACTGTCATGTTGTGGATGTAATTCAGATCGGAGCAGGCGTCGCCGCCGGTGAGACAGTCATTGCCGGGATAGAACATGCCGAGGCTGGCCACCGCAGTCTGCAACATCTCCATGGGGTGCCCAGTGGCCGGGAAGGTCTTCATGAGGTCGAGAATGTGATACTGCACACGACGGTTGTGGCGCAGGTTGCGGTCGAACTCGGCCAGTTGCTCGGCGCTCGGCAGATCGCCATCGAGCAGCAGCTGGGTGGTTTCCTCGAAGGTACTGTGCTTGGCCAGCTGCTCGATAGGATAACCGCGGTAGGCGAGAATGCCCTTCTCGCCGTCGATGTCCGAAATATTGGATTTGGTCGCAGGTACGCCCGCCAGTCCCGGCAAATACTCACTCATGTGATTTCCACTCCACGTGTGGCCAGTGTGTTTCCGGCCCGGGCCCCATGGGGATCAGGCTGCCCGGAAAAAACACCAAGAATAGCAAAATTCCCCTGCGCGGGGCGCGCTCTTCCGGGATCTGTATCGGCCCCGCCGGCCCCCGCATTGAGGCCAGGACGGAGATCAAAAGAAGCACGCGGCTCCGACAGACGGGGCCGCGTGCTCAGTTAGACCGGACCGGGTGGGGAAAATTCAGACAGAAAACGAGGATCCACAACCACAGGTGGTGGTGGCATTGGGGTTGCGGATGACGAACTGTGCGCCCTGCAGATCTTCCTTGTAGTCGATCTCGGCACCCACCAGGTACTGGTAGCTCATGGGGTCGATGAGCAGCGTGACGCCGCCATTTTCCAACTCGGTGTCACCTTCCTGGACGTTCTCATCGAAGGTAAACCCGTATTGAAAACCGGAGCAGCCGCCCCCGGTAATATACACACGAAGCTTAAGGTTTTCGTTGCCTTCTTCCTCGATGAGGCTACGCACCTTGGCCGCCGCCGCATCGGTAAAAACCATGGGTGCTTCAGTCTGGCTTGCGGTATTCATAGCTTGCTACCTCACTTCAATTCGGACGGGGGCCGGCACCTGCGCGTGTGTCAGGCAGCCCGGTACTCCCCCCGGGTGTTCGCAGTATAGATCAACTATATCAGCGGAAGCTGATATTTTGCTATACCTGAGTGTGTTTATCAAGATTCCGGGGCGCACCGGGCGGTGCACCCCCACCCCCACCCGTCCGCGGCACGGGCCAGATCGTGGGTAAAGCCTGGGCGTCAGTTTTCCTGCGAGGCCTTTTTCCCGTCGTGTTTGTTCTCCTCGGGCTTGATGGCCACCACCGACTTGTCGCTCTCGCTGCGATGCACCAGGTTGCCGTTGACCTCGGCACCCATGGCCATCTCGATGAGGCTGTAGTAGACATTACCGTTGACGCGCGCCTGGGCGGCCAGCTCGATGTGTTCCAGGGCATGGACATCGCCGATGATGGTGCCGTTTAGCACCACCCGCGAGACCCGCACCTCGCCCTCGATGACGCCGCGCTCGCTCAGCGTCAGCACCGAGCCGCTGCCTTCCTCGCAGATCACGTTGCCGCTGATCTTGCCGTCCACGTGCAGGCCACCACTGAAGACCACGTCACCGCGGATCTCGGTATTCTGACCGATGAGCGAATCGATCTTCGCGCTTTGCTTAGGTTTCTTTGTCTTTCCCAACATGGACCGGGTTCTCCTCAGGTCGTCCATTCAAAGGTCTTTTCAATGGGGTCCTGGCGCCGACCACGCGGGCGGACCTCCACGGTGATACGCTGCAGGGTAAACGAGGCCGGCAGATGCAGCTTGCCTTCCAGCGACTGAAAATACTTGAACCTGTAGTTGAGCTCCCTGACCTTCTTCTCGGTCACCTGCTTCAACTCCAGCACCTTCGGCCGACCATCCTCGGTGCCTTCCAGGCGTAATCTTACCGTCCCGTAGGCCAGCCTGTCATTCTTCAGCACCTGGGTTAACACCACCTTGTAGCGATATGTGCCGTCGTTGCCCAGAGGTGTGAGCTTGAAGGTCTGCAGGCGCAGGCCGCGTGAGGCATCGCGTGGCGAAACGATACCGCGATAGAAGGCCAGTTCCTCGTTGAGCTCAAGGATCTCGCCCTGCAGGGCACTGAGCGAGATCTTCACGTCCGCCGAGGCCTTGCGTTCCACCTGCAGGGTACGCTCCAGCAGGGCCACCTTCTCACGCAACTGTTCCAGTTGTTCCTCGAGCGCGGCATTGACGTCCAGCAGCTCGTTGTATTCCCGCACTGCCGCAATGTGATCGAAACCGGCGCGATAACGGCCGTATTCGAACAGCGCCCAGGCGGCGAAGACCGTTGCCACGAGGGACAGCGCCAGCACCAGGCGTTGCTTGAGGGGACGGTGAGACTTGACGACCAGTTTGTTCATGGGCCTCGTACTGCGCGCTCAGGGGACCAGGGCAATGGCAGCCAGTCCCGCCGTCTCATCCAGGCCAAACATAATGTTCATATTCTGCACCGCCTGCCCGGAGGCGCCCTTGACGAGGTTATCAATTACCGACAAAACCACCACCATATCGCCATCCTGAGGTCTATAGACGGCGATGCGACAGGTATTGGCGCCGCGCACGCTACGTGTCTCCGGGTGACTGCCCGCCGGCAATACGTCGACGAACGGCTCTGCCGCGTAGCGCGTCTCGTAGAGGGCCTGCAGGTCCATGTCCAGACCGTGCCCCAGATCGGTGAGGTGCGCGTAGAGGGTGGCGTGGATACCCCGAATCATGGGCGTCAGGTGGGGCACAAAGGTCAGCCCCACCGCGTGGCCGGCGACGCGTGACAACCCCTGGCGGATCTCGGGCAGGTGGCGGTGGCCCGCCACGCCGTAGGCCTTCATGCTCTCGGCGCATTCCGCCAGCAGCGTAGCCTGCGCGGCCTTGCGCCCGGCGCCGCTGACACCGGACTTGCAGTCCGCCACCAGGCGCTGGTCGTCCACCAGGCCCGCCTCGATGAGCGGCAGGAAACCGAGCTGGGTCGCGGTTGGATAACATCCCGGGTTGGCGACGAGGCGCGCGGCAGCGATGGCCTCGCGGTTGACTTCGGGCAGGCCGTAGACCGCCTCGGCAAGGATCTCGGGGCAGGCGTGTTCCAGCCCATACCACTGTTGCCAGACCCCCGCATCCTGCAGGCGAAAATCGGCAGCGAGATCGATGACTCGCACGCCTGCATCGAGTAACTCCGCCACCTGGGTCATGGCGATGCCGTTGGGGGTGGCAAAGAACACCACGTCGCAGTCGCCCAGCAGCTTGCCATCCGGTTCGCTGAAAGCGAGATCCACATGCCCGCGCAGGTTGGGGAACAGATCCGCCACCGGTGTGCCCGCCTCGGAGCGCGAGGTAATGGCCGCCAGCTCCACCTCCGGGTGCGCCGCGAGCAGGCGCAACAGCTCCACCCCGGTGTAACCGGTGCCGCCGACGATGCCTGCCTTGATGGTACTCATGGTTGTTTACCCTGGAACTGCATATATAAGGTGTGGATGATATAGCGAGCGGGGAGACAACGCAAAGGACCAGTAGTAGCGAGGTTCGAGTGACGAGCGGCGAGGTGCGAGGAACATCCACTGATCGCGAAATAGCGGTCCCCTCTCCCTTGAGGGAGAGGGACAGGGTGAGGAGGGAGATCAAAGCGCCGCCATGCAATGCATGCGAAAACCCGTAGTCCTGCCGTTTGTTCCCTCGCCTGGATTCCCGCCTTCGCGGGAATGACGAACACATATCTCGCACCTCGTCACTCGCGACTCGCCACTCGTGCTATCGCGCCGGGGCGGCGCTCCTACAAAAACAGAGGGCACAGAGAAAACAGGGCGTCATTCCGGGCACAGCCATGTGGAACATGGCGGAGACCCGGAATCCAGTGTTGTGTTCACTCGCCTGGATTCCCGCCTTCGCGGGAATGACGAACACATGTCTCGCCCCTCGCCCCTCGTCACTCGCCCCTCGTCACTCGCGACTCGCCACTCGCGACTCGCCACTCGCGACTCGCCACTCGTGCTATCGCGCCGGGGCGGCGCTCCTACAAAAAAGAAAAACCCCGGCCCTGCTTGCGCAGGACCGGGGCAACAAGGAGATTGCTTAACTTCTCGAACGGTTCTTAGAAAATGATCAAGAGCTCGGCCGAGAGACGATCATCGATACCATCCAGAATAATATTGGCGTTGTTCGTGCTGGGGAGGTTAGGCGCCTCGGCACTACGGATCTCGTAGTTGAAGACGAAGCGGCTCTTCTTGTTGAAGAAGTACTGCACGCCCAGGGTGGTGGTCTCGAACTTGCGCTCGCCGGTGGTGCTGTTGGTCAGGCGGTTCATGATGTCGTAGCGAATGTCGAACTCCCACTTGGGGTTGGGGGCGTAGCCGTAGTGGATGTAATAGCCGTCTG
>DRKU01000007.1 GCA_011051615.1 Gammaproteobacteria bacterium
ACCCCAGTGAGCGAACTCTTCTCCAGCCCCCTGATGTTGCCCGCCGCCAGCGGCCTGATGTTGCTGTTTGCCGGCTGGTTCCTGATGCTCGCCCTGCGCTATCGCCGCCGCCAGGACAAACAGCTCGCCCACCTACATCGTGATTTCCGTGCCCTTACCGCCGCGGCGCGCGGTGTCGGGCAGCGCGTGCTGGAAATAGAGCGCCGCCAGCGCAACCTGGCCGAACGCCAGGACCAGCTCGATCTCTATGATGCCGCCAATCAGTCCTACGACCAGGCCATCAGCCTGGTGCACCAGGGTATGGGTGTGACGGAACTGGTGAAGAATTGCGGACTCAGTGAAGGTGAGGCCGAACTGATCTATCTCCTGCACCGCCTCGATCGCACGGCCTGAGGGTGGCGTTCAGGGTTGCCAGTTGTCCGGCACCTTGCCACGCAGCATGTAGGCAAAGGCAATGACTTCCGCCACGGCAAGATAGAGTTCGCGCGGGATCTCGTCACCCAGTTCCAGTTGTGACAACAGCACCAGCAGATCGCGATCTTCGTGCAGCGGTACACCGTGTTCGCGGGCGATGCGAATGATCTCCTCGGCCAGCGCACCACTGCCCCTGGCGGTGACCCGTGGCGTGGTCTCGCCATCGTAGAACAGGGCGACGGCCTGCGGCGGTGTGTCGTGTTTGCGGCTCATGCGGTTTCGTCCACCAGGCCGGGGGTGCGTGAGGTGTGAAATTCGGCCGCCGTGGGCTGGCCGTGGCGGCACTGCAGCCGTCCGACCTGCAGGCCGGCGGTATCCAGTTGTTCCTGCAGGGTTGCGAGGTGATCGGTGAACAGCCTGGTGGTGTCGGCCGACTCCGCCCAGAAACTGACCGACACCTGTCGCTGCAACAGGGAGACCAGAACGCGTACCGGGCCAAGGGATTCCAGCTCGAAGGCCAGGCTGACACTCCACGGCGTACTGCCGTCCTCGTCAGCCTCGTTGTGGGCGTCACGCTGGATGCGCAGCTGGAAGACATCGATGCCCTGGTCGCTGCGCAGCGGGAGGTCGAACACCAGGGCGGGGCGCGCGGTCTCGGCCTGCGTGGCCTGGCTGGTCAACTGTTGCGAGTGGATGCGCGCCAGGCTGGCCTCCACCTGCTGCAACAGCTCGCTGCGCGCTTCCGTCGCCGCCATGCCCGGTGTCAGGCTGGCGGGCACGCGCGGCTGCGGCGTCGGTGTCTGTACCGCCGGCGGATTTGGCGCGCTGCCGGAAGTTTTTGCACTGCCCGTGTCGGCGGAGGTTGGTACGGGTTTGTCGCCAACGGCGGGCGGGTTTACCGCCTGCGTGGCAGGTGGCCGGTAACTGGCGGGTAGTGTCGTACTGCTTCTGGCCGGGGTGGTGGGCTTGTCCGCCATCTGGCGCAGAAAGTGGGCAATGCGCAACAGTCCGAGGCGCACGTCTGCGCTGCCCGAAGCCGTGGACGGATCGGCACGGGCGCCCAGCAGGTTATGTTCGGTGAACAGGCCGCTGTTACGGATCGCCTCGCGCAGACCATCGGCCTGGCGTACCGCCTCCACGGTCGGCAGGTGGGCGATGAAGTCCCGCACCTGTTGTTGTACGCGCGGTGGCAGGGACATGGCCAGCGGACTGTCGCGTTGCGCGAGGGCCTGCAGGTTGGCGAGCAGCGGTGCCGCGGATTGCTGGCGTGGCAGGTTCTGGCGCAGGGCCGGGCGCAACTGGTCGAGTATTGCTCCGGAGCCGCCGGTAGCAGGCAGGGGCAGCAGTTTCAACGCCAGCTGTTTGTCCGCACCGGTGACGACCTCGGCACGGACCACCAGGCCGGGTTGTAACAGGCGTTGCAGGTTCTGCGATGCTTCCTGCGCCTCGCGTGAGGGCAGGGCGCCGCTCGTCGTCGTTGCCAGTTGCAGGCGCGCACTGATGAGATTGTCGTTGAGACGCAGCACCAGTTGTTGTTCATTGATGCTGACCACGACCAGGCTCAGTACACGGCCGGGCAGCAACTTGCCGTCCGCCGTCTGGCTGGCGGCATTGAGCAGGAGCTCGGCGGGATTGCGGTAGAGTGCTGGGCCCTTGATTTCCATGTGGTGCGGAAAAGATTTTCGCGTAGTATTGAGTATATGCAACATCGTAGCGGCATGTGGCCCGAAAGACGAGGCCGCCGTGGCAGAAGCCGTGCCGCACGAGATAGAAGGATTGGTGAAGTATGACTGAACTTGCTGCAACAGGTCACATTCAGGGATGGTAAAGAAACAGATATGGTATGTCCGTCGCAAGGGACAGGTGAAAGGCCCGTTCCCCGCCGGACAGATCTCGCAGTTCCTGGTGCTGGGGCGTATCCAGGCCGATGACGAGGTCAGCCAGGATCGCGAGACCTGGGTCGTGGTGCGTCAGGTGCGTGAACTGATCCCGGATGTGTTGCTGGCCAAACCGGACGACGAGATGGCCGTCGAGCGTCTCAAGGCGGCGCGCCGCTGGGCCGATGAGCGGCGCATGGATGACGGCAAGAGCTGGGAAGGCGGTGAACGGCGTCAGCGTGCCGGTGACAGGAACCTGCGCACCAGCGAAAACGTGGTCCTGCCGCGCACACGTATCAAACCCTCGACCAGGATAGGCATTGTCGCATTGTCGATACTCGTTATGGCAGGCCTGGTGGTGCTGGCTTTCGTGTTGCCCTCCGGGCAACTGGTCAGCGTGGCGCAGTGCGAGGCGCCGCCGGCGCCCGGTATCAACTGGAGCTACTGTCGTATGTCAGGCGCGCAATTCCTGCAGGCGGATCTACGTAACGCGGAGATGACCAGCGTGCAGCTCAACGGCGCCAACCTGGGCGGTTCCAATCTGCAAGGCGCCGATGTTTCCTATGCCGACTTCAGCAACGCCCACCTGTCACTGGTCAACCTCTCCAGCGCCAACCTCAAGGGCGCCAACCTGCGTTATGCCGATCTCAGTGATGCCGATCTACGCAACGCCGATCTCAGCTATGCCGATCTTACTCATGCTCGTCTCGATGGCATCAATCTCGCCGGTGCGCAACTCGACTTTGCCATCTGGGTCGACGGTAACACCTGCGCCCCCGGATCCGTCGGGCGTTGTGTTGCCGTTCGCAGGGAATGACGCCG
>DRKU01000008.1 GCA_011051615.1 Gammaproteobacteria bacterium
GGAAAACGCTGGTGAATGCGCTCCAGCAGTTCCAGGCCATCCATGCCCGGCATGCGAATATCCGAAATCACCACATCGGGACGTGCGTTACCCAGTGCGCTCAACAGGCTGTCGGCTTCTTCGAACAGACGCACCTCCATGCCATGCTGCTTGAAGGCCTTCTCCAGTACCCAGCGAATGGAACGATCGTCGTCAACAACCCAGATGGTTTCCTTGCTCATTGTTTCTCCACACCACTCAATACGGGTAACAAGATGGTAAACACGGTATGCCCCGGTGCACTGTCGCACTCGATGAGGCCGCCATGGCGCTGGATCAGCGACTGGGCGATGGACAGGCCGAGGCCTGTTCCCTCTGCACGACCGGTTACCATGGGATAAAAGATCCGGTCGCGGATCGCCGCGGGCACGCCGGGACCGTTGTCCATAATATCGATGCGCGCCACCAGGCGATGACGTGTGGTACCAATGGTAAACTTGCGCAACACACGCGTACGCAAGACAACTTCTGCACCTTCACCACCGGCCTCGATGGCGTTACGCACGATATTCAGCACCGCCTGTATCAGTTGCTCTCGGTCACCAATGAGTGCCGGGATACTGGGATCATAATCACGATGCAGATGCACCCGCTCGCCGAACTCCGCGAGCAACACGCTGCGTACACGCTCCAGCACTTCGTGGATATTGGTCTCATCGGTCTCCGGCATCATGCGTGGCACCAGCATGCGATTGACCAGGTTCTGCAGGCGATCCGCCTCGCCGATGATCACGTCGGTGTATTCACGCAGCTCGTCCTGATCCAGTTGCTTGCCCAGCAGTTGCGCCGCACCACGCAGCCCACCGAGCGGGTTCTTGATTTCATGGGCCAGGCCACGCAGCATTTCACTGGTCACGTCCTGCTGGGAAAAGAGTTTTTCATCGCGCGTGATGCGCAGGATGCGATCGATTTCCACCAGCTCGATGAGTACTTCGGCCCGGCCCGCAGCATCGACGGCGGGCGTAGCCGTGGCATCCACGGTGACCTGCTCGGCATGCAGCATGTCCAGCGTCATCTCGCGGCGCGTAAACGAGGTACCGCTCGCCAGTGCCTCGTTGAGGATTTCCTCCAGTTCCACCGCGTTGAGCAGCAGCGACTGCACCGGGCTGCCGAGCAGCTGGCGCGCGCTGACCTCGAACAGGCGCTCGCCGGCGGGATTGATATAGCGCAGGCGCAGCTCTGCATCGAACAGCATGATGGTGGAGTTGAGGTTCTCCAGGATTCTCTCGAAGGTCTGATCCGGCATGGGCGACAGGGCAAGCATGTCCCGGTTAAAGCAAAAACCAAACCAGCTTTGGGTATTACCCCATCTTTGCGCCGGTTATGGCCGCGTTTGGAAAAAAAAGCGAAATAACAAGAACTTGGCGTAAACTGGCAGGGCAGTGGACCACGCCGACACGTGGGTGAGATCCCATCATGCCCCATTTTCGACGTCCTCGTGCACCAATATAGTGCTTATACGGCCGGAAACAAAGGGGCGGATGGATGAAATCGCACCCGCTGACCCGGCAGGCGGTGTCGGCCAGGCTCAGGGATTGCCCGTCGGCGGGGGCGTCGTGGGGGCCGGGGCACGACCGGGGGCCAGCAACGAGGGGCGTTGTACGTAGAAGGTCACCGCCGGGCTTTCGCCCACGGTCTTGCCACTGCCGTCCACCACGCGGACGCTCACCGTGTGGGCGCCGCGATCCAGGTTTGTGAGCTTGATGCTCTGTCCGGCGAGGGGCCGTGGCTTGCCATCGAGTACCAGCTCGAGGCGGTGGCGCAGGCGCGTCTCCACCGGTGGATCGACGCGCACCGTGACCTCCACGTCACCGGGACCCGGCGGGAAGGCCTGTTCATTGGTCGGTGTGACGATAGCCAGGGAACGGTAGCGAAAGGGCTCCGGTGCCGGCGGCGGTGGTTCGACACGCGGCAGGGTTTTGGGGGTATAGGTCTGCGGCTCGCTGATCTCCACTTCCTCGGCGTTTTCCGCCGGAACGTCGGTGAACTCCACCACGCCGTCTTCGCCAACCTGCTTGTAGACGCGCTCACCAGCCACCACCGCTGAAGCGGTGACTGAAAAAATGAAGCCGGTGAGAACCAGCACGACCAGGGATGCTTTCATAACCCAAGCATAGCCAAGTCGCCGGGGTGGCACAAACGCCGGGGTCCGTTTGCCACAAATAAAAACGCCCCCTTGCGGGGGCGTTGTGACACGTCAGCGATTCCTGTGCGTTAACACTTAGATGCTGTAGTACATGTCGAATTCCACCGGATGGGTGGTCATGCGCAGACGGGTGACTTCTTCCATCTTCAGACCGATGTAACCATCGATGGCGTCGTCGGTAAAGACACCGCCGGCCTTGAGGAACTCGCGGTCGTTGTCCAGGGCTTCCAGTGCCTGATCCAGCGAGTGACACACGGTGGGGATGGCGGCTTCTTCTTCCGGCGGCAGATCGTAGAGATCCTTGTCCATGGCTTCGCCCGGATCGATCTTGTTCTGGATACCGTCGAGGCCGGCCATCAGCAGTGCCGCAAAGGTGAGGTACGGGTTGCCCGAAGCATCGGGGAAGCGCACTTCGATGCGGCGCGCCCTGGGGTTGGACACGAACGGAATACGGATGGAGGCAGAACGGTTGCGAGCCGAGTAGGCCAGCATGACCGGCGCTTCGAAGCCCGGCACCAGGCGCTTGTAGGAGTTGGTGGAACCGTTGGTGAAGGCATTCAGTGCACGCGCGTGCTTGATGATGCCACCGATGTAGTAGAGCGCGGTGTCGGACAGACCGCCGTACTTGTCACCGGCGAACAGGTTCTGTCCATCCTTGGCCAGCGACTGATGCACGTGCATGCCGTTACCGTTGTCGCCAACGAGCGGCTTGGGCATGAAGGTGGCCGTCTTGCCATAGACGTGCGCAACGTTGTGCACCACGTACTTGAGGATCTGGTTCATGTCGGCGCGCTTGACCAGGGTGTCGAACTTGGTGCCGATTTCACACTGACCGGCGGTGGCCACTTCGTGGTGGTGTACTTCCGTCTCCACGCCCATCTCTTCCATCGCCATGCACATGGCGGAACGCAGGTCCTGCAGGGAATCCACCGGCGGGACCGGGAAGTAGCCGCCCTTGGCGCCCGGGCGGTGACCGATGTTGCCGTCGTCGAAGACGCGCTCGGAGTTCCACTCGGCTTCCTCGCTGTCCACCTTGTAGAAGGCCCCGGACATGTCGGCACCCCAGCGGACATCGTCGAGGATGAAGAATTCCGGTTCCGGACCAAAGAAGGCGGTGTCGGCGATGCCGGAGGACTTGAGGTATTCCTCGGCGCGCTTGGCCACGGAGCGGGGGTCACGCTCGTAACCCTGCCCGGTGGAAGGCTCGAGGATGTCACAGCGCAGGATCAGGGTCGGCTCGTCGAAGAACGGATCCATGACCGCGGAGTCGGCATCCGGCATGAGGATCATGTCGGACTCGTTGATGCCCTTCCAGCCGGCGATGGACGAACCGTCGAACATCTTGCCTTCCTTGAACAGGTCGGCATCGATGGTGTGGGCCGGCACGGAGACGTGCTGCTCCTTGCCGCGGGTATCGGTGAAGCGAAAGTCAACGAACTTGACGTCGTTGTCCTTCAACATTTTTAACACTGCATCAGACATGGGTATCCTCCGAAGTTACATGTAACCGGCACCGCCGAATCCTGCCGGATCGGCGAGCTGTGAAAACTTGTGCGCGCTCTCGGTGCATGAAGTGTGCCACGCACCAAGTGCTTGTTTTTTCAGAACAAAAGCGCGTAAAACGCGTCCCGCCGGGCACAAAAGCACCGTATTGGTGCAACAAAACCGGGGCTTGCACCAAAAATGGGCGCGCGTTGCGGCCTACTGGTAATACAGCTGTATTCCCGCCACCGACCCGGCCTTTTGTGCCGCTTCCGAGAAACGGCGCTCCAGCTCTTCACGGGCGGAAGGCTGATTTTGTACCAGATCCAGCGGTAACACCAGATCCACGTAGATCTTTCCATCCAGATAGTGCAGCGTCACGTCCCTGATCTTCTCCGCCGCGGGGATGTCCGCCCATTGCGCCGCCAGTTCATCGAGGATCGCCTCGCGCAGGGGCAGATGACCACAGGAGGCGCCCTTTTCGTCATCTTCCGGATCGATGTGAACCATGACATCGGCCACTTCCTCCATTTCGGCGATGAGCTTGCGGCGCACGGTCTCGCTGATCTGATGACCCTCGGAGACACTGAGGCGGGGGTCCACCTGGATGTGCACGTCCACCAGCGCATCGGAACCCATGCTGCGCGTGCGCAACAGGTGCAGCTGTTCGACACCGTCCACGGACAGGATGAGCTGGCGAATGCGCTCGACACGCTCGGGATCGAGGCCCCGGTCCACCAGCTCCTGCGCACCGTGCCAGGCCAGGTCCCAGCCGATCTTGGCGATCATCAACGCCACGCCGACGGCGGCGATGGCGTCGAGGTAAACCAGCCCCGCCATGCTGCCCAGCACACCCACCAGCACGATGATGGAAGAGATGGCATCGGAGCGCGAATGCCAGGCGTTGGCCTTGAGCAGGTTGGAGCGGTACTTGCGCGCGTAGACCATGGTGTAGTGGTAGATGGCCTCCTTGGAGACGATGGAGATGGCCGCCACCAACAGCGCCAGCTGGCCCGGATGCCACAGGAGATCGGGCTCGAACAGGCGTCGCACCGCGTCGAAGGCCAGCGCGGCCGCCACCAGGATCAGCGCACCGCCGAGTGCCACCGTGGCAATGGTCTCGATGCGTCCATGACCGTAAGGATGGTCTTCGTCGGCGGCACGACTGGCGTGCTTGGCGGCATAGAGCACCAGCACATCGGTGGCAAGATCCGAAAGTGAATGCACGCCGTCGGCGATGAGCGCCTGCGACTGGCTGAAGAAACCGACCAGGATCTTGCCCACGCCCAGCAGCAGGTCGAGCACCGAACCCACCAGCGTTACACGCAGGGTATCGCGGTAACGCTGCGGATCCTCGTTGCTGCCGTTGACGGGAATATGGGTATGCGCGTCTGTCATGCGCCGACCTCCACGATAATGATGATGTCTTCGTCCTGCTGTCGGGTCTCCACCACGCGGTGGCCGTTGATGCGGCACCAGGCGGGGATGTCGTTGAGCGCGCCGGGATCGGTACAGGTGACCTCCAGGCGATCCCCCGGCCGCATGTCCGCCACCGCGTCCTGGGTGCGGATCACCGGCATGGGGCAGAGCAGGCGGCGCGCATCGATTTTTTTCGTGCTCATATGTGCCACGCCTCGGGGATCTCGCCCGGTGGCATGGGCGTGACGGTCAGCTCCCGCGCGCTGCCATCGGGCTCGCGCACGGCGACGGTGACCGACTCGGCGCTGCGGCCCTGACTGTAGCGCGCCGTGATGCGCGCCGCCAGTTCCACGTCACTCTCGTTGGGCTCACCATCGAGCAGTACCAGCGGCCCCTTGTGGCTGGTGGTGTGCAGGGAGATGAACTGCTTGCGATAGCCTTCGAGGAAACGGTTTTCACCTTCCTCGCGGCCGACGATGAGCTTGAAGCGTTCACTGGGCCGGATATGGCGCCCCACCTTGAGCATCATGATGTCGTCGAGCTGGTACTCGCGCGCACCGCGTGCCTGCCACAGGTCCACCAGCTTGTCCGAGTAGGCCCGGTCGGTGAGGAAACAGCAGCCCCCCGCCGGCTGGGCATAGTCTTCGATGCCGAGCTCCTTCGCCAGCGCCATCTGCGGCTTGCGATTACGGCCGTGGAAGTCGAGCAGTTTCTCGCGATCCACCCAGCCCTCGCGCTCGGGCAGGGTCGGCGGCAGGTGTCTGGCGCACAGGGGCCGCAGCAGCAGATCACCGGCGCCCGACTCGCGTGCCACCACCGGCATGGTATCGCGGCGCTGGGACATGGGCCGCTGACCCATGACCTCGCCGGTGATGATGAAATCGAAGCCGTTGGCCTCGATCCACTCCACCGCCTTGTGCACCATGAAACTCTTGCAGTCGAGGCAGGGGTTCATGTTCTGACCGTAACCGTGCTTCGGGTTGATCAGCACGTCCTTGTATTCCTCGATGACATCGACGATGTGCAGCTTGATGCCCAGTTGCTCGGCCACCCACAGGGCATTGTTGCGCTTCGGCCGCGCTCGGTCCTTCTTGCGAATGGCGTGGGTATGGCCCTCCACGCAGAAGCCGGTGAAGAAATTGATGCCCTCCACGTGGACACCCTGATCCATGACCACCCGTGCGGCGAGCATGGAATCGAGCCCCCCCGAAATGAGGGCGACGGCTTTACGTGGCTTGGACATGGGCTTACGGAGACTCGGGGAACGACGGTTGACGAAAGGGGGCCAAGGATAGCAAATCACGGCGTGAGCGTCCCCACCCGGTGGGTCGCTGTACCGAATACCCGATCAACCCGGGGTTCCTGGCGCCTGGCCAGGGTTTTCGCGCCATCGGGGGTGTCTTTCCATGACTCGCGGTAAATACGTCCCTGTACGCTCGACAGCCGCGGCCGCTCCGGGCATCCTGCCCTCACGCGGCATTAGTACATCCCTGTACCTCATCCCTGCGGCTGACGGTCATGTCAAGACACCCCCGACGGCACGCCAGGGGTAAAAACAGGTCTGGTATTCGGTACAGCGATTTAGTGTCGGGATGCGGTATCGTCATCGGCCACCGGCGCCGGCCGCGCGCCGGTCTGGCGCACCACGTCCGCCCAGGCCTGGCTGCTGGCGGTGTCCTGCCACAGCTCGTAGGCCTGCATGGCGGTCATGCCCGAGGGCTCACCGGCGACGGCGCGAATGGCCTGCAGGGTATCCATGGCGGGGACGAATTCCTCGGCCATGCGGCCGAACAGGCGCGCCAGCTGTGAGAGGTTGCTGGCCAGGTTGCGGTAGGCCGAACGGCCCAGGTCCACGTAGTAGCTCACCCGTACGCGGCGGCGCTCGGCACGGCGCGGAAACAGACCGGAGAACAGCAGGCACTGGTCGGCCACGTCGCGTAACGAGGCATCGCGGCGGCGAGCCTGCTGTTGCAGGGCCTCGAGAAAATCCAGCGCCAGGACGCGCTGCGTCATGGCGGGCTCGCGCAGATAGCGAATGAGGGTAAAGACGAGGTAACTCTCCAGCTCTTCGTCCAGTTGCACGCCGGCGTGCTGCTCGGCCTCGTTGACCAGCGCGTGCCAGGGGGCCACGTCACCGGTCAGTTCCAGGATATCACTCATACCGCACCTTCCTGCGAGCCTGTTTCGGTCCCGCTATGGGATCCATCGACCCCGCCGGCCAGGACTTGAGCAAATGCATCATACCCCGGCCCTACACCTTATATATTAAAAAACCCCGCATCGTTTCAAGGGGGCGCCGACCCCCGCGCCTAAATGGAGGCAGGGCAGGGGCTCTCCGGCTATAATGCCCCCCTTTTCCAGCTTGACGACTTGTGGGGAACGCCTTGAGCCACACCACCGACAACGCCGATACCACCACCTTCCAGGGCCTCATCCTGGCCCTGCAGCAGTACTGGGCCCGACAGGGCTGCGTCCTGTTGCAGCCGCTGGACATGGAGGTGGGCGCCGGTACCTTCCACCCGGCTACCTTTCTGCGCAGCATCGGCCCCGAACCCTGGGCCGCGGCCTACGTACAGCCCTCGCGCCGGCCCACCGACGGACGCTATGGCGAAAACCCCAACCGCCTGCAGCACTACTACCAGTTCCAGGTCATCATCAAGCCTTCACCGCTGGACATCCAGGACCTGTACCTGGACTCCCTGCGCCACCTGGGGATCGATCCGCTGGTGCACGACATCCGTTTCGTGGAAGACAACTGGGAGTCACCCACCCTGGGCGCCTGGGGTCTGGGCTGGGAAGTGTGGCTCAACGGCATGGAGGTCACCCAGTTCACCTATTTCCAGCAGGTGGGCGGCCTCGAATGCAAACCGGTCAGCGGTGAAATCACCTACGGGCTGGAGCGCATCGCCATGTACCTGCAGGGCGTGGAGAGCGTCTTCGATCTGATCTGGACCGAGGGCCCCCAGGGCAGGGTGACCTACGGCGACGTGTTCCACCAGAACGAGGTGGAACAGTCGGCCTACAACTTCGAGCATGCCGACACCGCGGCCCTGTTCGGCTGGTTCGAACACTGCGAGAAAGAATGTCAGCGCCTGCTCGATGCCCGGCTACCGCTGCCGGCCTATGAACAGGTGCTCAAGGCCTCGCACACCTTCAACCTGCTCGACGCCCGTCATGCCATTTCCGTGACCGAGCGCCAGCAGTTCATCCTGCGCGTACGCAACCTGGCGCGCGCCGTGGCCGAGGCCTACTATGCCGCGCGCGAGGCGCTGGGCTTCCCGCTATGCAAGGATGCCAACCCTGCGCACGAGGGGGCCGCGTAATGGCGAAAAAGAAAACACGTGCCGACCTGTTGCTGGAAGTGGGCACCGAGGAACTGCCCCCACGCGCCTTGCTGCGCCTCGGCGAGGCCTTTGCCGCCGGCATCGAAAAGGGCCTCGCCGACGCCGGGCTGGCTTTCAGAAAGGTAAGGATGTTCTGCGCACCGCGCCGCCTGGCGGTGGTGGTCGACGCCCTGCAGACCCGCCAGGCCGACCAGGCCATCGAGCGCCGCGGACCGGCCCTGAAGGCAGCCTTCGACGAGGACGGTTGCCCCAGCAAGGCCGCACAGGGCTTCGCCCGCTCCTGCGGCGTGGCCGTGGAAGACCTGGAAAAGCTGGAAACGGAGCAGGGCGCGTGGCTGGTATACCGCACTACGCGCGAAGGCGCCGACACGGCGACGCTCATTCCCGACATCCTGCGCCGCACCCTCGACCAGTTGCCGGTACCGCGGCGTATGCGCTGGGGCGATCTGGACGAGGCCTTCGTGCGTCCGGTGCACTGGCTGGTGGCCCTGCTCGGTCGCGACACCATCGAGTTCGAGATGTTCGGCATCAGGAGTGGTCGCGAGTCGCGCGGTCACCGCTTTCACCACCCGGACGTCATCGTCATCCCCGCGCCCGACGAGTACGAGACCCTGCTGGAGTCCCACGGCCGCGTCATTGCCGACTTCGATCGCCGCCGCACCACGGTGCGTGGCCTGGTGGAAGAGGCCGTGGCCCACACCGGTGGCAAGGCGGTCATCGACGATGATCTGCTCGACGAGGTCACCGCCATGGTGGAGTGGCCGGTACCGGTGGTAGGCAATTTCGAGGAGCGCTTCCTCGATGTGCCGCCGGAAGTGCTTATCACCACCATGAAGACCAACCAGAAATATTTTCACGTGCTCGGCCAGGACGGCAGGCTGCTGCCGTACTTCGTCACCATCAGTAACATCGACAGTCGTGAACCGGAGCGCGTACGCGAAGGCAACGAGCGCGTGGTGCGACCGCGTCTCAGCGACGCCGAGTTCTTCTGGAACCAGGATCGCAAGCAGACCCTGGCCAGCCACGTGGAGAGCCTGAAGAGCGTCGTCTTCCAGAAGAAACTGGGTACCCTGCACGACAAGATGCGCCGCATCGCCAGCCTCGCCGGTGACATTGCCGCGGATATCGGTGGCGATCGCGCCGATGCCCTGCGCGCCGCGGAACTGTGCAAGTGCGACCTCATGACCGAGATGGTCTACGAGTTTCCCGAACTGCAGGGCGTCATGGGACGCTACTACGCCAGCCATGATGGCGAGCCGGACGCCGTGGCAACAGCCATCGAGGAACACTACCTGCCGCGTTTCGCCGGTGATCGCCTGCCCGAGACCCCCGTGGGCCAGGCGTTGGCCATCGCCGACAAACTGGACACGGTGGTGGGGATCTTCGCCGCCGGCCAGGCACCCACCGGAGACAGGGATCCCTTCGCCCTGCGGCGCGCCGCGCTGGGGATCATGCGCATCCTCCTCGAACGCCGGCTGGAGCTGGATCTCACCGCACTCATCCGCCGCGCCGCAGAACACCTGCCGGACGGGCTGGGCAAGCCGGACGTGGTCGAGGCCGTGCACACCTTCATGCTCGATCGCCTGCGCGGCATCTACGTGGAGCGCGGCGTGCCGGTGGACCTGTTCGAGGCCGTGGCCGCCTGCGAAGCCGATCGCCCGCTGGACATGGATCGCCGCATCGCCGCGGTGGGCGCGTTTCGGGAGCTGCCCGAGGCCGAAAGCCTCGCCGCCGCCAACAAGCGCATCAGCAACATTCTCAAAAAAGCAGGCGTGCCCGTGCCGGAGAACGTGGACACGAAGCGCTTCACCGAAGACGCCGAACAGGCGCTCTTCGACGCCACCGAGGCCGCCGGCGCCGAAGTGGCGCCACTACTCCGCGAGGCGGACTACACGGGTGCGCTGCGGGCGCTGGCGGCGCTGCGCGCACCGGTGGATCGCTTCTTCGACGAGGTCATGGTCATGGCCGAGGATACGGCCCTGCGGGACAACCGCCTGGCATTGCTGCAGCGGCTGCACGGCCTGTTCCTTGGCATCGCCGATATTTCCAGACTGCAAACCTGAGCGGGGAGGGAGACACCATGAACCCGGATTCCTGGACCGAGATGCTGGCGGCCGTGCAGGCCTTCCACGACAAGCACGACTTCAAGAACACCGGCGGCGAGGAGCTGAAGTACCGCATTGCCCTGATGGCCGAGGAACTGGGTGAGATCTCCGCCTGTGTCACCAAGGGCAAGCCCGTCGAGGCACTGGGCGAGGAATGCGCGGATCTCTTCATCCTGCTCATGGGCACCGCCATCGCCGCCAACTTCGATCTCAACCGTCACTTCTGGGACAAGATGGAAAAGATCATGCAGCGTGAATCGCGCATGGTAGACGGCCACATCCGCGTTTCGGAGTTCCGCGATTAGACACCCATGCCCTTGATCATTCTCGACCGCGACGGCGTCATCAACCAGGATTCCGATCGGTACATCAGGACGGTGGATGAGTTCATACCCATCCCCGGCAGCCTCGACGCCATCGTGCGTCTCAACCAGGCCGGTTACACCGTGCTGGTGGCCACCAATCAGTCGGGGCTGGCACGCGGTTATTTCGATGCCGATACGCTGGCGGCCATGCACCACAGGCTCGACGATCTTCTCGGTGCCCTCGGCGGTCACATCGACGGTATCTATGTCTGCCCGCACGGTCCCGACGACGACTGCGACTGCCGCAAGCCACGCGCCGGCCTGCTGGAACAGATCGCACGTGACTATGACACCGATCTCCATGACGTGCCGGTGGTGGGCGATTCACTGCGTGATCTGCAGGCGGCGCTAAAGGTGGGGGCACGCCCGCTACTGGTACGCACCGGCAAGGGTGAGCGCACCCTCGCCAGCGGCGCGCCGGAACTGGCGGGCATACCCGTCTACGCGGACCTGGCCGCCTGCGTGAACGATCTCCTCACCGAAGACTAAGCTCGAAACGGAAAGACGAATATGCTTCTCATACGCTCGTTGCTGTTCAGCCTGATGATGATCCTCTACACGGTGTTCTTTGCCACCCTTGCCATCCTGCTGACGCCGTTGCCCTTCATCATACGATCCTCCGTCCTGCGCTGGTACGCGTGGCTCAACATCAATACCCTGCGCCTGCTATGCGGCGTCCGATATCGCGTCGAGGGCCGCGAAAACATCCCCGACGGTCCGGTGGTGATCTTCAGCAAGCACCAGTCCACCTGGGAGACCTACGCCCTGCAGACCATCTTTATGCCCATCTGCTATGTCTTCAAGCATGAACTGGTGTGGGTGCCCTTCTTCGGCTGGGCGCTGGCGACCATGAAACCCATTGCCATCAAGCGCGGTTCGGGCAAGAGGGCGGTGGAGACCATGACACGGGTGGGCAAGCAACGCCTGGATGAGGGGATCTCGGTAGTGATCTTCCCCGAGGGCACGCGCACCAGCCCCAGCGGACCCGGCCGCTACCGCATCGGTGGCGCGGTGATGGCGGTGGAGAGTGGCTATCCTGTAGTGCCGGTGGCGCACAATGCCGGTGAGTGCTGGCCGCGCAAGGGCTTCATCAAGCGCCCCGGTCTCATCACCGTGCGCGTCGGTCCCCCCATCGAGACCCGCGGCAAGGCCGCTGAGGTCCTGCTCGAAGAGATCCGCCAGTGGATCGAGACACAGATGGTGGAGATCAGCCGCCCGGGGTATCCCGCCCCTGGCGACGCCCCCTTACGTCAGACGCCAGCGAGCCCAGCGCCTTCAGGCGATTGAGGCTGACGATCACCGCCGCGCGATTCTCTGCCGCCCGTACCCAGGCCGGCAGTCCCGTCAGGCGCATGAGTTCCATGGTCTGGCACGCCGCACGACCGAACTCCGCTACCGCCGAAACCCCGGTACCCGGCACACCCTCGGCCAGGGGCTGACCCACGGCCTCAATGAGAAGTTGCAGGTGGCGCAGGTTGAAGGCCCACAACAGGTGGCCGCAGCAGGGCGTCTGCATCCACAGGGGCAGGCGAAACACCGCATCCAGCGGTGCCCTGTCGTCATCCTGGAGGAAGGTTTCCACCGGGTCGAAGCCGGTAATGGCCAGCTCACAGCTGTCGCACAGGTACAGGCCGCCCGTTTCGTAGACATTGCGCGCAAAACGCAGAGGATAGACACGCCCGCGGTCGCCGCACTGGGGGCATACCACCTGGACGGGATCGCCCACGGTCTCGCGAAAGGCCGCGTAGGGATGAATACGTTGTGAGCGGCGTCCCTGCCCGGAAATGCTGGTAATGGCGCTCATGCTGCGGGACCGCTGGAAAAGAACCGGATCGTTAAGGATCCTGAAGAACATAGCGTCCCGCGCCATGATGCCTGAAGGGTACCGGCGAGCGATCCACCCGAAATCCTTCACATTCCCTATATTAGAAAAAACTGATAGACTTGCCGGCCATTTTGCCATGGCCCGGCTGCGTCCGCGTGCCGAAACCCATTATTGCTGTCCGCTGAGGAGATCCCATGCACAACGGCACCACCATCACCCAGTTTCTCATCGAGGAGCAGCGCCGCCTGCCCGCCGCCACCGGCGACTTCACCTCGCTGCTCAACGACATCGTCACCGCCTGCAAGGTCATTTCCAATGCCGTCAACCACGGCGCCCTCATCGGTGTACTGGGCAGCGCCGAGACCGAGAACGTCCAGGGCGAGACCCAGAAGAAGCTCGACATCATCACCAACGAGGTCTTCATCAAGTCCAACGAGTGGGCCGGGCACCTGGCCGGCATGGCCTCCGAGGAGATGGAGGACGTCTATGCCATCCCTGCCGAATACCCGCGCGGCAAGTACCTGCTGGTCTTCGATCCCCTCGACGGCTCCTCCAACATCGACGTCAACGTCTCGGTGGGCACCATTTTCTCCATCCTGCGCTGCCCCGAGGACGTGGAGAACCCCACCGCCGAGGACTTCCTCCAGCCGGGCACCGAGCAGGTCTGCGCCGGCTACGCCCTCTACGGGCCGTCGACCATGATGGTGCTGACCACCGGTAACGGCGTCAACGGCTTTACGCTGGACCAGAATATCGGTGAGTTTGTACTCACTCACCCGGACATGACTATCCCGCAGGCGACACAGGAGTTTGCCGTCAACACCTCCAACACCCGCTTCTGGGAGGCACCGGTCAAGCGCTACATCGATGAGTGCATGGCCGGCAGCGAAGGCCCACGCGGCAAGGACTTCAACATGCGCTGGATCGCCTCCATGGTGGCCGAAGTCCACCGCATCCTCATGCGCGGTGGCGTGTTCCTCTACCCGCTGGACACCCGCATGCTGGCCAGGGGCCTGGGCGGCAAACTGCGCCTGCTCTACGAGGCCAACCCCATGTCCTTCATCATCGAGCAGGCCGGCGGCGCCGGCCATACCGGTCGCCAGCGCATCCTCGACATCGCGCCCGACGGCCTGCACCAGCGCGTGCCGGTGATCCTCGGCTCGAAGGAAGAAGTGGAACGCGTGGCGGAATACTATCGCGAGATGGAAAACGACACCGCCGCATAATAAAAGGAGGTTTCGCCGCCTGCAGACGAAAAAAGCCCGGGAAACCGGGCTTTTTTTTGCCTGCGGCCAGTAGCTGAAACCTTCCTTGCTACACGTCCAGGTTCGCCGCCTGCAGGGCGTTCTGCTCGATGAATTCGCGGCGTGGTTCCACCTGGTCACCCATGAGGGTGGTGAAGATCTCATCGGCCGCGATGACGTCTTCGATCTGCACCTGCAACAGGCGTCGCGAGGCCGGTTCGAGGGTGGTCTCGGAGAGCTGTTCGGGGTTCATCTCGCCCAGTCCCTTGTAACGCTGGATATTGAGCCCGCGGCTGGCTTCGTCCATGAGCCACTGCACGGCCTCGCGGAAGCTGCCCACGTCCTTGCGCCGATCACCGCGCTGTACCCAGGCGCCCTCGCCAATGAGATCACTGATCTGCGCCCCCAGTTCGCGCATGGCATGGTACTCGCCGGACTCGAAAAATTCCCGGCCAAGGGTGTAGTGGGTATCGATGCCATGACGGATACGCACCATCCCCACGCTCCATTCCCCGTCGCTGCCGCTGAAGTCGAAGCGGTAGCGCACACCACTCTTGTCATGATCCTGGTTGACGCGTTCCTCGAGGCGGGCGAACCAGTCGCGCATGGCGTCTTCGTTGAGCAGCTGGGCGTCGTCGAGGCCCGGCATGGTGATGATCTTTTCCATCACCTCGGCGGGGAAGCGCCGCGACAGGCGGTTGATGCTCTGTTGCACGGCCACGTACTGGCGCGCCAGGGTCTCGAGGCCCGGGCCGCTGAGGGGCGGCGCAGCCTCGTTCACGTACAGGGCGGCGTTCTCCAGCGCGATCTGCAACAGGTGGGCCTGCAGCTCCGCATCGTCCTTCACGTAGCGTTCCTGCTTGCCCTTCTTGAGCTTGTACAGCGGCGGCTGGGCGATATAGATATAGCCCCGCTCCACCAGCTCTGGCATCTGCCGGTAGAAGAAGGTCAGCAGCAGGGTGCGGATGTGGGAGCCGTCCACGTCCGCATCGGTCATGATGATAATGCGGTGGTAGCGCAATTTGCCGATATCGAACTCGTCCTTGCCAATACCGCAGCCCAGCGCCGTGATGAGCGTGCCCACTTCGGCCGAGGACAGCATCTTGTCGAAACGGGCCTTTTCCACGTTGAGGATCTTGCCCTTGAGCGGCAGGATGGCCTGGAAACGGCGGTCGCGGCCCTGCTTGGCCGAACCGCCGGCAGAGTCGCCCTCCACCAGGAACAGCTCGGACTGCGCCGGATCCTTTTCCTGGCAGTCGGCCAGCTTGCCGGGCAGGCCCGCCACTTCCAGCAGGCCCTTGCGGCGCGTCATCTCGCGGGCCTTGCGCGCCGCCTCGCGGGCACGCGCGGCCTCGATCATCTTGGAGGCGATGGCACGCGCCTCGCCGGGCCGCTCCATGAGGTAATCGAGGAACTTGTCACCCATGACCGATTCCACCGCTCCCTTGACCTCGGAGGACACCAGCTTGTCCTTGGTCTGCGATGAGAACTTGGGATCGGGCACCTTCACCGACAGCACGGCGGTGAGCCCTTCGCGGGCGTCATCACCGGTGGGGTTGATCCTGGCCTTGCGCGCCAGACCTTCCTTCTCGATGTAATTGTTGAGCGTGCGCGTCAGCGCGGCGCGGAAGCCCGCCAGGTGGGTGCCACCATCGCGCTGGGGGATGTTATTGGTGAAGCAGAAAATGCTCTCCTGGTAGGAGTCGTTCCACTGCATGGCCACTTCCACCACGATACCGTCGCGCTCGGCCTCGAAATGAAACACCGATTCATGCAGTGGGGTCTTCTTGGCATTGAGGTGTTCCACGAAGGCGCGGATACCGCCCTTGTATTCGAACACGTCGTGCTTGTCTTCCAGCTCGTGGTTGAGGGTGATGCGCACGCCGGAATTGAGGAACGACAGCTCGCGCAGGCGCTTGGCGAGGATATCGTAGTGGTACTGGGTATCGCTGAAGATCTCGCTGCTGGGCTTGAAACGGATTTCCGTGCCGGTCTGATCGGTCTCGCCGATGACGGTGAGCGGCCCCTGGGGCTCGCCCAGGACGTACTCCTGCTGATGCACCTTGCCGCCACGGCGGATGGTCAGTTTCAGGTGCTCCGAGAGGGCGTTGACCACGGAGACGCCCACACCGTGGAGGCCGCCGGAGACCTTGTAGGAGTTGTCATCGAACTTGCCGCCGGCATGCAGCACGGTCATGATGACCTCGGCGCCCGAACGCCCTTCTTCCTCGTGGATCTCCGTGGGGATACCGCGGCCATTGTCGCGCACGGTCACCGAACCGTCGCTGTGGACGGTGACATCGATACTGGTGCAATAACCCGCCAGGGCCTCGTCGATGGAGTTGTCCACCACCTCGAAGACCATGTGGTGCAGCCCGGTGCCGTCATCGGTATCGCCGATGTACATGCCGGGGCGCTTGCGCACCGCATCCAGACCCTTGAGGACCTTGATGCTGGAAGAATCGTATTCCTGGGTGGGTTTGACCACCAGCGCTTCGCCACAGACCGGGCACTTGCCGGCCTTCGCTTGCTCAGATTTATCGGGGTGTGCAGGACAGAAATAACTCATGAATTGCCTCTTCTGTGGAAGCAACCATTATACCACTTCACGCACGACGCCGTGTTCCACGTGAAACATTTTCACCGTCTCCCAGCCTGATACGGGTAGCAGCTCCGCCTCGGTGGCTGTGACGAATACCTGGGTCTGCAGGCCACGCAACAGATCCATGAGACGCTGTCGGCGCGTGCGATCCAGCTCGGCGGCAACATCATCCACCAGCAATACGGTCTTGATCCCCGCGCTCTGGTCCACCAGCTGCACCTGCGCCAGACGGGCCGCGGCCACCAGCAATTTTTGCTGGCCGCGGGAGAAGGTCTCGCGCGCGGTACCGGCCTCACTGCGGAACACCAGGTCCATGCGATGTGGACCGATCTGGGTGAAGCCGCGATGCAGGTCGGACTCCCGGCCTTTCCCCAGCGCCTGGTGCAGGTCCAGCTCCGCGTCCCAGCCCCGCCGGTAGCGGATACTCACCTTCTGGTCCAGCAGGCGGGCGCCGTGGGCGGCAAAGAGGGACTCGAAACCCGCCAGGTGGGCCACGCGCAGGCGATCCAGTTGTTCGCCCTTCTCCGCCAGCAGGCGATCCCAGTGGGGAAGCTGGCGGGCATCGCCCAGGCGCAGGACCGCGTTACGCTGGCGCAACAAACGCATGTAATCCTGCCAGGCCCCGTGGTAGGCATGTTCCACGTGAAACAATCCCCAGTCCAGAAAACGGCGTCGAAACTTTGGGCCCTGTTCCAGCAGTTCATGGGACGCGGGGGTGATCACCTGGACCGGGAAACAGCGTGCCAGGCGGGAGCCCTGCTTGACCGTTTCACCGTCGATGCGGATAACGGACTGTCGGGCGTCGCGACGCAGGCCGATGCGCTGGACCCGTGCCCCAGGTCCCGCCACCTGCCCCACCACCTGTAGCCAGTCCTGCGCATGCTGAATGACGCGCGCGATACGTGGCGTTCGAAAGGACCGGGCGGTGCTAAGCAGGCCGATGGCCTCCAGCAGGCTGGTCTTGCCGCTGGCATTGGGACCCGCAATAACGTTGAGACCTGGAGAAGGGGTAAGGTGAGCCTCGGAGAGGTTGCGTACCCCCTGAATATCAAGCTCGATGAGCTGCATTCAGGCCCGTAGCCTAGAGCCGCATGGGCATGATGACATACTGGCAGGACGTATCGCCCTTCTGTGTCACCAGGCAGCCGGTATTGGCATCGCGCAGGGCGATGACTACCTCCTCGCCAGGGATGACATTGAGCACATCCAGGAAATAGGCCACGTTGAAGCCGATTTCCAGGGGCTCCCCGTTGTACTGGACCTCCAGTTCTTCCTCGGCCTCTTCCTGCTCGGGATTGTGTACCGTGGCGGTGAGCAGGTTGTCGCCCAGGCGTATACGCATGCCCCGGTATTTCTCGTTGGACAGCACGGAGGCGCGCTGAAAAGCCTGGCGCAACAGCTCGCGGTCGCAGACGATTTCCGTGCCGCCTTTTTCCGGGATCACGCGGCGATAATCGGGAAACTTGCCGTCGATAAGCTTGGACGTGAACACCACATTACCGATGATCACGCGCATGTGGTTGTTCCCCAGCTCGAAGTGGGCCTCGCCTTCCCCGTCGGCCATGAGCTTGGCCAGCTCGCCAACCCCCTTGCGCGGCAGGATCACCTGGCGAACCTCTTCCACACCGCTGTCGGCTTCGATTTCACTCAGCGCCAGGCGATGCCCGTCGGTAGCCACCGCGCGTACCTGCCGGCGATCCAGCTCGAGCATGAGGCCGTTGAGGTAGTAGCGCACATCCTGCTGGGCCATGGCAAACTGGGTGCGATCGATGAGTCGCTTCATGGCTTCGCAGGGTAGCGAGAACGTGGACGCCGCCTGCCCCCCTTCCACGTTTGGAAATTCACTGGCCGGCAGGGTCGCCAGGGTAAAACGGCTGCGCCCGGAACGAATGCGGGCCTTTTCGCCATCCACCTCCAGCCTGATCTCGGCGCCCTCGGGCAGTGCCCGGCAAATGTCGAGAAACTTGCGCGCCGGCAGGGTGATCTCACCGTCATCGGCACCATTGACCTGGGTGGTGGCAATGAGCTCCAGTTCCAGGTCCGTACCAGTCAGCGACAAGGTGCCCTGCTGACACCGTACCAGGACGTTGGACAACACCGGCAGACTCTGGCGTCGCTCGATGACACCACTGATCTGTTGCAGGGGCTTGAGAATATCCTCTCGGGTGATGGAAAGCTTCATCGTTGGGTATCCATATTTTTAATAATGAAAATTTTTTCTTTGTTGTTACAGTTACTGTATCCGCAGGTTTCTGTGGATAAATGTCATTTTTCTTTTCTGCACAGTTAGTTACAAAATTATTACGGCTGTGTGCAAGTGCCCCGGAACCTCACTCACTTCCTGTGGAGCAAATGTGGATAAGTCCGATCGCGATCCTTTTCCCCCGTCTGTGGACAGGTTATGCACAGCTTTGCCCGTAGGCCCCAAATCGTCGGGATACCTCATGAACTGAGCGTGCGCAGCAAATTGGCGTAATCCTCGCTGATACGCATCTCCGTTTCCTTGAGTTCGGCGATCTTGCGGCAGGCGTGCAGCACCGTGGTGTGATCGCGGCCCCCGAAGGCGTCACCGATCTCGGGCAGGCTGTGACTGGTCAGTTCCTTGCACAGGGCCATGGCCAGCTGTCGTGGTCGCGCCACGGAGCGGCTACGTCGCTTGGAGAGCAGATCCGCCACGCGGATCTTGTAGTACTCCGCCACCGTCTTCTGAATATTGTCGATGGTCACCAGCTTGTCCTGCAAGGCGATCAGGTCGCGCAGGGCCTCGCGGGCAAAATCCAGCGTAATGGGCCGGCCGGTGAAGTGGGCATTGGCGATCACGCGGCGCAGCGCGCCTTCCAGCTCGCGGATATTGGAGCGGATGCGCTTGGCGACGAAAAAGGCCACTTCCTCGGGCATTTCGACCTTCGAATCTTCGGCCTTCTTCATCAGGATGGCGACACGGGTTTCCAGTTCCGGGGGTTCGATGGCCACCGTCAATCCCCAGCCGAAGCGTGACTTGAGGCGTTCTTCCAGGCCGTCCACCTCCTTGGGATAGCGATCACAGGTCATGATCACCTGTTGCTGGCCTTCCAGCAGGGCATTGAAGGTATGGAAAAATTCTTCCTGGGAGCGCTCCTTGCCGGCAAAGAACTGAATGTCATCGATGAGCAGGGCATCCACCGAGCGGTAATGGGCCTTGAAGGCATCCATGTTGCCCTTCTGCAGGGCCTTGACCATGTCGCTGACGAAGCGTTCCGAATGCAGGTACACGGCGCGCGCATTGGGGCGGTTGCTTGAGATCATGTTGCCGATGGCATGCATGAGATGGGTCTTGCCCAGCCCGACACCGCCATAGATGAGCAGCGGATTGTACGTGGAGCCGGGGTTCTCCCCCACCTGGATGGAGGCCGCCTTGGCCAGCTGGTTGGACTTGCCTTCGACGAAGGTCTCGAAGGTGAAATTGGGATTGAGCGAGGTGTTGCTGTGCAGTGGTGAGCTGTTGTCACTAGCCGAGGTGACCGCCGCACGCGGCCGACCGTCCACGGCGACCTGCTGTCGGCTGCCCACTTCCAGCAGCACCGGGCGGTACTCCTCGTGGTACTGGCCTAGCAGCTCGGTGATGCGTTCGAGAAACTGGCTGCTGACCCGATCGAGCACGAACTGGTTGGGCGCCAGCAGTTTCAGGCACTCGTCTTCCTCCACTGCGTGCAGTGGCCGGATCCAGGTATTGAACTGTTGTGGCGACAGCTCGCCTTCAAGGCGATCGAGACACCTGTCCCAGAGGCTCTGCGACACTGATTCCCCCTGTGTGACCCCGTTTGACAACTTCGCGGAAAAGCCTGAACGAACCTCAGGCAAACCAGAGTCTATACCGAGCGCGAAAAGTTATCCACAAGCATCGACACATCTTCCGCCACACGTGAGCGGCGGCGGTAAAATCGCTACAGGCCGCGTGGCAGTTGACATGGCGGTCCCCATGGCATACCCTTTGCGCCCTTTTCCGGCCCGCTGTCCGCCGCGTTTTCGACGGGTGCCGGGATCCATGAAACAAAGGCTTAACTTAGCTCAAATTACGGTATCGCCATGAAAAGAACGTTTCAGCCCAGCAACATCAAGCGTGCGCGCACCCACGGATTTCGGGCCCGCATGAGCACCCGTGGCGGCCGTAAGGTATTGAACGCGCGCCGTGCCAAGGGACGTAAACGCCTGTCCGTCTGAGGTGTTCCATCGACGCCGACGGGAACGGTCAATTTTCGCGTCACCAGCGGCTGACTTCCTCGGCTGACTTCAAACGCGTCTTCTCCCGGCCAACCAAAGTGGCGGATGCCGACATCACCCTGCTCGCGCGCTCCAATGGCCTTGATCATGCGCGCCTCGGCCTGGCCATCGCCAGGAAACAGCTCCCCCGTGCTGTGGCCCGTAACCGCATCAAGCGCCTGGCGCGTGAGAGCTTCCGCCAGCACCAGCGGGAACTTGCGGGGATGGATGTGATCGTGATGGTACGTCGTGGCATCGGTGAGCGTAGCAATAGCGAGATCTTCACGCAGCTCGAAGCGCTGTGGCGCAAGCTGAGGAAAAAACTGGCACCGCAACCGGAGCAGAAACTGGCCAAGCCATGCAACGAGTGATGCTCTTTCTAATCGGGTTCTACCGCCGCGCCATCAGTCCGTTTCTTGGACCTCATTGCCGTTTCCATCCCACCTGCTCGGAATATGCGGCCACGGCCATTAGCCGTTTCGGCGCCCTGCGTGGTGGCTGGCTTGCCCTGCGTCGCCTGGGCAAGTGTCATCCCTGGCATGCCGGTGGCCTCGATCCCGTTCCCGACTCGCATACCGTCGGCTGCACCCACAAAAAAGAAGTGAACCATTAACATGGAACAACAACGTACCCTGCTGTTTATTGGCCTCCTGGTTCTCGGTTTCCTGCTCTGGCAGAACTGGCAGCGTGATTACGCGCCCCCTCCGCCTGCACCGACCACACCGGCGCAGGGCCCGGCGACACCCGCCGTGCCGGATGAGGCCGGGCCGGTTCCGTCTACGCCGGCCGGTGGTTCGACCCCCGACAGCGAACTGGCCGCCATGCCTCTGCCACAGTCGGCGCCCGCCACACCCGGTCACACGCCGGCCGCACCGGTCGAGAGGCTGGCCTCGGCCGAGCGCATTCACGTGACCACCGATGTCTATCGCATCGAGATCGACACGCGCGGTGGCGACCTGCGGCGCGTGGACCTGTTGCAGTACCCGGTGGACGTGGATCATCCCGACGTGCCCTACCGCCTGATGGACGACGTGGCCAAGACCTACATTGCCCAGTCCGGTCTGTTCAGTCCGCAAGCGGCGAGCGAGGGTTTCGTGCAGTCCGCGCCCAGTCACCGCACCGTCTACCGGGCCGAGCGTCGCGAATACATGCTGGCGGACGGTGAGGAAACGCTTGAAGTCAGGCTCCACTGGACCAGCCCCGACGGCGTGCGCTTCACCAAGACCTATGTCTTCAAGCGCGGGTCCTACACCGTCACCGTCAAGCACCGTATCGAGAATGCCGCGGCCCTGCCGTGGCGCGGCAATGTCTATTATCGCCTGCGGCGCAGCGCGGTGGTTGACGAAGGCTCGGCCACCCTGCCCACCTACACCGGGCCGGTCTATTACAGCCCCGACGAGCATTACCAGGAGGTGGAGTTCGAGGACATCGATGATGCCCCCGGTTTCAACGCCATCAACCGCGATATCACCGGCGGCTGGGCGGCCATGAGTGAGCACTATTTTCTCGGCGCATGGATCCCCGATGCCAAGGAGAACTTCCGTTATTTCACCGCCCGTCCCGACACCGGTGTCTATGTCATCGGTCTCGCCTCGGGTGAGCACCAGGTGGCGCCGGGCGAAAGTGCCGAGCTCAGTTCGCACCTGTTCGTTGGTCCCAAGCTGCAGGACATCCTCGAAGACATTGCGCCGGGCCTCGAGCTGACGGTGGACTACAGCTGGCTGACGATTATCGCCAAGCCGCTGTTCTGGTTGCTGTCATGGTTGCATTCCTTCATTGGTAACTGGGGCTGGGCCATCATTGCCCTGACCATTCTCATCAAGGCGGCCTTCTACAAGCTGTCGGAGACCAGCTACCGCTCCATGGCCAAGATGAAAAAGCTCCACCCCAAGTTGCAGGATATCCAGCGCCGTTATGCCGGTGATCGCCAGCGCAAGGGTCAGGCCATGATGGAGCTCTACAAGAAGGAAGGCGTCAACCCCCTCGGTGGCTGCCTGCCGATCCTGATCCAGATCCCGGTATTCATCGCCCTCTACTGGGTGCTGCTGGAGAGTGTCGAGTTGCGCCAGGCGGACTGGATCCTGTGGTACCGCGATCTGTCCACCATGGATCCCTACTACGTGCTGCCCTTGATCATGGGTGCGACCATGTTCCTGCAGCAGAAGCTCAACCCGACACAGATGGATCCCACCCATCAGAAGATGATGATGCTTCTGCCGGTGGTCTTCACCGTCTTCTTCCTGTGGTTCCCGTCGGGACTGGTGCTCTACTGGGTGACCAACAACATACTTTCCATTGCCCAGCAGTGGTACATCACGCGACGGGTTCTCGACGCGGGCAAATAGCGCCCCGGCCAGGCGGTCTCGCTTGAGCAACGCGATATGAGCCAGGACACCATCGCCGCCGTGGCCACCCCGCCGGGCTCCGGTGGCGTGGGCATCGTGCGGGTGTCGGGACCGGCCTGCAGGGCCATCGCCACCGCCCTGCTGGGCAACCCGCCGGCGCCGCGTCACGCGACGCTATGTGACTTTCGTGATGCCGGCGGTGGGCTCATCGACACCGGCCTGGCGCTGTACTTCCCTGCACCCCATTCCTTCACCGGCGAAGACGTTCTGGAACTACAGGGCCATGGCGGCGCGGTGGTCATGGACATGTTGCTCGGCGCGGTGCTGGCGGCGGGTGCGCGCATGGCCCGCCCGGGCGAGTTCAGCGAACGGGCCTTTCTCAACGACAAGCTGGACCTGGCGCAGGCCGAAGCGATCGCCGATCTCATCGAGTCGGGCTCGACGCAGGCGGCGCGCGCCGCCCTGCGATCCCTGCAGGGGGAATTCTCCGCGCGCATCGATGCCCTGCGGGAGGCCATGGTGGAGCTGCGCATGTACGTGGAGGCCGCCATCGATTTTCCCGAGGAAGAAGTGGATTTTCTTGCCGACAGCCACGTGGCGGAAAAACTGGATGGCCTGTTTGCCTCACTTGCGGACATCGAGGCCGGTGCCCGCCAGGGCTGCCTGTTGCGCGAAGGGATGCGCGTGGTGCTGGCCGGGCGGCCCAATGCCGGCAAGTCCAGCCTGCTCAATGCCCTGGCCGGAACGCAACGCGCCATCGTCACCGACGTGCCCGGCACCACCCGCGACGTGTTGCACAGCGAAATCAACCTCGCCGGCATGCCGCTGCATGTCATCGATACCGCCGGCCTGCGCGAAGGCGGCGACGCCATCGAGGCCGAAGGCATGCGCCGTGCGCGTGCCGAGATCGAGACCGCCGATCGCATCCTGCTGGTGGTGGACGAGAGCCGCGGCTTCGGCGCGGACGAAGTGGCCATCATCGACAGCCTGCCAGCGGCGGTGCCGCTCATCATCGTGCATAACAAGATCGACCTGGTGGCACGTGAAGCCGGGCGTGAAAAGGAGGCAGGGCGGGAGCACGTCTATCTGTCCGCCCGTGAGGGCGCCGGCCTCGCTGATCTGCGCGCCTGCCTGGCCGAGAGCATGGGCTTCCACGCCGGCGCTGAAGGCGCCTTCAGTGCTCGCCGCCGCCACCTGGATGCCCTGGCACGCACCCGTGCGTGTCTGGAGGCGGGCCGCGCGGCCCTGCAGGAGGCCCGTGCCGGGGAGCTGCTGGCGGAGGACCTGCGCCTGGCACAGCAGTGCCTCGGGGAGATCACCGGTGAATTTACCAGCGACGACCTGCTCGGTGAGATATTTTCACGTTTCTGTATCGGCAAGTAGTCCTGCCTGCGGGCAGGCAGAATGCCGACTTTCCGACTACCCTTAGCAGAGGAAGCCCGTTGTATGTCCATCGTTCTAGCCGTGAAAAAAGATGACCAGCTCGTGATCGCCGCCGACAGCCAGATCAGCTTTGGTGGCGCCCGCATTCCCTATGCCAACCTCAGGCCGAAGAAGATCCGCCGCCTGGGTGATTCCTTTTTCGCCTCCACCGGCTGGGGCCTGTACGACGACATCATCGATGACTTCGTGGCCGGCAAGGAAGACATCCGTCTGCTGGACTCGCGCAGCATCTTTCGCTTCTTCCTTGGCCTGTGGAAAGAACTGCACGAACGTTACAGTTTCGTCAACGATCAGTGCGGTGAGGAAAAGGAGTCACCCTTCGGTGATCTCGACAGCTCCTTTCTGATCGTCAATCACTCGGGGCTCTACCAGGTGGGCAGTGACATGAGTGTAACCCGTTTCAACCAGTACTATGCCATTGGCTCGGGCGGTGACTATGCGCTGGGGGCACTGCACAGTCTCTATGACAGTGCGCTGTGTGCGGCGGACATTGCGCGCCGTGGTGTGGAGGCCGCCATCGCCTTCGACACCAAGTGTGGTGGCGATGTGTTGTTACATGCGGTCAGCGAGCTGCCGATCGGTGAGTCTGCCGGTTCATAGTCGGGGGTCGGGCGTGATGAGCAGCTCGTGGCAGGACAGATTGTGGCGCGGTCTTCTCGCCCTGCCGGTACTGTCCGTGATCCTGCTGGGTGGTTGCAGCAACCTCGGTTTCTACATGGACAGCATCGGTGGCCACCTGGATCTCATGTCGCGCACGCGGCCGCTGGACGAGGTGCTGGCCGAACCGGATCTCGATGCGCGCCTGCGCCAGCGTCTGCTGCTGGCACAGCAGGTGCGGCGTTACGCCAGCGAGGCACTGCTGCTGCCGGACAACGACAGCTATCGCAGCTATGCCGATCTCGGCCGGCCCTACGCGGTGTGGAACGTGGTCGCCACGGAACCCTATTCGGTTACACCCCGGCAATGGTGTTTCCTGTTCAGCGGATGCGTCAGCTACCGGGGCTACCATGCCCATGAAGATGCCGAGGCCTTTGCTGCGCGGCTCGCGCACGAGGGCCTGGATATCCACGTCGCCGGTGCGCGCGCCTATTCCACCCTCGGCTGGTTCGACGATCCCCTGCTCAGCACCATGATGGATCTGCCCGAGGCGCGTTTCATCGGCGTCATCTTCCACGAACTGGCCCACCAGCTGGTCTACGTGGAGGGCGACTCGGCCTTCAACGAATCCTTCGCCGCGGTGATCGCCCGCGAAGGCGTGCGGCGCTGGTATGCCGATCAGGGTGATATGGACGCCTATGAAAGCTACCTGCTTGCGCTGGAGCGCGACGCCGACTTTCATCGCCTGCTGGTGGCGACACGCGAGCGCCTCGCCGCGCTGTATGCAGAGCCGCGTTCAGCGGCGAACATGGCCCGTGCCAAGGCGGCGATCTTCGCCCACCTGAAGGGGGAGGAATACCGGCAATGGAAGGCGCGCTGGAACGACTATGCCGGTTACGACAGCTGGATGGCACAACCCCTCAACAACGCGCACCTGGCACTGGTGGCGACCTACCATGGTTACGGCCCGTCATTCACGCGCCTGCTCGCCGAGAGCGGCGGGGATCTGCGCCGCTTCTATAATAAGGTGACGGCGCTGGCGCAGCTCGCCCCGGAAAGTCGGCGTCTGGCCCTTACGCAATTAGTACGAAAGGATTAATTTCGAGGGAAAACAGGGCGTTATTGGCATTTTTGCAGGGTTTTGCTTAACCCCTGCGCGACACTGGGTTAGGCTAGAGCCGGATATGGACAGCGCGCGATATCCGGATTTCCATTTGTGGTACCGCCTCCGAGGGTAACATCCGTCATGCCGCCAGGTGTTGCATGGCAGGCGGGCGTTTTCGCTGGATACAAAATGCGCCGCAATTCAGGATGGAGCCGGGCGTAGCAGGAGAAGCCGTGATCAGGCAGGCACTTTTTTCGAGCAAGGCGAGCAGGCGGCTATCGTTGCGGTATACAGCATGGCTGGCACTGTTGTTCAGTATCGTGTTGTTCAGCCCGCCGGCAGGCGCGGCATGGTGGAATCCCTTTGGTAGCGATGAATGCCTTGGTGAGGTGGAGTCCGCCGCACGTGCCCACCAGACCTGCCTGGTGTTGCAGATCGTCCCCGGCCAGTGCCATGAACCGGCACGCACGCTGGCCAATGCCACCGCCAGCTGCAAGAAGAAGGCCGACCCAAAGGCCGTGGAGACGGTGATCCGCAAGACCCGCACGCTGGTCAAAGGCGATCCGAAACAGAGTCCGTTCGCCCGCATCTCGCGCAGCCTCAGGCGCTCGCCCTATCTGATCCCGCCGGTGCGCGAGAACTATCTGCCGTTCACCAACAAGTGCCGCGAATCACGCACCACCTATTTCAAGATCGGCGCCTACCACCTGGAGGGTGACCGTATCACCTTCCTCGCCTATCCGCTGGGCTTCAAGTGCGCCAACCGCAAGTCCATCAGCGATCGTTTTCCCATCGTTACCGCGGAGCAGTTGCGACGCCTCGGTCGCGGTGAGTTCATTCGAAAACTGCCGGCCTCGCGGCGGCCCTTCCGGACTGCGCGCGTGGTGCGTACCACGGCGGCAGGCCTCAAGGCGGCCTATCAGCGCGTCAAGGCGGGCAAGCCGGCCACCCCGCCGCCGGTGAAACGTTACCAACTGACCGTGGTGACGCAACCGGAGAATGCGCGCGTGCGGATCCTCAACAGTGGCACGGCCTATCGGCAGGGTGTGCGACTGCCACCCGGGCGTTATCAGATCGAAGTGAGCGCGCCGGGGTTCGAAACACGCCGCCAGTGGATCACCCTCGGCCGTAACGATCACGAAATCAGTATTGCCCTGGCGCGAAGCCGGGGGCCGGTGATCACCGGTCTGCCCTGCGAAGAAAACGCCGATCAGATCAGTGTCAGTACGGTGCGCATCGCACCCATCCACCGCTGCCATTTCATCACCTACCCCGACGAACGTGCGCGCGATCTGGCCATCACCAACCTGCGCCAGCAGGGTTACATTCACGATGTGCAGGTGGAGATCACCTACTACGACGAAGATCGCGAAGTAGTGCACAAGGAGAAGTACGTTCTGTTTCGCGCCGCCAATCGCCAGGCCATCGCACCGGGCGAGACGCGCTTCCCCTTCACCGGCCTGTATCTCAAGCGCGATGGTGTGACGACCATCAGCATCGAGACCCTGGCCTTCTCCGTCAGCAACTGAGTGACGTTGCGCGTAGCCGGTCGCCCATGGCGATCTCCACTTTGGAGGGTTTCACGAAGGGAGGCGAAGACGATGCATATTTGCCGAGGCGCGCCATACATTCTTTTCTTTCTGATGCTGATCTGGGTGGTGCCGGTCAGGAGCCTGGCGTATGACGCGGCGGCCAACGGACCACTGGCGACGGTGGAGCTGGATTTTCCCGACCTGCGTGATGCGGCGCGTGAAGGCCGCCGGGTGCCCATCAAGGTACACGTGCCGCAGGGGGACGGACCCTACCCCGTCATTATCATCTCCCATGGCGCGGGTGGTAACCGCGATACGCATTTTGCCCAGGCACGGCACCTGGCCTCGCACGGCTACGTGGTGCTGGCGGTGGAACACACGGCCAGCAACACTGCGCGTCTCAAACGCGGGTTTCGCAAGGCGAAGAACCTGCGCGAGATGGCGCGCGACCCGAAGGCGATCTTAGGCCGGCCAAAGGACGTCGGTTTCGCCATCGATCGGGCCGAGGCCTGGCAGGCTTCCCACCCGCGTCTGGGTGGGCGGCTCGATCTCGGCCGCATCGGTGTGCTGGGGCATTCCTATGGCGCCTATACCAGTCTGACTGTCGCCGGTGCGCGCCCGGCGCTGGACTGGCTCGAACCGGCGGTACCACCCGGCAGGGGACTCGGCCCCGATCTGCACGATCCGCGGGTGCGTTGCGCCGTGGCGCTCTCACCGCAGGGGCCGGGGGAGCCCTTCTTCCACGAAGACAGCTATGCCAGCCTGCGCATCCCCGTAATGGGCATCTCGGGCACACGCGATCGCGAGCTGGCGGGCAACCGTCCGGCGAAACAGCGCCTCGAGGCCTTCCGCCTGTGGCCCACGCAGCGTGGGCGCAACCGCTTCGTGTGGATCGACGGCGCGCGTCATGTCGATTTCGGCGATGCCACCGGTTCGGGCCAACGTATGCTGCCCTCCCGTACCCGCAAGGCCGTGCAACCGGTGGTGCGCGCCGCGACCCTGCTCTACTTCGATGGCCTGCTGAAAGAAGACCTGGCCGCGTGGGCACAACTGAGCGCCGCGGGCCTTCAGCCGTACCTGCGTGACCCGGTGAAATGGGTGAAGGTCTTCAGGCGCTGACAGCGAACTCGCCGGCCCTGGGACATGAAAGGGTGCGGCGCCTACAGGCCCTCCATCTCCAGATCGTCGCGCACGGAATCGATGCCCGCCTGGGCACATTTCTCGTCGGTGATACCCGAGGGTGCGCCACTCACGCCGATCCCGCCGAGGATATTGCCGCCGATATTGATGGGCAGTCCACCGGCGGCAACGATCAACCCATCGAGCTTGCCGACCTGGAACGGCCGGGTGAAGCGATCCTCCAGTTGCGAGAGCGGGGTGTTGAAGGCCATGGCGGTGTGTGCCTTCTGCTGGCTGATGGGCAGCGTGATATCCATGGCCAGCACGTCGCGCAACACGACCTGCGGATGACCGCCGCGATCGACGACGGTTACCGCGATCTGTACGCCCTCCTTGCGACACTGGGCAATGGCGGCCTGCGCCATACGCAGGGCGGTATCCATGGACAGCCGCTTGATGTTGATGGTGAGCGGCGCCTCGTCAGCCCAGGCGGGCGTGGCCATGCCACCAAGTAACAGGGCGATGAGTGCATGCTTGCGAAACGTAATCATAGGAGCTCCCCGGGTTGCTGACCCTGATGCGGTGTGTCGGCTGATACCTGAACAGCTTTCATAGCAGTTGATACAGGCGGCGGCAAGGATGGGGAGCGCAGACGCGAATGTGCCAAGGCACAAGCGGCTATACTTTAAGATTGCAGGCGCCGAGCAGAGGGCGACAAAAGGGTAGAGGTCTATGAGCAGGATCCGCCAGGAGGAAAAACTCACCGATATCCCCAACGTGGGGCCAGCCATCGCGGCCGATCTGTGTTCACTGGGGATCCGGGAACCGGCCGCACTGGTGGGCCGCGATCCCTACGTGCTCTATGAAGCCCTGTGTGAAAAAAGTGGCCAGCGCCACGATCCCTGCGTATGCGATATCTTTATCGCCGCGGTGCGTTACATGGAAGGCGCGCCGGCGCGCAAATGGTGGGTCTATAGCGCCGAGCGCAAGGCGCGCCTGGCGGCACGGTTATCCACGGGTACCTGAGCCGTGGGTCGCTTTCTGATCATCGCCGGCCTGGTGCTGCTCCTGCTCGGTGCGCTGGTGCAGTATGCGCCGGGCCTGTTCGGCTGGTTCGGGCGTCTGCCGGGCGACATCCGTATCGAGGGTGAGCGTGGCCGCGTGTTCATCCCGCTGACCTCGATGATCCTCATCAGCATCGTGGCGACGGTGTTGATCAACCTGTTCCGGCGTTGAATCCTGACTCAATCCTCGCCGCCGAGCATGGCCTCGCGGAGGTCCCAGTCGGCCGGCTCTTCGCCCAGCCAGACTCGCAACAGGGCCTGCTGGAAGTCGTGGCCTTCGATGCTGCCGCGCAGCTCATCACCGATACGCACGCGTACCCGGCCGTCGGCGGTGAAGTCGAGCACGATGCGGTCACCCTTGTGGACGGTGGGAAAGAGCTGGTTGAAGGTCGCCAGGCGTGCCTTGAGTGCGTCGAAGGCCTCGTCGCTGAGATTGCTTTCGAAGCCCTCACGCCAGCCGCCGGCCAGTTTTTCCGCGCTCACCTCGTCGTAGATGAAATGCATGATGACCTGCTTCGGGCCCGGGTCCGCGATGATGGTCTCGGCGTCGTGGCTCTTCTCCCTCAGGTAGAGGGCGCCGGCGTAGATCTTGAAGAAGAACTTGGTGCGTAGCCCCGCGCCATTGAGCACCAGGGACCGACCATCCACCTCGACGGTATCGGGCAGGGTGACGTCGGCGACGGTGACGGCCAGCGACGAGACGGGCAACAGGATTAACGCCACCAGCAGAACAAGGGTGGCGGGCAGAAAAAGCGGGGTTTGCGGACGCATTGTGTCACTCCCTGTATCTGGCTTAAGCTGACAGTCTACGCCTTTGGCGCGCGATGAAAAGGCCACTGAGCACGGAACATCGCGGCAGGAGATCAGGAACGCTATGCAAAAACGGCTGGACGGACATGCCGCCGGCACGCGGCGCGTGCGCGTGGTCACGGGCGGGGTACTGCTGGTGCTGCTGGCCGTGTTGCTGGTCGCCTGTACCACGGTCCCGCTCACCGGGCGCTCCCAGTTGATGTTGATCTCCGAAGAGACGGCCATCGCCGCTTCGGAACCGGCTTACTTTCAATTGCTTTCCGAGCCCGCCGCGGAAGGGCGACTGGACAACGATGCCGCGCTGCGCGCACGCGTGGAGCATATCAGCGGAAGGATCATCGCCCAGGCCATCCGCCTGCGGCCGGAGACAGCAGACTGGAAATGGAGCATCCATGTCATCGACGAGCCGGAAACCATCAATGCGTGGGCCATGGCCGGTGGCCGCATGGCCATCTACAGCGGCCTGATCCACAAGCTGGAGCCCACGGACGATGAACTCGCCCAGGTGCTGGGCCACGAGGTGGCCCATGCCCTGGCGCGGCATTCTGCCGAGCAGATGTCCGTGGCGCTGGCCACCAATGTCGCCATCAACGTGTGGGCGGTGCGCGATCATCCCTCCACCGGCAGCCTGGCCGGGGTCTCACTGGCGGCGGCGCTCGCCATCCAGTTGCCCAACAGTCGCGGTGCCGAGAGTGAGGCGGATCGTATCGGTATCGAGCTGGCGGCCCGCGCGGGCTACGATCCGGCGGCGGCGGTGACCCTGTGGCAGAAAATGAGCACGGCGGCGAAGAGCGGCGTCCCCGCATTTCTCAGCACCCACCCCTCTCACAACACGCGTATCGAAGAACTGCGCGCGCTGGTGCCCACCATGCGGCCCCTCTATGAGGCGGCGAGTGCGCCGCCGGTATACGAATTTCCCCCTGCGGCGAGCGGTCTGCCGGGGGTGGCGGGGGCCACGGGGGCAACGCGCAAGAGCGACTACCGTTGAGGGGCGGTTTGTAGGAATTGTCC
>DRKU01000009.1 GCA_011051615.1 Gammaproteobacteria bacterium
AATACTGCTTCCAGTTCCTGCGCGCGGGCACGTGCCTCGGCCAGTGTCCACCAGGGATAGATCCCGGCGTGGGTGAGGGTAAATCCCAGTTCCTCGTCGTGGTGTAGTAGCGGGCGGTGGCGCAGCCAGTGGAGGAGTTCAGCGCGGTCCGGCGCGGCGAGGATGGCACGCATGCCCGCATCGCGTTCCTCGCGCACGCCCTGCGAGGCGGCGAGCAGGTGCAGGTCGTGATTGCCCAGTACGGTAATGGCACGCTCACCCAGCTCCCTGACAAAACGCAGGGTGCCCAGCGAGTCGGGACCACGGTTGACCAGGTCGCCGCAGAACCACAGGCGATCATGCGCGGGGTCGAAAGCCAGTTTCTTCAACAGGGCCTGCAAGGGGGCGTAACAGCCCTGCAGATCACCGATTGCATATACCGCCATGGCTACGTCAGCCCTGCTTTTCCAGCACGATGCGCCGGAACCAGCCGCCGCCGAGGCCGGGGATGTCCTCCACCACCTGTAACTCGGGGCATTGTGCCAGCACCTGCTCGAAGACCACGTTGGTTTGCGTGGCGATGTGTCGGATGACGAGGTTGAAGGCGCGGCGCAGGGGTGCACGCTGGCCGGGACGCAGGAACTTGTCGAATACGAGGATCCGGCCGCCGGGGCGCAGCACGCGGCAGGCCTCACGCAGGGTACGCGCCGGTTGCGGGGCGACGGCGAGGATCAGGTGCAGCACCACCGCGTCGAAACAGGCGTCACCACAGGGCAGGGCATGTACATCGCCCTGGCACAGATGGACATCGTCACGTCGGTACTGGCGTGCGCGCACCAGCATGGCACGCGTCAGGTCCACTCCCACGTAGTGGCCACCACGGGACATGGGTGGCAGGTGCGGCAGATCGAGACCGGTGCCGATGCCGGCGAGCAGGACCTTCTTGCCATCGACGGGTTCCAGTTGCGCCAGGCTCTGGCGGCGCATCTCCTGCGAACCGCGTCCGACGATGGCGTCATAGATCGGCGCCAGCAGGGTGTAGCTGTGCCGCAGGCTCATGGGTTCAGTGCAGGGTATTGGGCATGGAGAGAGTGAAGGCCGGAATGTCGGCGTCGAATTCCACGCCGTTGTCGGCCAGCATGTGGTAGCTGCCATACATGCTGCCCACCGGGGTCTCCAGCACGGTGCCGCTGGTGTAGATGAATTTCTCGCCAGGGTCGAGATGGGGCTGTTCACCGACCACGCCTTCGCCCTGGACTTCCTGTACGTTGGCGTCGGCGTCGGTGATGTACCAGTGTCGACTCAACAGGCGTGCAGCGTAGCGACCGTGATTGGCGATGGTCACGGTGTAGGAAAACACGAAACGGTTGGCGTCCGGATCGGACTGCTCAGGGATGTAGGCGCAGTGAACTTTGACTTCGATGTTGTAGTCGTCTTCGGACATGGTAATTACTTGTTTACTCGTGTGGTTGGTCGCCGTGTCGGACGTTCAGGATAACACGTCTGTGGCCTGCTCATGGACAGACAGGCCTTTCTCACGCAGGTTCCACGTGGGGGCATGATTTTTATCCACCAGGCCGTGGTTCTGTAACCAGCGCAGGGCGTCCTCGGCATCCTCTTCGAACCAGGCGCGAGCACTGCCGAGGCGAAAGCTGTAGCCCCAGGCATCCATGTCGGCCATGGCGCGGTCGCGTCCGAAACCGGGCAGGTGGTCGGCGAGCAGGATCTGCAGGTAGCACACACCGTTTTCCTCCATGTAGTCGCCGGCGGCGTCGGTGTGCAGGGTGGCGCGGCGGGTGGCGTCCATGCAGATGTAATGGCAGGTCTCGTGCAGCAGGGAGTGCACCGGTGTGTCGGGACGTATGTGTACCTGGTTGGCGATGAGACCGGCCTCGGCCTCGCCCCAGTAACTGCCGGGCACGGGGGTGCCCGGTGCGTGGGTGCGCAGTTGCAGGCCGTAGCGCGCCAGCAGGCGCGCCGCCGTACCGGGTTCCAGTTCTGCACAGGTCATGACCATGGCCCGGATTGTACAGGGGCGGCGACGGATCAGGGAGTGGGCCGGTAGCGGATGCGAACGCGGTCACCGGGGTAGATGAGATCGGGGTTTTCGATGTTGCTCAGGCGCGCCAGTTCCGGGTAGCGGAAGGGGTCCTGCACGTAACGCTCGGCGATGGCCCACAGGGTGTCGCCCCGGACCACGATATGGATGATCTCGCGCACGGCGGGTACTGGCGCAGGCGCCATTTCTGATGTGGGTGGAGAGGGTGCCGGGAGGGTGGGCGTGGCTGCGCTGCCGTTACCCTCGGCATTGGGCCCGGCGGTGCCCTCGGCCGATGCCCCCGGGGCTGGCACGGGTTCGGGATCGGCCGGTGCACTCGCTGCCGGGGCGGGAGATACCGCACCGGCTGGTGTGCGCAATGGACCGGTGACGGTAATGATGATGCCCCCGGCATCGCGCTCGATGGTGGCGCGTGGGGATGCCTCGGCAGGCAGGCCTGCGGTGCTGCCTGTACTGGTTACTGTCGTGCCGAGTCCGGGTCGGGCTTCTGCTTCGGTGTCATCGACTGGCTCGCCCGGAGCAGCGCCGGGCATGGCTCCCGGCGTGGTCGCGGGCTCAGGGCGCGCGGTGTCGGCTACCCCGGGCGCTGACTCGGCTGGTGACCCGGTGGGGACTTCGACAACGGCCAGCGGCTCGGACCCGGCCGATGCGGTTTCAAACGGTACGGGTGGCGGGCTGGGCGGTGGGCCCGGCTGCGGTGTGGCCATGGGGGCGGGCGTCAGGCGCGTGGGGGCGGGCGCACCGTGCTCGCCGGTGAGCCAGTAGATCCCGCCCACCAGCGCGCCGAACAGCCCCAGCAGGGTGATCAGCACCAGTCCCCCACCGCCATTGTCCATCTCCCGCGTCGCGGCCATGGGGGCAGGGGGTGGCGGTGTGGCCGATGGCGGGGTCGCGGCGGGCCGGGGGTCGGCGCGGGGTGGTTCTGCCGTACTCGATGGCGTAGCGGATGCCATCGTCGCTGGCCGCGCCGGCGCGGTGTTCCCCGTCGCCGGCGTGGCCGGGCCGGAAGCACGTGCCGAGGTGGCGGCTGTCGATGCCGTTGGCGTGGGAGGGGGCGGTGCTGGCCGGGGGACTTCGGTTCTGGACGTGGCCGGGCCGGAGGGCGCCTTTGTTGCCGAAGTCGGTTCCGGGCGAAGCGGCGTCGTGCCGTCGTGACTCGTGCCGGGTCTGCTGCGGGGGGCAGCGGTGATCTCGGACGGCGCATTGGCCGGCGTCCTGCCCGGCCCGGCAGGGGGGGCCGACCGGGGGGGCGTTGTCGCGTCCGGTGTCTCTGGCGGTGCCTTCGTCGGCTCGGCCGGGCTGGCGGGCGTGACGGCGGGGGTGTCCGGCGGGCCTGTCGGGGGTGTGGGATGGCTCGTGGCGGATGATGCGTGGGTCGCAGAGTCTCGTTCGCGAGCGGCGGCCTGCGCCGCGTCTTTTTCCAGGCTCGCGATCCAGGTGCGCAGGTAGCCGTTGTTGCGCAGGCCATCCAGGCGACTGAATTCCGCAAACAGGTGGATATGCTCGCCGAAATTGAGGGTGCGGCTGAAGATCCCCCGTGGCAGCAGGGGCGGCAGGGGGCCCCAGCCTGCGCCGGGAAAATCGCTGACATCGAGGATCTCGTCCACCCAGAAGCCGGTGTGATGATCCCCCAGGTTGACGACGATGAGGCACCCGGGGCGGCGGTCTTCGGGGCGCACACCGAAGCGCTCGCGCAGGTCGTTGACGCGCACCAGCACGTCACCGTGGCGGAAGATCCCCGGTTCGGCCGCGCTGGTGCCCGGCGGGCGGGTCAGTGTCGGCGGCACGATGATGGTGCGCACCGGTCGGCTGGGGGCACAGCACCATACCGGGCCGACTCGGAAGCGGACGAGGGCATCATTGTCTTGCAGGGCTGTGTTCACGGTGGTCCCCGGTGGCGGCCGGGCGCAAACGCCCGGGTATTCCCGCTATATCGGTCGGGACGGGGGTCAGGATTAGCCGGCAGGGGCCGGTCTGTGGCCGTTTTCGGGGCCAGGGTTGCCCCTTGGCTACTCGCCCCTCGCCCCTCGAACCGCGTTTGCCAGGGTCGCGAATTCGGCCAGACTCAGTGTCTCGGGGCGGCGGCCGGGATCGATGCCGCAGGCGGCGATGGCGTCGGCGTCGAGCAGGGTGCGCAGGCTGTTGCGCAGGGTCTTGCGCCGCTGGGCGAAGGCCTGGCTGACCACCCGGGCCAACGCGGCTTCGTCCACCTCCACTGGTGGCGTGGCATGGGGGACCAGGCGTACCACCGCCGAGTCCACCCGCGGCGGCGGGCGGAAGGCGCCCGGCGGCACGGTGAACAGGGCCTCGCTGGCGCAGTACCAGGCCAGCATGACCCCGAGGCGCCCGTAGCTGGCCTCGCCGGGGCGGGCGGTGATGCGGTCCACCACTTCTTTCTGCAACATGAAGTGCATGTCGCGGACACAGTGGCGCTGGCCCATGAGGTGGAACAGCAGTGGTGTGGAGATGTTGTAGGGCAGGTTGCCCACCACGCGCAGGGGGCGGCCGTCCCCGGCCAGCTCGCCGCAGAAGTCGAAGCGCAGGGCGTCGGCCTGGTGGATGCGGAGCGTGCCGGCGCCTTGCGCCTCCGCGGCCGCCTGCAGGGGCGCGATGAGGTCGCGGTCCAGCTCCACCGCATCGAGCTGCGTGATGTGTTTCAGCAGCGGCAGGGTCAGGGCGCCCTCACCGGGGCCGATCTCCACCAGGTGTTCGCCGGGGGCAGGGTCGATAGCCGCGATGATGCGGCCCACATAGTATGGATCGTGCAGGAAATGCTGCCCGAAGCGCTTACGGGGACGGTGGCGAGGATGGTGTTGCGGCCCGGCCATCAGCGCCTGCCGTTGCGGGTCATGGCGGCGGCAGTGGCCAGTGCCTGGCGCAGGGAGGTGTCGCGGGCGCTACCGCGTCCGGCCAGTTCCAGCGCCGTGCCGTGGTCCACCGAGGTGCGCACGAAGGGGAGGCCAAGGGTGATATTGACCGTCTCGCCAAAGCCCACGTGCTTGAGCACCGGCAGTCCCTGGTCGTGGTACATGGCGAGGATGCAGTCATAGCGGTCCATGTCCGCCGGGGCGAAGGCGGTGTCGGCGGCCAGCGGGCCTTCCAGCGCCATGCCCTCGGCACGCAGGCCGTCGAGTACCGGTGCGATGATATCCAGCTCCTCGCGCCCCAGGTGGCCGTCCTCGCCGGCGTGGGGATTGAGGCCCAGTACGCGGATGCGGGGTGCGGGCAGGTCGAAATGTGTGCGCAGGGCGGTGTGCAGGATGCGCAGGGTGGCCGTGAGTGCTGGCCCGTCGATGGCCTCGGCGACGTGCGCCAGCGGCAGGTGGGTCGTGGCCAGGGCCACGCGCAGGTGGTCGTTGGCCAGCATCATGACCACCTGCGCTACCCCGGCACGTTGCGCCAGGTACTCGGTGTGGCCGGTGAAGGGCACGCCGGCGGCGTTGATGACGCCCTTGTGCACCGGGCCGGTGACGAGTCCCTGCACGGTACCGGTCTGACACAGCGCGGTGGCCGCATCGAGGGTGGCCAGCACGTAGGCGGCATTGCGGGGATCGGTCCTGCCAGCACTGACCGGGGCGCGCAACGCAATGCGCAGGCAGACCCGGTCATGGTCGGCAAGCAGGGTGGGGAGCTCGGCCGGGTCGTCGGCGACGGCCAGCGAGGGGGCGGGCAGGCCCAGTTCGTGGGCCCGCGCGGCGAGCAGCTCGGGATCGGCGACGATCACCAGCGAGGCGGGCAACGTCGCGGGCGAGGCCAGCAGCGCCAGGACCAGGTCCGGACCGATGCCGGCGGGTTCGCCGGGGGTGAGGGCCAGCCGCGGGCGGGCGGGTGGCGTGCCGGCGTCTGTGACGCGGCCGCTCACTGGTCCAGGCGGACCTCGACGTAGGCCTCGTCACGCAGGCGCCGCAGCCAGTTGGTGATGGCTTCCTCGGTCTTACGCTTGCGGATCTGCTCACGGGCCTCACGGCGCGCCAGTTCGGCGCTGATGTCCTTCTGCCGGCGGCTCATGACCTGCACGATATGCCAGCCGAAGCGGGTCTTGAAGGGTTCGCTGATCTCACCCGGCCTGAGGGTGTCCATCTGTTTCTGGAAGGCCGCCACCAGCGAGCCGGGCATGGTCCAGCCGAGGCTGCCGCCGTCCACCGCGCTGGCCTTGTCATCGGAGAAGGTGCGTGCCAGCAGGGCGAAGTCCTCGCCGGCGAGGATGCGCTCGCGCAGCTGCGCCAGTTTCTGACGCGCGGCGTCATCGGAGAGCAGCGCATTGGGTCGGATGAGGATATGCCGTGCCAGGGTCTGCTGGACGATCTTCGGTTGGCGGTTGTTGCGCACTTCCAGCAGCTTGACGATGTGCCAGCCATTGGTGGTCTGGATCAGATCACTGATCTCACCCGGCTGCATTTTCGCTACGATGTCGGTGAAGGCGGTGGGCAACTGGCCCAGCTTGCGCCAGCCCATGTCACCACCGGCCAGCGCGTCCTGGCCATCGGATACCGCCAGCGCGGTCTGGGCAAAATCGGCGCCGCCGCGCACGCGTTCCAGTACTTCCAGCGCCCTGGCACGGGTGCGGGCCAGGGCGTCGGGCGAGGGGGCCTCGGGGGTGGCAATGAGAATATGCGCCAGGTGGTACTCGGTCGGCCGCGCGCCCATCTTGGCAAGCTGGTTCTTCACCTCGGAGTCGGTCACCGTGATACGTTCTTCCACGCGCCGCTTGCGCAGGCGGGCGATGGTGATCTCCTTGCGGACGTTCTCGCGCAGCGTGGCAAAGGGGGTACCGTCGCGTTCCACCATGGCGCGGAACTGGCTCAGCGTCATGCCGTTTTCGCCTGCAATGTTCTCCAGGACGCGGGTGACGGTCTCGTCATCGACACGAATGCCGGCAATTTTGGCCATTTGCAGCTGTAGCTGCTCCTGGATCATGCGTTCCAGCACCTGGCGGCGCAGGCGGTCCATGTCGGGAAGCTGGCCACCGCGCTGGGTGATCTGCTGGCGGACCTGCCCGAGACGCGATTCCAGCTCGCTCCAGGTGATGACGTCCTCATTGACCACCGCGACGATGTAGTCGATTTCTACCGCCGTGGCCCGGCTCGTGGTGGGCAGCAGGGCCGCCAGCAGGAGCAGCACTGTCAGGAGCAGTGCCGGCCGGGCGCCGCGCCGGGGGCGGGCAGGGAGGACGGAAAGGGAGCTGGGCAAGGGGGTATTCATGATCGGGTATTCTTCAAACGGGCTGCGGTAAGTATCGGGGTGATGGTGTTCGATGTTCTGCTCGCCATCTGCGTTCAAATTCAGATCTCTCTGTTCAATGTATTCCGTGGTGTTCCCGCGGCGGGGCATGCTGTCCGCGGGAGGGGCCGGTCAGGGGAGGATACCACGATCCAGCATGCGGCTGATGCGTTTCTGATCGCCGAAGCTGGACAGCCCCTTGAGGTTGAGCTCGAGAAAGATGGCATTGTTGGCGCCGCCGATGTCGTCGGCGAGGTATTCGCGCCGGATCAGGCGCACGCCCCAGCAACAACTGTCGTACTGGAAGCCGTAGATGGTCTCGGTATCACGATCGTTGATGAGGTCATACTGGCGCAGGCCGATGAGCTGCCAGCGGGCATTGATGCGCCACATGCCGCCCAGTTCCCAGTTCTTGATCTCGTTGCGCAGGAAGCGATAGCGCAGGAACAGGGCATTGTCGTGGGCGTCGCGAAAACGCAGGCGCGTGGTGATGGTCTCGGCCTCGTCGTTGCGCGGATTCCATTCGATACGCAGGCCCATATCCCACTGCGGCGTGGGCTGGCCATGGACCTCGGCGAACAGGTTGGAGGTGGAGGGTTCACCGGGTGCCGGGTTGAATTCGAAGGCCTGGCCGATGCCGGCCACCAGCAGTTGGTGCCCGTTGCGCGGGTCCAGCAGGCGCGTGGTCAGTGCCGCGGTGATGCGGTTGGCGGCGGCGACGCGATCGGCGCCGGTGAAACTGTAGTCACGGAACAGCTGGAACAGGGTGGGTGTCAGCGCGGTGGTATCGAAATTGGGCAACTGGCTCTGATCCCGATCCGGCACGTAGAGATATTTCACCCGGGGTTCGAGGGTCTGCACCAGGGCGCGCTCACCCCAGTGGAATTCACGCTCCAGCACCAGGCCGCTGTCGATGCTGAATACGGGCAGGCTGCGCGTGGGCGTGTCGGGATCGCCTACGGCGACACGCTCCAGTTGGTAGGCGGTGTGACGCCAGATCAGCCGTGGTGTCAGCCAGGCGCCGGCTGTGACCAGCGGGTAACTGATGCCCGGTTGCAGGTCCACGCGCTGGCCCACGGGCGTGTTGGAGGGATGATCGAAGCGCACCAGCTCACCGCTGAGCAGGAGGTTGAACTGGTTGGGGCGTTCGAGGGTACGGCGTGCAAAGGTGATCTGCGGCAGTCGCTGATAGGGGATGGTACCACTGAGGGTCTTGTAACCCTGCAGGCGGGTGGTAATGGTCCACTGGCGGGTGGCGTAACTGAGCTGCGCGATTTGTTCCAGGTGAGTGATACTGGTGTTGGCCAGGTCGCCACCAAAGTCCTCGAGGTAGTTTTCGTCGCTGACGGTGGCGAAACTGACATTACCAGTCCAGCCCGGTGCCAGGCTGGCATTGTGCTGCCAGCGCAGTTCGCCACGCTCTTCGCCGGAGAGATCGTCCTCGGGCAACCAGCTCAGAAACACGTCACCGCTGTGGGAGGGTGTCAGGTAGCGGAACTGGGTCTCGAGCATGGTGCCTCGCTTGCTCATCCAGCGCGGGGTAAAGGTGGCGTCCATGTTGGGTGCAATGTTCCAGTAGTAGGGAATGCGTACCTCGGTACCGGTTTCCACCGTGGTGCCGAAACCGGGAAACAGGAATCCCGACAGGCGCTCCTCACCAATGGGGAAACGCATGTAGGGCAGATAGAACAAAGGAAAGCCCTTGAAGCGCAGCACCACGTCCTCGGCATGTCCCTGGTGGGTGATGTTGTCGAGGGTGATGTTGCTGGCCACCAGTTCCCAGTCGGGGTCTTCCGGGTCGCAGGTGGTGAAATTGGTTTCGATGAGCTCGATGCGTGAACCCTCGTGCCACACGAGTCGCGCCGCCTTGCCCTGCCCACCTTCCTTCGGGGTGTAGAAGCGCGCATCGTTGATCTCACCGTTGCGCGTGCTCAGGTTGAGGCGCGCACTGCTGCCGAGGATGTCGAGGCTGTCGTCGTCACGCAGCAGCACATTGCCCTCGGCGATAAAGAGTTCGTCGGTCTGGCGGAAACTGATGCGATCGGCCTGCAACAGGACATCACCACGGCGGATGGAGGCGGCGGGTGTTTTCTCCAGTAGCTGTACGAGAGGTTTGGCGCACAGGCGTGGCGCAGGCACGCTGGCATCCTCGGCAGCGGCCATCGGTGCCACGAAGGCATACAGCAGGGTGAGGCACGCCAGAGCCGCGCGCCGTCGGCCGCGGCACATTGCAGGCCTGTAAACCACGTTCACGTCCACCTCACCCCTTCAGAGGTTCGTTATCCAGAGCCAGGCATACAGCAGGCCGAGGAAGATCGGTTGATGCACCATGTACAGATGCAGGCTGTGGCGGCCACCAAAGCACAGTGTGCGCCGCAGCCACCCCCGGTTGCGCCATTGTATTACAAGTGCCGGGCGCAGACGTGAAAAGATCAGGCGGCCGAGGAAATGGCCGATGAGCACGACACCGAACCAGGGCAGCAGTGGTACATAGTCCTCGGTGACCGGTTTGTGCGTCATGAGACCAAACCATTGCAGGGATGGCTGGTTGAGGAATGGATGTGTGATGTAGTTACCGATGAGGATGAGAATGACGCCGATGACGAGATTGGCGACATGGAAGTGAAGGAACAGCAGGCCGAGTATGCTGGCGGCGGCGGCAAAATGCAGAATGCCGAAAAAGATCATGCTGTCGGGAAACGCCAGGTAGCTGCCAATGCTGACAAGTAGCGCATAGCCGAGGATCATCGCCAGGCGGCGATTGAAGCGACGCCAGTTGATGCCGGTATGTGTGGACAGGTAGAGGCTCATGCCCATGATGCCGAGAAACAGGGTGACGATGAGGGTGCGGAAGTTCTGCCAGGCGGGGCTGTGGTAGAAGTCAAAGTCGGCCAGCCCGAACCAGGCCAGATCGAAGCAGAAGTGGTAGCCAAACATCAGCAGGATGGCGAAGCCGCGTGCGGCATCGAGGATGGGATAGCGTTGAACTTGTGCTTTGCTCGGCGGCATGGTCGGGTCACGGCTATGGCGTGCTGGCAAGCTTACCCTATAATAGCGTCAGTTTTGGAGGGCATGTCTTGGATAAACGCCGCGCGCGGCTGGAACAATGGGCCAGGGGTATCCGTGCTACTGCGGATTACCACCTGACCCCGGCCTCGGCCGACGCCAGTTTCCGCCGTTATTTCCGCTTCAGCGATGCGGCGGGCAGTTGCATTGTCATGGATGCCCCGCCGGAGCACGAGGACAGTGCGCCCTTCCTGCGTGTGGCCGCCGATCTGCGGACCGCCGGCCTGCACGTGCCCGAGGTGCTGGCGGCCGATCTGGAACAGGGCTTCATCCTGCTCAGTGACCTGGGTACACAGACCTACCTCGATGCGCTTACCCACGGTGATGCCTCGCGTGCCGAGGCACTCTATCACGATGCCATCACGGCGCTGGTGCGTATGCAACGCGATTATCCTGACGCGTCCTCCCTGCCGTCCTATGATCGTGACCTGTTGCTGAGCGAGATGGCCCTGTTTCGTGACTGGTACCTGGTGCGGCACCTGGGGCTTGGCCTGAGCGCCGACGAGCAGGCGCTGTTTGATGAGGCAGAGGCCGTTCTGTGTGATAACGCCCTGGCGCAACCGCGGGTGGCGGTGCACCGTGACTACCATTCCCGCAATCTCATGGTCAGTGAACCCAACCCCGGTGTGCTGGATTTTCAGGACGCCGTCTTCGGGCCACTCAGTTATGACCTGGTATCGTTGTTGCGTGATTGTTACATCACCTGGCCGCGGTCCATGCAGCAGGCCTGGTTGCGGGAATACTTGCTGCAGGCGCGCGCCACCGGGCTGTGCGAGGCCGACGACAGGCAGTTTCAGCGCTGGTTCGATCTCATGGGGGTGCAGCGCCATCTCAAGGCAGCGGGCATTTTCGCGCGCTTGAATTATCGTGACGGCAAGCCCGGTTATCTCGACGACATCCCGCGCACGCTGGCCTACGTCATGGCGGTGTGCAACGATTACACTGAACTCGCCGGCTTGCGCGAGTTTCTCATCACCCGCGCCGGGGTGGCACCATGAAGGCCATGATTCTCGCCGCCGGGCGCGGCGAACGCCTGCGCCCGCTGACCGACAATACGCCGAAGCCGCTCCTCGACGTTGGTGGACGTCCCCTCATCGCCTGGCATCTGGCGGCATTGGCAGCAGCCGGTATCGATGAGGTGGTGATCAATCATGCCTGGCTCGGCGAACAGATCCGCGCACGCGTGCCCGCGCTGGCCCCGGCGGGACTGCGCGTGCGCTTCTCCGACGAGGGTGATACGGCACTGGAGACCGGCGGCGGTATCTATCAGGCCCTGTGCTGGCTGGGCGATGCGCCGTTCGTGGGGGTCAACGGCGATATCTGGACGGACTATCCCTTCTCGCAGTTGCCGGCGCAGCCCGAGGGCCTTGCCCACCTGGTGATGGTGGACAACCCACCTCATCATGGCACGGGAGATTTCGTCCTGCGCGGTGGACGCCTCTATGCCGGCGGGGAAGGGGAGGAACGCCTGACCTTCAGCGGTATCGGCGTCTATCGCCCGCAGTTATTCGCCGACTGCAAAGCCGGGCGGTTTCCGCTCGCGCCCCTGTTGCGCGCGGCCATGGCACGTGATGAAGTGAGCGGTGAGCATTATCCAGGTGCCTGGTTCGACGTGGGTACGCGCGAGCGCCTGGATGAAGTCGATGACTTCGTGCGCCGGCATGTGGACTGACGCACGCGCCGAGGGGAGAACGACGCTTGGGTGATGAAATTGCCAGCAGCCAGTTCAGCGACGAGGATTTTGCCCGTTACCGCGAGCGTCTGCGTGCCGAGACCGAGCTGCTGGCTCAGTGGTTCGAGGCCGGGTACTTTCACGATGACGGTTACCGCGCCGGTTACGAACTGGAGATCTGGCTGGTGGATGAAAATCAGCAACCGGCACCGTGTAACGAGGACTTTCTGGAGAAACTCCACAGTGATCTGGCCAGCCCGGAACTGGCGCGTTTCAACGTCGAGCTCAACAGTACACCGCAGGCGTTGCAGGATCATGCCTTCTCGCGTTTTCACGACGAGCTGACGCGCACCTGGCAGCAGTGCCAGGCCACGGCCCGCGACATGCAGGCGGATATTTGCGCCATTGGCATTCTGCCCACGGTGCGCAACGAAGACCTCAATCTCGGCAACATGTCGCAGATGGCGCGTTACCGAGCCCTCAACCGCCAGGTACTGCACCTGCGCAGTGGTAAGCCCCTGACCTTCGACATCAATGGCGTCGAGCACCTGCGCGTGGTGCACCGCGATGTCATGCTCGAGTCCGCGGCGACCTCGTTCCAGATCCACTTGCAGGGATCCACGCAGGAATCGGCGCGTCTGTACAACAGCGCCATCTTGCTCTCGGCACCCATGGTCGCACTCAGCGCCAATTCCCCCTTCCTGTTTGGCAAACTGTTGTGGGAGGAAACCCGTATTCCCCTCTTCGAGCAGGCCGTGGCCACCGGCGGCTTCGAGGGGGCAAAGTTTGGTCCGGTACGCCGCGTCACTTTTGGTGATCGTTACGTGCGCGATTCTCTGCTGGAGTGTTTTCAGGAAAATCTCGAGCACTATCCCGTCATGTTGCCTGAACATTTCGACGCACCGGTGGAGGCCATGCGCCATCTTCGTCTGCACAACGGCACCATCTGGCGCTGGAACCGGCCGCTGATCGGGTTCGATACAGCGGGTCGCCCCCAGTTGCGTGTCGAGCATCGCGTGGTGCCTGCCGGCCCGAGCCTCATCGATGCCATTGCCAATACCGCCTTCTTCTGTGGTGCCTGCGTGGCCACGGCGCGGCAGGCCACGGCGGTGCAGCCGGCGCTGGATTTTGGCAGCGCGCGTGACAACTTCTATGCCGCGGCACGTCTTGGTCTGCGTGCACAACTGAAATGGACCGATGGGCGACGTCTGCCGGCACGCGAACTGTTGTGTGAACTGGTGGAACTGGCCGAGGATGGCCTGGATTTCCTCGGCATTGCCAGTGCCGACATCAACGAATATCTCGGTGTAATTCGCGCACGCCTGGCGGCCGCCACCAACGGCAGCGTGTGGCAGCGCGCCTGGGTGGAAAAGCATGGCCGTGACATGGCGGCCCTGACGCGGGCCTACATGGAGCGGCAATTCTCCGGTGAACCGGTGCACGAGTGGTCGGTGTAACGGCGGGGAGAAACCTTGATGAAGGACAATCACACATTCAAGACAGCATGTTGGAGAAGAACGGCGCCGTGTTGAGGGAGCTGGAACAATTACCGGAAGGCCTGCTGGCCTGCAGCGCCAGCGAGCTGTATGACGTCCTTGGTGGGCCGACCCTGATCCACCTGCCCGGCCGCCAGGCGCAGCCCCTGTTCGTCTCAGTGCTGTTGCATGGCAACGAGGACGTAGGCTGGGAAGCGGTTCGACGCTTGCTGAGCAGCTACCATGACCGTGAGTTACCGCGTGCCCTGAGCCTGTTCATCGGCAACGTGCGTGCTGCCGCGCAGGGCTGCCGACATCTCGCCGATCAACCCGATTTCAACCGCATCTGGAAGTGCGATGGGAATACCGCGGAATACCGCATGGCACGGCAGGTTCTCGACAGCATGGAACGGCGCGGTCCCTTCGCCAGCATCGATATCCACAACAATACCGGTTTCAACCCG
>DRKU01000010.1 GCA_011051615.1 Gammaproteobacteria bacterium
CGGAATCCAGGGGTTATTTCCCTGGACCCCGGCCTGCGCCGGGGTGACGATAACCGCTGGAAATGCGGGAAACCCGTCCTCGGTCCTCGCGACTCGTCCCTGACCCGCTGGGAATGATGGCGCATTACGCTGCGCTATTGTGCCCTGCGAACCCTTGAGGTTGATCTTTCCCGTCATCCCGGACCGCTCAGGTCCAGGTCATCCAGTCGTAGGGGATCTCACGTTCCTCCAGGTACTGTTTGAAATCCTCGACGGCGGACGCCTTGCCTTCGTACCTGTCCTTGAGCAGATTGAACAGGAGTTTATCCTTGTTGGCCGCGGCGATGGTGACAAAATACTCGTAGTCATAGTCACCCCACCACTGTTCGACCAGATCCCCCATGTCCACGCCATCCATGCGCAACTCACCCGTGTCCTTGATGGACAGGCTGATGGTACGGAACAGCTTGTCTTCGGGGGCGCGATACAGTTCGGTTTCCATCATTCCTCCTTGCACAGGGCTTCGATTTCACCCACCACCCTGTCCAGCTCACGTGACAGGGCGTTGTCATTGGTTTCGTTGAAGACATCAGCCAGCGAGCGGTAGTACCACAGGATGCCCGACATATCGGTGGAAAAACGCTGCCACAACTGCTCACCGTGTTCGCGGTAGTCGTTGAGGATGGCGCGGGCATTGTGCAGCTTGTCGGCATTGGACACGAAGCGCACCGAGGGCATGGCTTCGCGCACATGGGCAATGTAGGCCTCCTTGCGTGCACGCCAGGGCGGTTTCGGTTTGGTTACTGCGTCGGTACAGCCGGCGACGATATCCGCGACGCGATCACCGAAGGCTTCTCGAATACGTGCCAGCGTGGGTTCGCCGCCCTGATCCTCCACCGCGTCATGCAACAGGGCCGCGATGACTTCGTCCTCGTCGCCGCCGTGTTCGATGACCAGGCTGGCGACACCCAGCAGGTGGTCCAGGTAAGGTACCTCCGAGCCCTTGCGTGTCTGTGTGCGATGCAGATCGGCCGCCAGCAGCAGGGCCTCATCGAAGCGTTCGCTCAATGCCATGACATTCTCCTTCCGAGCCATCGGCCAGCGCGGACCACCCGCGCCGCGCCAGGCGGTCGGTGTTGCGTTACGTTGTCTGTCTTCGTCGTCAGGGGGGGATTGGGACTTTGTCAGCGAGGCCGGAAAGCAGGTTCCGGTGCCAACGGCAAAAGTATAAACAACCCCGATCCGGAATACCAGCGACGCGGTGCCGGCGTGCCGCATCGAGTTCCTCCCGGCGACGCATCACGCGCGGATCCGGGCGCAGGCCCGCCTGGATACGGGCCAGCACATGGTGATCCTGGCGGGTTGCCAGGCGCAAACCGGCCAGATCCGGATACAAACGCAGTGGAAGTTGGCTCATGGTGTCTCCTCCCGGGGGATTGGGCCGGCGCGGGCCGGGATAGTCGTCCGAACCGGGTTCGCCGGGTAAAAATAGTATTAACAGTAATGACAGTTGTAAGTATACCCATTATTGACAGTATTGACAGTTATGGCACTGTCATTACTTTTCTGCTTTAATATCAGGCATGTGGGAAAATACGTATGAACTGGGCGAGTTGTTGTCGCTGACCAATGCCCGCCTGGGCCGGATCCCGGGCCTGGCCGACACCACGCCCTTTTCCGAGCGCACGTTCTATTACTATGTCCAGCAGGGCCTGCTCCCGCGCCGCGCCGGCCGCCGGGGACCGGGCACCCGCTACCCGGCCAGCTTCATCGATCGCCTCATTGCCATCCGTCGCCTGCAGAAGACCCGCGGCCTGAGCCTGGCCGAGATCCGGGTGCGCCTGGCACAGGCCAGCGAGGACGGCCTGCGCGCCATGGCCGCGGGCGAGCCTGTAGAAGCCCTGCCGCTGGCGGCCATGGCCGAGCCCCGGGATTCCCTGTGCACGAACGAGGGTCTGGAGGGCCTGGTTGCCGACGACGAGTACGATCAGATCCCGGAGCTCACGTCACCCGTGACCACGCCCATGAAGGATCTGCTGGACATCCGGGATGCTGAACGCGAAGCGGGCCGGGAACTGGGTCGTACTCCCTCCCCTGCCCCGCCGCAGTCGGCCACGCATGACGAGGAAGCGGGGGAAAGCATGTGTCTGCCGCCACGAGGGGCGCGCGAAGAAACGGAAGTCGGCGACAAGGGCGGTATTCCCGCCTTTCTGCGCAGGAAAACCGCCTCCTCGGATCGGCATCCGGCCCATCATTTTCCACTGGGCGAGGACGCCGAGCTGGTGATCCACCGTCCCCTCACTCCCCGCCAGGCACGACAACTGGAATCGGTCCAGGCGCTGCTGCGCACCATCCTCGAGGATGACGGCGACGAGGCGCCATAGAAAAACCGGGGCCAGGCCCCGGTTCATAGCGGTGCCGGTTTGGGGTTAGCCGGAAATTACATCGGGGTGCAGGCCGCGCTGGTGCAGCCTGTCGACGATGTCCATGGCCTGAACGTGGTGCTCGTCGTACTCCACCAGCAGTTCATGGGGCGCATTGCTGTTACAGGCCACCTGTTCCACGTGCGGAATGGCCCGCAGGGAATCGGCAACCTCCTGAAGTGCGTGGGCGTCCAGTGTTTCGTCTATATGGACCTGAATGGCATGCATCAGAACCTCCTCGCCATGGAACGGTAGATGGGAACAACGCGCTGTCCTTGCGACAGCCTTCGTTAAACATATAGTCGGCCTTTGGCGAGGCGTCAATATCCCGGAAACTGCGCGCGGATACTGCGGGGAAAATCACGAAGATACGGGCGCGGCCTGTCATGGCCGCACCCGATGAACAGGAAGTACCTCAATACGCGGCGTCGAAGCCGAACAGGATGTAACTCTCACCGCTGAGGTGGCCGGTATAGTAGGTGCCGCTCTGCGCCTCCTCGCCGAGGAAGTCCACGTTGAGCTCGATGACTCCCTTGACGTTGCGCATGAAGTAATACGAGGCATTGAACGTCAGGCTGTTGATGTCGATGCCCTCGTAGATGGTGTCGGTATTGTCGAAATCGCCGCCATCGGCGTAGTTATACAGCACCGAATACGTCCATGGGCCGCCGGTAATGTGGTCCACGCCGACGAACAGGCCAAGCCACTTGTAGTCGGTACCGACATTGATGAAGTCCTGCCAGTCGTTCCACAGGAACTGGCCGAACCAGTAGGTGTTGGGACCAAGCTTGCCGGACAGATCGATACCAAGAATATCCTTGTCGGTGTCCCGCGTGCCGTTTACGGTCCCCGCCGCCCCGGTGGCATTTTTCTGCTTGCCCGAATAGACAAACAGGCCTGCGTCCACCGGGCCCAGCGTGGATCCAAGGCGCAGGAAGATCGCCTTGCTGTTGTCATTGTCGAAGAGATGATCGGGACGTTTGTAACCGGGACTGTTGATGGTGACGTTGCTTTCGATGCCGTTGCCGTTGACGATGCCAAGACTCAGGTCCACGGCGCCAAGTTCGCGTGAAAACACCACGCCGCGCTCATAGGTGATGCGTGCCATGCGGTAGACCATGAAGTCCTGGAAGGTCATGCGTGTCTCGCGTGGAAACATGAGATCGGAGACCTGGAACTGGCCCAGCATCATGCTGATATCCGTGTCGAAGATGCTGTCGTGCGAGAACCAGGCATCCTCGATGATGACTTCCCCATTGCCGCCCTTTTCGGCAAAGATGCCATAGAAATAGTAGCTGATGTGATCCGACAGTGGCGCGCTGGACAGCAGCTTGACCAGGTAGGGCGCCTGGAAATCCGTGCTTGCTTCGGTGACCTGCCCGGTGACGACATCCACGGCGTCGGCTTCGCGCGCCTGGGTGTAGGCCTGTGCACGAATGGCCATGGGAATGGCGGGCATGAGTGCAAGCTGGTCATCACCGGTTTTTACCGTGCCTTCCTTCCAGTTGGGCAGACGGTAGTTGGAGGCAACGAAATGCTCGCCGAATTCATTGAGGCGCGGAAAGGCGGCATGACAGGTGGCGCAGCTCAGCTTGTACTGGCGCGCGAACATGGGTGCCGCACTGCTTTGTGATACGGCACCGAACAGCAGAAAAAGTACGAGCCCTGACCAGGCAATGTGGCGTCGTTTCATAGCGTCATCATCCCTCTTATTGTTTGCCTTCAGTCTGTTCCCCGGGGGGAGACGGGGATCGTATCCCCCGTACGGGTAACGGCACAAGTCTACTCCGTTTCGGCGCGCCATGCGTCCCCTGTATTTCGATGTCCCATTGGGAAAAGCCCTGCCCTGTCGAGGGCCTCTATGTCAACGCCTGGTCTGGCATGCGCGCCACTGGATCCTGATGATAATACTGACGCAGTTGTGCATAAATGAGGGGATACAGCCGCTGGATGATGTCGGGTCGCTCGAAGAACACTTCGCTCAGTACGGCAAAGAACTCCGCCGGCGAAGTGGCGGCATAACAGTCGATACCGGTGTGCTCTCCCTCGCCGCAACGCAACTGGAAATCCGCGTAACCTTCCGAGAAGGCCTGCACCCAGTCCTCCACGCGCATATCGCGGTGGAGCGGCGGGAAGCCGTTGGCCTCGCCGTTCTGCATGTCCAGCTTGTGGGCGAACTCATGGATCACCAGGTTCTGGCCGTCGATGTGCCCGCCCTCCTCGGCACCGTCCCAGGCGAGGATCACCGGGCCACGCTGCCAGGCCTCGCCTGCCAGGCCCGTCTGGACGTGGTGGACCACACCGAACTCGTCGGTGACCGTACGCTCGGGCGCAAACCCGGCCGGATAGACGATGATCGCCGACCAGCCGTCATAGGCATCCAGATCCAGGTTGAGGATGGGCAAACAGGCCTGCAGGGCAATGATCAGGGCCATGTGCAGACTGACATCCAGCCCGTGCGCACCCTCGAAGACCTTGCGATGCAGAAACAGGATCGTCAGTCGGCGCAGGCGTGCTTTTTCATCGGGTGTCAGCGGGGCCAGCAGGGGCAGGGCCGCAAAGGCCTCCTGCCACTGTGCCGGTGTGATCGGTGAGTGGCGAACGATACGCCGCTCGCGCCAGTTGCGAAGAAGTTTATACATGCTCAGGGGTTGAAGGCTGCACGCAGGCGGGCCACACGTTTGCGGTTGGCGCCCAGGTCCGAATGCCCCACCCGCGACGCCGAACGCACGTGAATGACCTGCGCCGCCGCGTCGAGGCGCAGCTCCAAGTCATCGACGAAACGCAGGATGGGTGTGACATAACGTGCATGCAGGTAGCCGCCCTCCTCCATCACGATCTCCCCACCGCTGGCAGTGATGGCCTGCTTTGCCAAACGCCAGGCCTCGCTCGCCGTCGTCGTGAACACCAGCGGTTCGATGAAAGCGCCCTGTTGCGGCCACTCGCTGCACACGCAGTTGGGCGAATGCGGGCAGGGGCGCAGACGCCCGTCCACCAGGCCCAGTTCGGGTTGTTTGCGAGATGCCAGCGACAGTCCCACCAGCAACAGCACGATGACGGCCGCCAGTCCACCGATGCCATATAGAAGAATTTTCATGAGTGCGAGCATAGCATTTGACGCGTCCCGGGTTTTCCCGGATGTGGCGGTTTCATATCCCTCTCGGAAGGCGGGTGTCGTCGTGGGGATCAGAGCTCAGGCGGGCAGAACCGTTTCAGTGCCACACCATGGCGTGCTGTGACCCGACTGCGCCTGTTTCCGGCCGTCATGTGATCACCGTCGGCGTATCCCGTTCGGTAAATTTGCGGATCTGCGCCACGGCTTCGGCGATGGCCACGAGATCGTGCAGGGCCGCCTGTGTATCCCGGGCATGATGAGCCGGGTTTGCCTCGAAGGCTTCGAGGTAGACGCGCAGGGTCGCGCCGCTGGTGCCTGTACCGGAGAGACGAAACACGATCCGTGCACCATCGGCAAACAGGATACGGATCCCCTGCCGTTTACTGATGCTGCCATCCACGGGATCGTGGTATTCGAAGTCATCGGCGCTCACCACCGATCGTTCGCCGAACTGTCTACCGGGCAAGGTAGCCAGTTGCTCGCGCAGGTGCACCATCAGCGCCTGCGCCCCCTCGCCGTCTACGCCCTCGTAATCATGGCGTGAATAAAAATTGCGCCCGAAGCGTTTCCAGTGTTCTTGCACGATGGCCGCCACCGATTGCCGACGCACGGCAAGCAGGTTCAACCAGAACAGGACCGCCCACAGGCCGTCCTTCTCGCGCACGTGATCCGACCCGGTACCGAAACTTTCTTCCCCGCACAGGCCGATGCGCCCCTCGTCGAGCAGGTTACCGAAGAACTTCCAGCCGGTGGGCGTTTCATAACAGTCGATATCCAGTTCGGTCGCCACGCGATCCACGGCCTGGCTGGTGGGCATGGAGCGCGCCACACCGGGCAGGCCGCCGCGGTAGCCGGGCAGCAAGTGCGCATTGGCCGCCATCACCGCGAGGCTGTCGCTGGGTGTGACGAAGAAGTTGCGGCCAAGGATCATGTTGCGATCACCGTCGCCATCGGAGGCCGCGCCGAGATCCGGTGCATCGGGACTGTTCATCTGCGTGAGCAGTTCCTGTGCATGGGCCAGGTTGGGATCGGGGTGGCCGCCACCAAAGTCTGGCAGTGGTGTGCCGTTGATCACCGCATTCTCGCGTGCACCCAGTTGTTCGATGAGGATCTCCCTGGCATAGGGCCCGGTCACGGCATGCATGGCATCGAAACAGACATCGAGTTCACCGCGTTTAAACTGGTGCCGGATGAGATCGAAATCGAACAAGCTGGCCATCAGTGTCGCGTAGTCGGCCACCGGGTCGATCACCGAAATACGTGTCTCCCCCATCTGCAACTCACCCGGCGTGGTGAGATCGACCGGCGCGCCACCCTCGGCAATGTCATAGGACGTCAGGTTCTGGCTACAGGCGTAGATCGCCTCGGTGATCTTCTCCGGTGCCGGCCCACCGTTGGCAGTGTTGAACTTGATGCCGAAGTCACCGTCGGGCCCGCCGGGATTGTGGCTGGCTGAGAGGATGATCCCGCCGGCGGCACCGTGCTTGCGGATCACTGCCGAGGCGGCGGGTGTGGACAACAGGCCGTCCTGCCCCACCAGGATCTGCCCGACACCAGAGGCCACCGCCATACGAATGATGATCTGAATGGCGACATCGTTGTAGTAACGCCCGTCCCCGCCCAGCACCAGTGTCTGGCCCCCGAGTTGCGGATTGGCATTGAAGATGGCCTGAACGAAATTTTCAAGGTAATGCGGTTGCTGAAACACCGAGACCTTCTTGCGCAGGCCGGATGTGCCCGGTTGTTGATCATCGAAGGGCTGCGTGGCGTGGGTGGTGATGTGCATGAACTGGACAACAGGCGTGTTTATGGTCGGCTTGCAGCATAAACAGGCCATCGGGCAAAGTCCATGCCCTCTTGCCATGTCAATGGTGCCTGTCTGGACCGGTGACGTCAGGTTGAAGAAAGGCGGGATTCGGCACAGCGGCCGCTATCGAACAGGGTCAGCGTCCAGGTATTGTCATGGCTGTCATGGCGCAGGATGTAGATGCCGTTATCATTACCACGAACCTTGAAATAGCGGTGCGCGGGATCCAGCCAGCGATCCAGCACGTCCTCGATCTCGATGCACCGCTTGCCAAGGAAAAACCGTACCGGGGTCTCGTCGCCGCGATAACCGGCGTAACATTCAACGCGCAATGTGGACGATCCTGCTCCTGTCATAACGGCAATCCGATGACCTGTTCTATCCTTATATGCCCAATATAGCATGATCGCAGGCGCAATCCGGTGCCCTTGTCTATGGGTACGGTGGACCTATAATTAGAAGGAAGGGAACGCGGAGAACACCATGACCCTGAAGCTGACCTCCAGCGCGTTTGCCGTGGGTGAGACCATTCCCACACGCTATACCTGCGCCGGCGAAGACATCTCGCCGCCGCTGTCATGGACGGGCGTACCGACGGGTACGCGCAGCCTGGTGCTCATCGTCGATGACCCGGACGCCCCCGACCCACGTGCACCGAAGATGACCTGGGTCCACTGGCTGCTCTACAACCTGCCGCCGGAGACCACCGGTCTGACGGAACATATGACGAGTGCACAACTGCCTCCGGGCACCCGGGAAGGCCGCAACGACTGGCAACGCACCGGTTATGGTGGTCCCTGCCCGCCCATCGGTCGCCATCGTTACTTCTTCAAGCTCTATGCGCTCGATACAGTACTCGATGACTTGCACACGCCCGACAAGGCACAGCTCGAAGCCGCCATGCAGGGGCACATCCTTGATCAGGCAATACTGATGGGGACTTATGAGAAGTAACGCCGCCGGGCCTTCATAACAGCCGAAACACGTCTTCCAGAACGTCACGCGAGATCTTCAGTCCATATTCCCGCGCCAGGTGTTCACTGGCCTGCTCGACGGATGTCGGCGGCGGATCCATCTTTTTAACAAAACCCAGTACGTCTTCGACCACCGCCCATGGATAGGTCAACCAGCGCCAGCGGATGATCTTCTGCGCGAAAAAGTCCGGCACCAGGGTGGAATTCTGCTTGTGGTGCAGCACCGCCACCTTGATCGTTGCGGGCTGGTGGTGGCGTAGATGTTCCAGGGCCAGTTGTAAGGTATCCCCGCTGTCGTCAACATCGTCCACCAGCAGGACCTGCATGCCGGCGATAGCTACCTTGAGCGGATCACACAGTTCGGCCGCGTCGCCTTTCTCGGCGCCGGTATAGTGGGCAATACGTATGCTGGTGAGGTTATACAGGTTAAGGCAATCACACAGCAGTCGGGCCGGAACATAGCCACCACGCGCAATCGCCACGACGATATCCGGCTGAAAACTGCTGTCCGCGATGCGCCGCGCCAGCTTGCGTGTCAGGCGCACGATGGTAGCCATGCTTATCAGCTCGACATCAGGTTGAACATTGCGCTTGTTCATCGTCGTGCACCCACGTGTGTACGCTGATTACACTCAACCGTATTGCCACTTGTCCAGCAGACGCTGGACCTGAAAACCGATTTTCTCTCCCAGGGACTTGCGCGACACGTAGCGGACTTCGAAGATGTCAGCGTGCTTGCTGTGTTCGAGCAGGTAGTCGTCGCTGGTTTTCAACTCATCGACCAGCTTGTGCTCCAGTGCGCGCGTGCCGGGCCAGCTCTCGCCAGTGGAGACCTGCGCGATATCGACCGCGGGTCGATGCTGGACGATGAAATCCTTGAACAAGCGATGAATGTCTTCGATCTCCTCGCGGAACTTGGCCTTGCCTTCCTCGGTGTTCTCGCCAAAGAGTGTCACGGTGCGCTTGAATTCACCGGCGGTAAACTGTTCGAAATCGATGTCATGTTTCTTCAACACCCGATGAAAATTGGGTACCTGCGCAATAACGCCGATGGAGCCGATTATGGCAAAGGGCGCGGCAAGAATACGGTTACCCACGCAGGCCATCATGTAACCGCCGCTGGCGGCCACCTTGTCAACTGACACGGTGAGGGGGATGTTCTGCTCACGCAGGCGCATGAGCTGCGAGGCCGCCAGGCCATAGCTGTGTACCAGGCCACCACCGCTCTCCAGGCGCATGAAGACCTCATCACCTTCATCGGCGACGGTTAAAACGGCGGTGATCTCCTCACGCAGGGACGCCACCGCCGAGGCGCGAATATCGCCGTGGAAATTGAGTACATAGATGCGCCGGCGCCGGTCAGCTGACCGCCCTGCCACCTTGCGGCGCTTCTTATCCTGCTTGCGGTATTTCTTCAGTGCGACCTTTGGCAACATGCCGGCATTCATGACTCGCGCCATGTCGTCGTATTTTTTGTTGAGCTTCCTGACGTCGAGAATCTCCTTCTTGCCCGCCTTCTGCCTGTTGCCCACCACCAGCAGGAACACGACAACCACCACGATCGCTGCAACTATCGTCGCGGCCTTGGCCAGAAAAAGTCCGTAATCGAAAAAGAATTCCGTCATGATTCAGATACCGTGCTATGGTCAGGACTGTATGCTGACGATATCACCATCTTAACAGCCGCGCATCATCCTGGGTTGCGCTCGGTCCCCTCTCCTCCAGGGGGAGGGTATCTGATCATCGCGACGGAGTAGCCACGCCTGGTATACTTCAGGAAGTTGAAGCAAAAGCTGGAATTCAACGGGCCATTCAACTCCAACCGCAAGGAGCCGCGATGAACTCACCCACCCGAGAGAACCCCATCGCACGGCTACAGACGCTCTGGCAGCGATTGCAGCCCCTGCCCGGCGGCGCCTGGCTGTTCAGCCGCCTGCTCGGCTGGTTTATCCCCTATACCGGCACCATTGGCGCACGAGTCGTGATCCTCAAGCACGGTGTTGCGCAGATACAGATGCGCGATCGCCGGCGTGTCCGCAACCATCTCAATAGCATCCATGCACTGGCGTTGGCCAACCTGGGCGAACTCGCCAGTGGGCTGGCCATGCTCGGTGCCCTCTCGCCCGACACGCGCGGTATTCCGACCCGGCTGACGACGGAGTATTTCAAGAAGGCACGGGGGCCACTGGTCGCGGACAGCCACTGTACACCGCCCTCCGTCACCGAAGACACCGACTTCGAGGTCTACGCCGAGATCCACGATGCACAGGGTGAAGTGGTGGCACGTACGACCGTGACCTGGCGCCTGGGGCCTGTCCCGGAAGCGGTCAGCGACAAGCCGGCATGACTGACACGCATCCCGATACAGCGACGTGCATCCACCCCGCCAGCGAGCGCTTTCTTCGAGATGCCGGAATCGCCCTGCCCATCATCGGTGGTCCCATGTACCCGTGCAGCAATCCGGAACTGGTGGCTGCCGTGTCCGCCGCCGGCGCGCTGGGAGTGGTACAACCCATCTCCCTCACCTACGTCCATGGCTACGCGTTTCGTGAGGGCCTGCGCTATATTCGTTCGCTGACCGACAAGCCCATCGGCATGAACGCCCTCATCGAGCAAAGCAGCAAACGCTACCATCAGCGCATGGTGCAATGGATCGACATTGCCCTGGAAGAAGGCGTACGGTTCTTTATAACCTCGCTGGGCAAGCCCGACTGGGTGGTCGAGCGCGTGCATGCGGCCGGGGGCATGGTCTATCATGATGTGACCGAACGCAAATGGGCTGACAAGGCCATGGCAGCTGACGTGGACGGTTTCATTGCGGTAAACAACCGCGCCGGTGGTCATGCTGGCCGTTATACGCCCCAGGCCCTGCTCGAAGAATTGCAGGACTATGGCCTGCCTGTGATCTGTGCTGGTGGTATAAGCACCCCGGAAGAATTCAGACAGGCTCTGGATATGGGCTACGCCGGTGTCCAGATGGGCACGCGCTTCATCGCCAGCGACGAATGTAACGCACCGCAAAAATACAAGGAGGCCATCGTCGGGGCCCACGCAACGGATGTCGTCCTGAGCGAGCGCGTCAGTGGTACACCCGTGTCACTGATCAGGACGCCCTATGTCGATCGCCTGGCTCTCAGGGCCAGTCGATTTGAGAAATGGATGCTGCGTGGGCGCAGGCGCAAGTACCTCATGCGTACCTTGTACATGCTCCGTTCCCTGTGGAAACTCAAACAGGCCGTGCTCGATAAAAGCGGTGCGCATGACTACTGGCAGGCGGGCAAGAGTGTGGAAGGCATCGATGCCATCGAGCCAGTGAATGAGATCATCGCACGGTTTGCACGCGCCCTGCAGGGCGCGTGCCAGTAGTGACACAGAAGCGAGCAACCTTCCGGGCTTGTCCCGCTATTTATCCTGAAACAAACTTACGCGGGCGTTTCCCTGACGATGGCGCCGGCAATCACACCTGCGACAATCGATTGCACCAGCGTGCCGATAAACCAGGCCCAGGCCAGCATCAATGGAATCGGCATGTAGGAATAACTGCCAAAACCCATCGACACCCCCAGCGCCAGGCCGAAGAGCGCGCCATACATGGCACCGGACTTGATGGATTTTTCGGATATCATGCAACTATAGATACCCACGAAGAAAAAGGTAAATACGAAGCTCGTGCCATACATGAGCCCCACTTTCATTTCTTCCATGGGACGCCACAG
>DRKU01000011.1 GCA_011051615.1 Gammaproteobacteria bacterium
CCGGTGCTGATCTCCAATCACAATACCGCCGAGACGCGCCGCTACTACCGCGAGGCCAGCCAGCATCACTATTTCCAGGTGCGCCGCAATATCAGCTGTAACGGCGACAAGCGCGAAGACGCCGGCGAAGTACTGGTACTGTTCGATGCCCCTTCGCACACTGGCCACCACTCTTCCTGAACCAAAAGACAAAAAGCCCGGCGGTGCCGGGCATCTCGTTGGAGGGTTAGCAGGTAATCCCCCCTTTTTTAACGTTCTTCAGAAGTAGCGCTTAGGCCACAAGGGCCAGCTTCTGTTCTGGAGTTATCCCACCAATGGCGGTATTCGGCCGTTCGTGATTGTACGTCCATAACCAGCGCGTCGCATCGTCCTGCACCTCCGCGATGGACCGGGCCAGGCTGCGAATGACCCACTCGGCACGCCGTACCCGGATGATGACGTGGCCGAAGTGATACTGGAGGCCGCCGACGGCCAGCGGCGCTACGCGCAACCGCGCAACGGCGAAGTGGTATTCCACGACGTCCCGGTGGACAGCGTGGCCATCCAGCCCCGGCCGAAGAAACGTCATGGGGTGATCTACGCCGCGTTGGTGCCCGCACCGGGCGGGGTAGTATCCAGAATCTTTCGCACTATTATTTGCTGTTGGACACTACCTTTCGCCCTTCCCTGCACCAACTTGGCACCCGCTGGCACTAAAACGGTGCTGAATCCTCCTGCTAATACATCACCACGCCGTCATCCAGCAGAAAAACAGCCCTGAATCAGGATGATAGGGGGAGATCTCCACTCTGGCATCAATATTGCGATAGCTCGGGCGCATGGCAAGCCCGGTGCACAAAAACAGTCCGTACATAAAACAGGCATATTCATTTCAGGCTTCAGTAGAGGAGATACCATGGCTTATTTAGTTCCTTCGGAATTTGTTACCAAGATGGTGGATGCCGGTGAATCCAAGATTTACATGTCCACCCGCGATACCCTGATCCGGGCCTACATGGCCGGCGCCATCCTTGCGCTGGCTGCAGTCTTCGCTGTCACCGTTGCGGTACAGACGGGCTCTCCGCTGGTCGGCGCGATCCTCTTTCCAGTCGGGTTCTCCATGCTCTACCTGATGGGTTTCGATCTCCTCACCGGCGTGTTCGTCCTCACGCCGCTGGCCCTCATCGACAAGCGCCCCGGCGTGACCATCGGCGGGATTCTGCGCAACTGGGGCCTGGTCTTCACCGGCAACTTCCTCGGTGCCCTGACCGTCGCACTGATGATGGCGGTGATCTTCACCTATGGCTTTTCCGTGGAACCCAACGCCGTCGGCCAGAAAATCGCCGGCATCGGTACGGCACGTACGCTGGGCTACGCAGAGTATGGCGCGGCCGGTATGCTGACCCTGTTCATCCGCGGCATGTTGTGCAACTGGATGGTATCCATGGGCGTGGTGGGCGCAATGATCTCCACCACCGTCAGCGGCAAGGTCATCGCCATGTGGATGCCGATCATGCTCTTCTTCGCCATGGCCTTCGAACATTCCGTCGTCAACATGTTCCTTTTTCCCTCGGCCATGCTCATGGGCGGCGACTTCTCCGTCATGGACTACCTGATCTGGAACGAGATCCCCACGGTCATCGGCAACCTGGTGGGTGGACTGGCGTTTACCGGCCTGACCCTCTACAGCACGCATATCAAGACCGCACCAAAGCGCTCGCTGTAAATTTCTGCGACAATGGAGCCTCAGCCCACTGCATGGCTGAGGCTCCACAGGCGTAAAACCATGCCCCACCAGTTAACCGTTTCCGTCGGACAGCATTCGGACAAGGGACGCAAGGAAAGCAACCAGGATTTTCACGGCGCCTGCATACCCAAAGAACCCCTGTTAACCGCCAAGGGCATCGCCGTGGCGCTGGCCGACGGGATCAGCAGCAGTCAGGTCAGTCATATCGCCAGCGAGGCCGCCGTCGCCGGTTTCCTGGAAGACTATTTCTGTACCTCCGAAACCTGGTCGGTAAAAAAATCGGCGCAGACCGTGTTGACGGCGATCAACTCCTGGCTGCATTCCCAGACCCTGCAAAGCCAGCACCGCTACGAGAAGGACAAGGGGTACGTCTGTACCCTCAGTGCCATCGTGGTCAAGTCGACCACGGCACATATCCTCCACGTGGGCGACTCTCGCGTCTACCGATTGCGTGACAAGGAGCTTGAACAACTGAGTGAAGACCATCGGCTGTGGGTCTCCCGCGAGCAAAGCTACCTCAGCCGCGCCCTCGGCATGACGCCCCATATCGAGATCGATTACCGCGCCCTGCCGGTAGAACGCGGTGATGTCTTTGTGTTGACAACCGACGGTGTCCATGAACATGTCAGCAATGAGTTCATTGTCGCCACCATCCAGGAATATGCCCCGGACGAAGCGGCGCGCCGAATCGTGGACGAGGCCCATGCCAATGAGAGTGGTGACAATCTCACCGTACAGATCCTGCGCATCGAGGACCTGCCGGATCAGGAGGCCGGCGAGATCTATCAGCAGTTGACCGCACTGCCCTGCCCGCCGGTGCTGGAAGCACGGGCCAGTTTCGACGGCTACACTATCATCCGCGAACTGCACGGTAGCAGCCGCAGTCATGTCTACCTGGCCATCGACGAGGAAAGCGGTGATCAGGTCATCATCAAGACGCCCTCCATCGACATGCGTGATGATCCGGCTTACCTGGAGCGCTTCGTCATGGAAGAATGGATCGCACGGCGCATCAACAACGCTCATGTACTGAAACCCTGCCCGCAAACGCGGCAGCGAAATTATCTCTATCTGGTCACGGAATTCATCGATGGCCAGACGCTGGCGCAATGGATGATCGACCACCCGAAACCCGACGTGGAAACCGTGCGCGGGATCGTCGAGCAGATCGCACGTGGACTGTTCGCCTTTCACCGCATGGAAATGGTGCACCAGGATCTGCGTCCGGAAAATATCATGATCGACAACACTGGCACGGTCAGGATCATCGATTTTGGATCGGCCAGGGTGGCCGGCATCATGGAGATGGCGACACCCATCGTGCAGCACAATATTCTCGGCACCGCCCAGTACACCGCGCCCGAATATTTTCTTGGTGAAACTGGCAGCGCCAGTGCGGACCTGTTCTCCCTCGGCGTCATTACTTACCAGATGCTGAGTGGCCGGCTACCCTATGGTGCGCAGGTGGCCAGGTCCCATACCCGCGCCGCGCAGAAGAAACTCAGGTACCGAAGCCTGCTGGCCGACGATCGCGACATCCCGGCCTGGATAGATGAAGCCATCAAAAAAGCAGTACACCCGGACCCCCGCAAACGCTACGAAGAACTGTCCGAATTCCTCTATGACCTGCGCCATCCCAACAGGGCCTTTCTCAACAGGACACGCCCACCGCTCATGGAACGCGACCCGGTACTGTTCTGGAAAGGCACCTCGTTCTTTCTCCTGCTCGTTGTGGTGATCCTGCTGCTCAGGTTGCAGTCAGGATAAACAGGGGACTGGCCGGCAGCCCATGAAAAAGGCCGGTCATTGACCGGCCTTCTCTTTGCCATGTTCCGACAGGGGCTCAGTCTTCGTCATGCTCGCCGAGGTTGTACACCCTGAGATCCTTCGCGGCGCGAATGTGTCCACCGTAATTGAGGCGAATGCGTGCCCTGACTTCCTTGAGGCGGGGTTCGGTCACCGGTGTGATATGCGAGAGGATCAGCGTGTCCACATTGGCCGCGGCGGCCACCTCACCGATGCGCGTCGGCGAAGTGTGCAGGGCATGGAATACGGGGTTGGGTGGCAGCGTGTCGGTGATGGCGGTGTCGTAGATCAACAGATCGGCATCCTGACTGATGGTCACCATGTTGGGACCCGTGGAACGCGTGTCACCACTGTAGGCGATGCTGTGACCCTTGTAGCTGACGCGATAAGCCACCGCGGGCACGGGACCGTGGTCCACGGCAATAGCCTCCACCACGAGGCCGTCAGCGGTGCGCAGGACTTCTTCGCGTACGGCGCCGGCGACCACGGGGTTGAGATCATGTGCCCGGTACTGGAACTGGCTGGCGCCACCGCTGATGGCACGCGCGAAGATATTCAGGTAGCGTTCCACGCCACCCGGCAAGGCATAGTGATCATCGGCATAGCGTGTCGTGGCCGGATACTGTGCCACGCTGGTACCGGGGAACGGGATGCCGTTGGCCGCTGGACCATAGATGTGAATGGGTGCAGTGCGAGCCGTGCCGGCCATGTTGTTGTGGAAGTAGATGGTCTTGATGGCCGCCGACAGATCACCGGTGTGATCGATGTGCAGGTGGCTGAGCAGGACGATGTCGAGGTCGCGGATATTTACCCCGCTCGCGGCAAGGCGCTGGAAGGTGCCGCCACCCACGTCCATGAGGATGCGCGGCCTGCCCTCGACGAAGATCAGGTAGCCGGCGCTGGCGCGACCACTGGCGGTGGCGATGGGCCCACCCGAGCCCAGCACCATCACCGACAGGGGGCCTTCGACGCGATCGACGGCGAGCCGTTTGTCGGCCCAGGCCGTGGTGGTCAACAGGGCCAGCAGCCCGGTGAGAAGAACGCCCATGCGAATTCGGTTTTTCATACTCCCTCCTGAGGTGTTATCTGGTGTGGTTCCGCCCCGTGTTCCCCGGGGTTTTCACCATGATACGCGCGCGTGGGCGTATTCAGTGTGCGTTAAGGCACACAAGAAGGGATCCGGGCAGGTGTGGAGAGCGAGCGAGAAAAACGCTGAGCGCCGGTGCAGTCCTCAGAGCTCCGAGTCCGGCGGTACCACCTTCATGACTTCTTCGATGGTGGTCAAGCCCATGGCCACCTTGCGCGCACCGGAGAGGCGCAGGCGGGTCATGCCGTTCCTGATGGCCAGTCGGCGGATGCTGTCGGCGTCGGCCTCGGGGCCGATCTCTTTCCTTATCTCCGGCTCGAGCGTCATGATCTCGTAGATCCCGCTGCGCCCGAGGTAGCCGGTCTGGCGACACTTGTCGCAGCCCACCGCCCTGAAATACGTCGGCGTACCGCTGACGCTCCACGGCGCAGTCAGCGCCTGCCAGGCCTGGGCATCCACTTCCGTGGGTTCCTTGCAGTGGGGACAGAGGTTGCGCACCAGGCGCTGGGCCATGATGCCGAGCAGCGTGGCATTGAGCAGGTAGGCCGGGATCCCCAGCTCGCGCAGACGTGGGATGGCCGCGGCGGTGTCGTTGGTATGCAGGGTGGACAGCACCAGGTGGCCGGTGAGCGCGGCCTGAATGGCCATGTTGGCGGTTTCGTGATCGCGGATCTCACCCACCATGATGATATCGGGGTCCTGGCGCAGCAGGGTGCGCACACCGGAGGCAAAATCGACACCGATGTTGTGCTGTACCTGCATCTGGTTGAACTGCGGCATGACCATTTCGATGGGGTCTTCCACCGTGCAGACATTGAGCTCGGGGCGTGCGAGGCGCCTGAGGGTGGAATACAGGGTCGTGGTCTTGCCCGAACCGGTGGGGCCGGTGACCAGCACGATACCGTGGGGATGACTCACCATGCTGTCCCACCTGGCGACATCCTTGGCGGAGAAACCCAGCGCCGGAAAATCCTTGACCAGGACTTCGGGATTGAAGATCCGCAGTACCAGCTTCTCGCCGAAGGCGGTGGGCATGGTGGACAGGCGCAGCTCGATCTCGGTGCCGTCGGGCGCGCGGGTCTTGATGCGACCGTCCTGCGGGCGACGTTTTTCCACCACGTCCATGCGCCCGAGGATCTTGATGCGACTGGTGACCGCATTGATCACCGTCATGGGCATATCGTAGACCTGGTGCAGGATGCCGTCGATGCGGAACTTGATGTGCGCCACTTCGCGGCGCGGTTCGATATGAATATCACTGGCACGCTGATCGAAGGCGTATTGCAGCAGCCAGTCCACCACGTGCACCACGTGCTGATCGTTGGCATCGATGGTACCGGCCTCACCCAGTTCCACCAGCTGCTCGAAATCGGCCGGCGCCTGGCCGCTTTTCCTGCTCTCTTCACTGGTGGCACGCTGGATGGAACGGCTGACGCTGAAGAACTCGTCGAGGTAACGCGACACATCCACCGGGTTGGCGATGACACGTTTGACCTCCAGGCCGGTGACATGGCGCAGTTCACTCTCCCAACTGCGCAGGTAGGGCTCGGCGGTGGCAATGGTTACCGAGGTCTCGTCCACGTCCACCGGCAGAATGCGATGACGACTGGCATAGGCATGGGAGATCACGGCAGTGACACGGGTGACATCCACCTTGAGCGGGTCGATGCGGTAGTACGGCAGGCCCACACGTTCAGCAAGCCAGCGGGTCAGCACATCGAGATCGAGCAGCTTGCCGTCGTGACGGGCGTCGGGCCATTCCTGCTGAGACATGAGCACCAGCGGATGGATCTCCAGTGTGCTGTGGGTGCGCGCGGGAAAGGCCATCTCGGCTGCGGCGGCGGCAGTAATGAGACCGTCGGCCGCCAGCTCGTCCAAAAGTTCCTTGACGCTCAGCTTGCGATCGCTCTGGTATATGCTCCGGGGTGCCTGCGCCATGGGGGTGTCATCATTCCTGTGAAAAAAATGGCGCCGCAAGCGACACCGGACCCTGTCAGCCTAGTCGCCCCCCGCGGCGAAAGCAACGCTCCCGCCCCGGCGCGGCTCACACTTGCGGCATTTAGCGCCCGGCGCGCACCAGGCCGCCGAGGCCGGCCTCGTCGAGGGTGCGCACCAGGTGCTGGCGGATGGCGCTGGCGTTCTCCATGGGCAATACCTCGTCGACCACGTCGCGCGCCTCGGCAACGGTGAAGTTGCGGATCACCCACTTGACCCTTTGCAGGCTGGCGGCGCTCATGCTGAGGCTGTCGATACCCATGCCCAGCAGGATCAGCGTGGCCACCGGGTCACCGGCCATCTCGCCGCACACGCTCACCGGCTTGCCCGCCACGCCGGCGCCTTCCACCACCTGGGCGATGGCGCGTAACACCGCCGGATGCAGGGCATCATAGAGTTCCGCCACGTTGGCGTTGTTGCGATCCACTGCCAGCAGGTACTGGGTCAGGTCATTGGTACCGATGGAGAGGAAGTCCACGCGCCGTGCCAGGTTCTCGGCCTGGTAGACCGCCGAGGGTACCTCCACCATGACACCGATACGCGGCATGCTGAGCTGATACCCCTCCTCGAAGAGTTCGTCATAGGCCTGGCGGATGAGTGCCAGGGCCTCGTCCAGTTCCCATACGTTGGTCAGCATGGGCAGGAGAATATTGAGGTTCCCCAGCCCGACGTTGGCGCGCAGCATGGCGCGTACCTGGACGAGAAAGATCTCCGGATGGTCAAGGGTAATGCGAATACCACGCCAGCCGAGGAAGGGGTTGTCCTCGTGGATGGGAAAATAGGGCAGCGCCTTGTCACCACCCACGTCGAGGGTACGCAGGGTCACCGGCTTGGGTGCCATGGCCTCGAGCACGTTACGATAGATGCTGCACTGTTCCTCTTCACCGGGAAAACGCTGCCGCGCCATGAAGGGAAACTCGGTACGGTAGAGACCGATGCCTTCGGCCTTGCTCATGGCGATGGGCGCGATATCCGACAGCAGGCCGGAATTGGCATACAGGGGCACGTGGCGGTTGTCACGCGTACACGCGGGCAGGTCGGTGAGTTCATCGAGCTCCGCGGTCAGTTGCGCTTCTTCACCAGCGAGGCGCTCGTATTCCTGGCGTACCGACTCCGAGGGCGAAACATAGACGCGTCCACTGTAGCCATCGGCGATCAACTGACTACCATCCACCTGCGCGACGGGAAGATCGACAACACCCATGACCGCCGGGATCCCCAGCGCGCGCGCCAGGATGGCGGCATGCGAGTTGCGCGAACCGCGCGCCGAAACCACACCCACCAGCTGTTCCACCGGCACATCGGCAAGCATGGAGGCGGTGATCTCCTCACCGACGAGAATGGTGTCCTCGCGGTAGTCCACTGTCCGGCCATTGTCCTCCTGCAGGTAACGCAGCAGGCGCCCGCCGAGATCACGCACATCGTCGGCACGCTCGCGCAGGTACGGGTCTTCCATGTCGGTAAACACACGCACATGTTCCTTGACCGTGTCGCGCAGGGCGGCCGGGGCCCAGCTGCCATTACGAATGCGATCTTCGGTGGCACGCACCAGGCTGTCGCCGTCCAGCATCAACAGATAGGCATCGAAGAGGGCCTTGTCCTCGGCGGGCAACACCTGTTCCATGCGTTCGGAGAGCCGGCGAATGTCGTTCTTGACCTGTTCCACGGCATCCTGGAAGAGCTGTAATTCCAGCTTTACGTCGGCTGCCGGCCGATCCGGAATGGCATCGAGATCCTCGCTGGGGTAGATGACCACCGCGCGCCCCTGGGCGACACCCTGCGCACCGGCAACGCCAATCAGCGGCCGGCTGTCCTGCGGATGCACCGGCAGGCGCCGCAACAGGGCGATTTCACCACTGGCATCGGCGTGGGCGATGGCCCCTGCCAGCTGGGCGGCAATGGTGATAAGAAAGGTCACCTGGTCTTCGCTGAACTTCTGCTTCGCCTTCTGCTGCACGACGATGACGCCAAGGACCTTGCGATGATGAATGATGGGGACACCGAGGAAACCGTGAAATTTTTCCTCACCCGACTCGGCAAAATACTTGTAGCGCGGGTGTTGCGGTGCGTCGTCGAGATTCAGTGGTTCGGCGCGCCCGCACACCAGCCCCACCAGACCTTCATCGAGGCGCAGACGCACCATCAGCACCGACTCGGGCTTGAGACCGTCGGTGGCCATGAGAATATGTTCCTGCTGCTGGTTGTCGGTGAGATAGACCGAGCAGACTTCCACTTTCATGGCCGCCTTGACGCGCCGCACAATGGTCGCCAGCGCCTGGTCCAGATTGGGCGCGGCACTCACTTCCTGCACAATGCGTCGTAGCGTGTCGAGCATGTCGTTACTCTTGCCTGTGGTTCAGGGTGGGGGTCCCCGCCCAGGGCGGGAGTACAACAGGTGGCCGCAATACGGCGCGGCGCTCGCCGGCGCCGGGCCGGTTCTCAGTCCGGGGGTTTCCCCGTTTTCTCTGCGTATCAGGAACTCTACACGGAATCACGGCGTACTGGTGCGCCTTTCTTCCTGCGCGGGCCCCCGGTGCAGGCCGTCACCCCGCCGATTCGGCGGCGAGTTCGGCCATCAGCGGTTCCAGCTCCGCCAGGGCGCGCTCGTAGACCCGGCGCTTGAAGGAAATGACCTGTCGAGCGGGTTCCCAGTAGCTGATCCAGCGCCAGTGATCGAACTCCGGTTCACCGCTGTGGTTGAGCGACACCTGCTCCTCGCTGCCCACCAGCCGCAACAGAAACCAGACCTGCTTCTGGCCGATACACACCGGCTTGCGGCCGCGGCGAATATAGCGTTGCGGCAGGCGATAACGCAGCCACTGGCGGGTACAGCCCAGTACTTCCACGTCATCGGGGTGCAGGCCGATCTCCTCCCTGAGTTCACGGAACAGGGCCTGTTCCGGTGTCTCATTGCGCTGGATGCCACCCTGGGGAAACTGCCAGGCATCCTCACCGATACGCCGGGCCCAGAACAGCTGTCCCGCCCCGTTGGTGATGATGATGCCCACGTTCGGGCGGTATCCTTCCTCGTCGATCATGCCGTCCATCATTCCTGTTGTTTTCGTGCCCGGGCCCACCTGGATGGGCCCGGACCGCGGCCCTGTCCCTGATTATAGCCATGGCAGGGGAAAAAACCCAGTCTTTATAATAGGTTACCGCGCATTTGAAACGTATTGCCGAGGTCCGGCTGGTTTTTGCGCTAGAATGGCGATTTTCCCGGCATATCGACGCAAGAAGGATACGGTTTGAGCCTGGCAATCTTCGATCTCGACAACACCCTGCTCGCCGGCGACAGCGATTACCTGTGGGGCCAGTTCCTGGTCAAGGAGGGCATCGTCGACGGTGAACACTACGAGGCTGAAAACCTTAGATTCTACGAGGAATATAAGGCGGGCGGCCTGGACATCTACGCCTTCCTGCGCTTCTCCCTCCGGCCGCTGGCCGAACACGATCCCGCACAGCTGCGTGCCTGGCGCGAGGTCTTCATCGAGCGGTATATCATACCCCGCATCGCTCCGGGGACACCGGCCCTGCTGGAACGCCACCGACGACAGGGCGATACCCTGATGATCATCACCGCTACCAACCATTTCGTCACCGCGCCCATCGCCGCATTGCTCGGCATCGAACACCTGCTCGCCACCGAGCCCGAGTTCCGCAACGGTCGCTACACCGGCGAGGTCAGCGGCATCCCCTGCTTCCAGGAAGGCAAGGTTACCCGCCTGCAGGCGTGGCTCGATGAGCACGGCATGGGCCTCGATGGCAGCTGGTTCTACAGCGATTCGCACAACGACCTGCCCCTGCTGGAGACCGTCAGCCACCCGGTGGCGGTGGATCCGGACGATACCCTGCGTGAGTGGGCGCTCACTCATCAGTGGCCGGTGATCAGTCTGCGGGAACCGGATACCGTGCCCCAGCCCACATGAGCCCCCGCGGATGAACAGTCCCGGCCGCTCGCGGCGCACCTGGGTGCTCGGCGCCACGCTGGCGCTGCTCGCTGCCTGCCTGCTGCTGGCACTGGGCGCGGGCGAGACCCCGCTTTCACCCCGGCAGGTACTGGCCCTGCTCACCACACCG
>DRKU01000012.1 GCA_011051615.1 Gammaproteobacteria bacterium
CACCGGGGCGGCGTTTACGGACACGCGGTAAATACGTCCCTGTACGCTCGACAGCCGCATCCCTGCGGCTGACGGTCCGTAAACGCCGCCCCGGTGAGAGCCTGATGTCTGTAAACTGTAGTGGAATTTGGAACACGTATTTAGACTTAAGGAAACTCTGATTTATTCAGAGTTTCCGCGGCACATGAATGTGCCGCCATTTTCAACGGCTGCCATGCCGTTGAAAATGAAGAAAAAGATAAAGTCGCATTTTATCTTTTTCGTGCTCTGATAATTCAGGGATGAATTAACCAGAGCTTCCTGAATACAGACAACGGGGAAAAATCGGGGTGAAAAGACACCTGTACGAGCACTGGCGAAATGGCTGGCGCCTGAGCATGCTGGTGGCGATAGCGCTACTGGCCACCGGCTGCGCCAGCACCATCCCCGAGCCCATCCGCCGTGTGCCCGAACACAATCCCGGTGTCGCCCTGCTGCGCGCGCAACTGGCCGACGATCCCGCCTGCTGTCGTGGCACCGCGGTGCGCTGGGGCGGCGTGATCCTCGAGACGCGCAATCTCGCCGACAGCACCGAAATCATCATTCTCGCCCAACCGCTCGGCGTGGCCGGCGAACCCCTAAGCGGCGATCGCACCGAGGGCCGTTTCATCGCCCGCTTCCCGCGTTTCCTCGAACCCAGCCTCTACCCGCCGGAGCAGCGCATCACCGTCTATGGCCGGGTCACTGGTGCCGAAACCCGCCACATCGGCGAGTACGCGTACCTCTACCCCGTGGTGGCGGTGGAAACCCACCACCTGTGGCCACGCCGGGTCTACGTGGACGAGGTCGACGACCCCTGGCTGTATGACTACCCCTGGGGCTGGCCGTGGTATGGTTACCCCTGGTATTACCCGCCCTACCCCTATTACCCGCATCACCACTGACAGGAGCGGATCATGACGCCACGCCAGTTTGCCACCTTTCTCCTGCGGCTACCCCTGCTGGGGCTGGCACTCGGACTCGCCGGCTGCGCCAGCGCACCGGAGTTTTCTCTCGATGGCGTGGATCGCGCCCTGACCCCACCGCGTGCCATCGAGACCGACGCCCGCGACCGACGGGTCTTCTGGGGCGGCACACTGATCGCTGCCCACAACCTGCAAGATGTCACCCACCTTGAAATGGTGGCCTACCCACTGGATGGTGACGGCTGGCCGCAGCTCGATGCCGAGCCGCTGGGGCGCTTCATCATCGAACAGCGTGGCTTTCTCGACCCCGCCAAGTATGCGTCCGGCCGACAGCTCACCGTGGTCGGTCGCCTGATCACCCCCCTGCACGGCAGGATCGGCGAGCGTGACTACACCTATCCCGTCGTGCTGCCCGAACAGCTGCACCTGTGGCCAGTGGACTGGGAGCAGCGCTCACGCCCGCAGGTACGCTTCAGCATCGGTATCGGCATCGGCATCCACCGCTGAGGTCGTCGCCATTGATGGGGTAAGTCCCCGTTTCAGCGGTGATTTCATCCGCGATGCCTGTCATACTTGGCGGCAGTTCCCGAGTTAGATCGTAATTGCCGTGAGCAAGAAAAAGACCCCCGGTCCGGCGCAGAACTTCGTCCACTGGTTCCGCCACGCCGCACCCTACATCAATGCCTTTCGCGGGCGCACTTTCGTCATCACCTTTGGTGGTGAGGTGCTGCTGGATGCCCAGTTCGCCAGCCTCGCCCACGACCTGGCGCTGCTCAACAGCCTCGGCGTCAAGCTGGTGCTGGTGCATGGCGCGCGCCCGCAGATCGAACAACGTCTCAAGCTGCGCGGTGCGAGCATGCGCTATGCCAACGGCCTGCGCATCACCGATGACGAGGCGCTGGTGTGCGTCAAGGATGCGGTCGGCAGCGTGCGGGTGGAGATCGAGGCCCTGCTCTCCATGGGCGTGGTCAACTCGCCCATGCACGGTGCGCGCATCCGTGTGGTGTCGGGCAACTTCGCCACCGCCCAGCCGGTCGGCGTCAGGAACGGCATCGATCACCTGCACACCGGCAAGGTGCGCAAGGTGGACGCCGAGGGGATCCGCCAGCAACTGGAGAAGGACGCGCTGGTGCTGCTCTCGCCCATTGCCTATTCCCCCACCGGCGAGGCCTTCAATCTCGCCGCCGAGGATGTAGCCACCGCCGCGGCCATCGCCCTGCAGGCCGACAAGCTCATCTGTCTCACCGAGGGCCGGGTGGTGGACAACCGCAAGCGGCTGGTCCGCGAGCTGGTGCTCGACGAGGCCGAGAGTCTGCTGGCGGGCAGACACAAGCTTGGCGAAGAACTGGCCGCGACCCTGAGAAAGGCCCTGCTCGCCTGCACCCACGGTGTGCGCCGCGCGCATCTTCTGGATCGGCATATCGATGGCGGGCTCATTCAGGAACTGTTCACGCGCGATGGCGTGGGTACGCTGCTGACCAGCGACAGCTTCGAAGGCACGCGCCAGGCGCGGGTCGAGGACATCGGCGGCCTGCTGGAACTCATTGAGCCGCTGGAACGTGAAGGCGTGCTGGTGCGGCGTTCACGTGAACAACTGGAACTGGAGATCGACAAGTTTACCGTCATGGAACGTGACGGGGCGATCATCGCCTGCGCCGCGCTGCTACCCTTCATCAGTGACAAAATGGCCGAGCTGGCCTGCCTGGTGGTGCATCCCGATTATCGCGGCCAGAGCCGGGGCCAGACTCTCTACACCTACATGGAAAGGCGTGCGCGGCAACTGGGGGTGAAAAAGATCTTCGTGCTCACCACGCAGACCGCGCACTGGTTCCGTGAACGCGGCTTCAGGGCCATTGACATCAAGTCGCTGCCCATGAAGCGCCGGGAACTGTACAACTATAACCGCAATTCAAAGGTCTATTGCAAGCTGCTGGACTGAGGGCGGGCTGTCACGCCACCCTCCGTCCGGCAATTCTCACCGACCATGACAAAACAGCACCTCAACGGTACCACGCGCCCGTTCCTGAAATGGGCCGGCAACAAGTACCGCATCCTGCACGAGATCCAGCCACTGTTGCCATCGGGCCGGCGTCTCATCGAGCCGTTTGCCGGCTCGGCGGCGCTGTTCCTCAATACGCAGTTCGACAAGTACCTCATCGCCGACAGCAACGGTGATCTGATCAGCCTCTACAATATCCTCAAGAAGCACGGCGATGCCTTCATCGAACAGGCGCGTCGGCTGTTTGCCCCGCGCTTCAACAATGCCGAAACCTATTACCGCCGCCGCG
>DRKU01000013.1 GCA_011051615.1 Gammaproteobacteria bacterium
ATCGCCAGCTGGCCGAGATGGCGCGCTGGATCCTGCAACACCCCGAAACCCTGATCTACGTGGACGAGCAGTTCATGACCGACCTGGTGGTGTGGCACCACCTCGCCTGGCTGGGCGAGACAGTGCGTCGCTCACCCGCCCCCGAAGATGCCGTCGCCCGGCGCCTGGTGGAAAAGGCGCGCGGTTTCAGCGCCGCCGATCGCCGTGAACTGCTGACGCTGATTCATCGCCTCGTGGCCTCGGTGATCCCGCGCTACCGCACACTGGCCGAGGCCGGCAAGGTGGAGCTCGCCACCTCGCCGTTGATGCACCCCATCCTGCCATTGTTGCTGGATTTCGACTCGGCGCGCGAGGCCATGCCCGATGTCAATCTGCCGGCGGTGGAACATTACCCCGGCGGTGAGGCACGCGCGCGGGCGCATATCGAGCAGGGCCTGGTGGTCTTCGAGCAGTACTTCGGGTTCCGGCCCACGGGTTGCTGGCCCTCCGAGGGCAGCATCGACGACGCCACCCTGCGCCTGTTACAGGAGTATGGTTTCCAGTGGGCCGCCAGCGGCGAGGCGGTGTTACACAACAGCATGCAGAAGAACAGCACGGTCCTGAAACGCGAGCGTCATGCGGCATTTACACCGGATGATCTCGATATCGCCTGTTTCTTCCGCGACGACGGCCTCTCGGACATGATCGGTTTTACCTATTCGAGCTGGCATGCCGATGATGCGGTGGCCAACCTGGTGCACCACCTGGAGAACATCGCACAACAGGAGAACACGCACCCGGACAGCCTGGTGGCGATCATTCTCGATGGTGAGAACGCCTGGGAGCACTATCCCGAGAACGGCTTCTATTTTCTGCGCGCCGTGTATGAACAACTGGCAACGCACGAGACCTTGCACCTGACCACCTTCAGTGACTACCTGGCGCGCCGGCCCGAGCGCGTACGACTGGAGCACATCGTTGCCGGCAGCTGGGTCTATGGCACCCTTTCCACCTGGATCGGTGACGCAGACAAGAACCGTGGCTGGGAAATGCTGTGCGAGGCCAAGGAATGTTACGACCGGGTCATGGCAAGTGGGCGCCTCGATGCGGCGCAACGCCAGCGCGCGGAACGACAACTGGCGGTGTGCGAAGGTTCCGACTGGTTCTGGTGGTTTGGTGACTACAATCCGGCGGAAACCGTCAGTGACTTCGAGTGGCTGTTTCGCCGCCATCTCTCCAATCTCTACCAGCTGCTCGGTGAAGAAGCGCCGGGGTATCTTTCCCACGTCTTTGCGCGCGGTACCGGTGCGCCCACCGGCGGTGGCGTCATGCGTCGGGGGCAGGCTTGACCGTCCACCCGGCCCATGTACCGGTCTGCGCCAGCATTCTTGCCACGCGCCGCGCGGGGGTGTTGCTGCATCCCACCTCGCTGCCGGGCCACGCGGAAAACGGTGACATAGGTCACGACGCCTACCGCTTTGTGGAGTTTCTCGCCCGCTGTGGTTTCAGTGTCTGGCAGATGCTGCCGGTGGGGCCAACCCACGACGATCGCTCACCCTACGCGGGGCTTTCCATCCACGCCGGCGACCCGCGCCTGATCAGCATCAGCTGGTTGCGTGATCGCGGTCTGCTCGGTGACAAGGATGAGGCCGCATTGGCCAGCCATGAACTGGCGGTGGAGACGGCCTGCCGCCGCCTGCACCAGGATCCCGATCTGCGCGAGGCCTTCGAGGCCTTCATGGCGCACGAGGCCGACTGGCTGGAAGACTATGCATTGTTTCGTCTGTTGCGCGAGAAATACCATCATCGCCCCTGGACCAGCTGGCCGGCAGCGGCACGCGATCGCCACCCCGGTGAGCTGGACAGGATCCGCGCCAACCACCGGCCACGTTTCGAACGCTACTGTTTCGAGCAGTTCGTCTTTTTTGCCCAGTGGCGCGAGTTGCACGATTACGCGCGTCGCCACGGCGTGCTGCTCTATGGCGACGTGCCCATTTTTGTCGCCCTCGACAGTGTCGATGTATGGGCGCAGCGCCACCTGTTCGATATCGACGAGCATGGTGTCGCACGCAGCGTCGCGGGTGTACCACCGGACTACTTTTCCGAGACTGGCCAGTACTGGGGTAACCCACAGTATGACTGGGCGGCGATGGAGAAGGAGGACTTTGCCTGGTGGCGCGGGCGCTTCCAGAAACAACTGGAGATGTTCGATATCCTGCGCATCGATCACTTCCGCGGCTTCGAGGCAGTATGGTCCATCCCCGCGGGCGAGGATACGGCAGTCAACGGCCACTGGGAGTCAGTGCCGGGGCGTAAGCTGCTGGAACGCCTGCGCACGGAACTGGGCGAGTTGCCCCTGGTGGCCGAGGACCTGGGCATCATTACCGCGGAAGTAGACGCGCTGCGTCATGACTTCGCCCTGCCGGGCATGAAGATCCTGCAATTTGCCTTCGATGGCGATGCGCAGAACCCCTACCTGCCGCACAACCACGAGGTCAACACGGTGGTCTATACCGGCACCCACGACAACAACACCACGCTGGGCTGGTACGAGGAGCTCGACAGGACGGCACGTGCACGGGTCATGGCGTACCTGGGCCAGCCCGCCGAACCCATGCCCTGGCCACTCAACCGTGCCGCGCTCGCCTCGGTGGCCAACCTCAGCGTGTTGCCCATGCAGGACCTGCTGGGGCTGGACGCCGCGCACCGTATGAATACTCCCGGCACCAGCGAAGGCAACTGGCAATGGCGTTTCAAGTGGAAACAGGTGCCGGCAGATCTCGGTGATCGCCTGCGCGCCATGCTCGATCTCTACGGGCGGGTGTGCGGGGAATGATTAGCGAGGATCTGATCCTCAGCCCTCGCCGCCAAGCCTGCCCCGTGGTCAGCCCTTACGGGCTCCGGCCCTGCGTGAGTCGCCCTTCAGGGCCGATGCACGGCGCCATCGGGATCACGCATGGGCCGGCAGTAAGGACTCCCACCCTCAGGGCGGGGATCTGAACCTCGGCCCTCGTCACCAGCGACTCGCGACTGTTCTTACAGCCACAGCATGTAACCCGTCTCCAGCGGATGGCTGAGCAGCGGGTGGTAGGGGTAGATGCGCAGCTTGTAGCTTTGCAGGCCGGGATGCTGCGGCGTGATGGTGAGGCGGAACTCCACCGCCTCGCCGATCTTGTCGCCCGCCTCCAGCTCGTACTTGCCGAAGACGTTGAAATCTCCGTTGACCTCGTGCAGGCCAAAGAGGCATTCCACCTTGATGTCGTCGGGTTTGAGTTTTCCCAGCTCCACGTGTACCTGCAGGGTCATGGGTTCACCGTGGCGGATGCGCTCGGTCGGTGTATCGATGCGCCGTGCACGTACCTTGGGCCAGTACTGGTGTACTTTCTTCTTCCAGTTTGCCAGCACACGCGCCGGCGTGCCGCCATCGACGCTCAGACGCTTGCCCTGCTCGCGTGCCGGGTGGTAGAGACCGCGAATATAATCCATGACCATGCGCTGGGAGTTGAAACGCGGCAGTACGGACTTCATGGAATTTTTTGAAATGCGTACCCAACCCTCGGAATAGCCGTGGCCCTCGCGCTGGTAATACAGGGGGCAGACCTCGCGCTCGAGAATATCCAGCAGGTCGTTGGCTTCCTCGTGGTTGCGGTAGGCCGAGTCGAACTGGGGGCCGTGGGGAGCGATGGCCCAGCCGTTTTCGCCGTTATAGCCTTCACCCCACCAGCCGTCCAGCACGCTGAGATTGATGACACCATTCATGCCGGCCTTCTGTCCCGAGGTGCCACTGGCCTCCATGGGATACTCCGGCGTGTTGAGCCACACGTCGACACCGGTGACCATCTTGCGTGCCAGTGCCAGGTCGTAACCCTCCAGCAGGATGATCTTGCCGACGAACTCCGGTTGCATGGAGTATTCGTGGATCACCTGCAACAGGTGTTGCCCGGGCATGTCGTTAGGGTGTGCCTTGCCGGCGAACAGCAGCAACACGGGGCGCTCGGGATCATTGAGCAGGCGCGCGAGGCGTTCGGGATCGGAAAACAGCAACGTGGCACGCTTGTAGGTGGCGAAGCGCCGCGCGAAGCCCATGACGAGAATATCTGAATCGGTCTGCGCAACGATACGTGTGAGGCGCGCGATGAGCGCCTCGCTGCAACCGTTGCGGCGGTGCTGTTGCACCATGCGGCGATGGACATCTTCGAGCAGTTCGGATTTCAGGGACTGGTGCAGTGACCAGTAGCGATGATCGGGGATGTCATCGATACAGTTCCAGTATTCCTCGTTGAGAAGTTCATTGCGCCATTCACGAAAGCGCATGTCGAACAGGTTGGACCACTCGCGCGCGAGGAAGGTCTGCGCATGCACGCCGTTGGTCACATAACCGATGGGGTTTTCTTCGTGCGGGATCTCCGGCCAGACGTAACCTTCCATCTCCGAGGCCACGCGCCCGTGGATGCGGCTGACGCCATTGTGAAAGCGCGAGCCACGCAGCGCCAGGCAGGTCATGTTGAAGCCACCCTGGTTGGTCGGTGCCGAGCCAAGGCGCTTGAACTCATTGATATCGATGCCGAGGTCGCTGCAATACTGATTGAAATATTCGCCGATCAGGTTTTCATCGAAGATATCGTGCCCCGCCGCCACCGGTGTGTGGGTGGTAAAGATGGTCTTGCTGGCGATGAGTTCCAGCGCGGCATCGAATTCCATGCCAGTCTGCATTCGTTCACGGCAGCGCTCGAGGATCTGAAAGGCGGCATGGCCTTCGTTGATATGCCAGATGTTGGGTTGCAGGCCGAGCCGACGCAGAGCACGTACACCGCCAATACCCAGGATCAGTTCCTGCTGGATGCGCGTGTGGTTGTCGCCGCCATAGAGCTGGTAGGTAATGCGGCGATCGTCTCCCGTGTTGTCGGCGACATCGGTGTCGAGCAGGTAGAGCGTGATATGCCCGGCGCGTGCCTGCCAGAGCCGGGCATACACCTGGCGGCCGGGAAATTCCACGCTGATGGTGATCTCGTTGCCGTCGGCATCACGCGCCGGGGACACGGCGATGTCGTCGAAGTGCGTCGGTGCGTAGTGGGCGATCTGGTTACCGTGGTTGTCGATGGTCTGCGTGAAATAGCCCTGGCGGTAGAGCAGGCCGACGGCCACAAAGGGAATGGCCAGGTCACTGGCCGCCTTGCAGTGATCGCCGGCGAGGATGCCAAGTCCGCCCGAGTAGATGGGGAAGCTCTCGTGGAAGCCGAACTCGGCACAGAAATAGGCAATGAGATCCTTGCCGGGTTCGAGGTAGGGCGCCACTGCGGGGCGCATGTCTTCTTCGCGGTAGGCATCGTAGGCGGCCAGTACCTGGCGGTAGTCCTCCATGAACATGCGGTCGAGGGTGGCCTCGTCGAGGGTTTCCTGTGCCACGCGGCGCAGGAAGACACGCGGACTGTGGCCACACTTCTCCCACAGCTCGGGATCGAGGCGATAGAACAGGCCGCGCACCTGGCGCTCCCAGCTGTAGAACAGATCGTTGGCCAGCTCTTCCAGGCGCGCCAGCACGGGCGGGATGCGGGGCTGGACCTCCAGCGTAAACTCGGTGCCACTCATGGGCCTGTGTGTCCTGACTGTGTCGTGATAGTCGTGATAGAACCGCATGCCGGCTGGCATGTCGGGCCGGTGACGGCGAGTGTCGCCGCCTGCGGTGCGGGCTCGTGCACCTCTCCCCTGTTTATAGGGAATTTCTGACTGCCGTCAAGCCCCGCGCGTGTCAGCCATGTTTGCCGAACATGCGCGCCAGCGCGCTGCGCAGATCGGGGTAGCCGAGTTCGACACCCAGTTCCTCGCGCATGCGGCGGGTGTCCAGGCGTCGTGACTCACGTAGATAGGATAGCATGCCCGCGCTGAGAAGGGTCTCGGCTTCGTCCCAGTCCACGGTGGGCGGACGCGGCAGGCCGAGACAGTCGGCGATGGTGAAGAAGTACTCGGTCATGTTGCTGTCCTGGCCGTCGCTGACATTGTAGACGGCATCCGCGCGAGCTTTTTCGCCAGCCGCGACGCACACCGCGGCCAGGTCATCGGCATGGATGCGGTTGGTCTGCGGCGCGAGGTGTTCGTGCAGCAGGGGTGTGCCACGCCGGATGCGCGCCAGCGGCAGGCGCTCGCGGTCGTAGATCCCGCCCACACGCAGGGTGACCACGGTGATGCCGTGTCGGTGGCCAAAATCGCGTAGCCGGGTTTCGGCATCCAGCCGTCGTCGTCCACGATCGGTCTGTGGATTCGGCGGGGTGTCTTCGTTGACCAGCCGTCCCGCCTGGTCGCCGTAGATGCCGGTGGTCCCCAGCAGCACGACAGCCCATGGTCGCTGGCCGCGGATCAACGCCCCCTCGAGGTGGTCGATGAAACAGGCCATGCGGGGATCCGACTGGCCGTCAGCGGGTGGCGGTACGAAGTAGTAGACGAGGGTATCTGCCAGCGGGGGCGTCGGCGCGGCCGCTGGCGGGACATCGAGATCCAGCGCACAGGTGGACAGGCCGGCGGCGGCCAGTTGTGCCAGGCGCTCCGCGCTGCGGCTGCAGGCCGTGACGCGATGGCCCCGCTCCTGCCAGCGGCGCGCGACGCGCAGGCCGATATCGCCGCAGCCGACAATAGTCACATCGAACATGGGTTTATCTGCGGGTTGGCATACGACATAATGGCGCGCTTTGTGAGACACAGGTATTTAGCATGACCGTCAAGGTGCTTGTCCAGCCCAGTGGACATGAGTTCGAAGTGGAGGGGGACGAGACCATCCTCGATGCCGCCCTGCGTCATGGTTTTGCCTTTCCCTATGGTTGTCGCAGCGGCCTGTGTGGTTCCTGCCGTGGCAAGGTGCTCGCCGGTGAGATCACCTATCCTGAGGGTGTGCCCGAGAAACTTAGCGACGAAGAACGCGCCGCCGGCGAGGCCTTTTTCTGCAAGGCGGTGCCGGTTAGCGACGTGACCGTCGAGGTACGCGAGATCAGCGCGGCGAAAGAGATCGAGGTGCGCACCCTGCCCTGTCGCGTGGCGAAACTTGAACGTCTCAACCACGATGTCATGCTGGTGATGCTCAAGCTGCCGGCCACCGATCGCATGCAGTTTCTTGCCGGCCAGTACGTGGACTTCCTGCTGCCCGGTGGCAAGCGGCGCAGTTTCTCGCTGGCCAATGCACCGCACAACGACGAGCTACTGGAATTGCACATCCGTCACATCGACGGCGGGCGATTTACTTCCGAGGTCTTCGACAAGTGGAAGGTCAGGGACATCGTGCGCATCGAGGGTCCGCTGGGCAGCTTCTACCTGCGTGACGAGTCGGACAAGCCCATCATCATGCTTGCCGGCGGTACCGGTTTCGCGCCACTCAAGGGCATGGTCGAACACAGTATCGAGCGCGGTTCCGAGCGTCCCATCCACCTGTACTGGGGCGTGCGCGCGCGCGAGGATCTCTACATGCACGAACTGGCCGAGGAGTGGGCGCGCACGCTGCCCAATTTCCGTTACACGCCGGTCCTTTCCGAGCCGAAGCCCGAGGACGAGTGGTGGGGACGTACGGGTTACGTGCACGAGGTGGTGATGGCCGACTATGCCGATCTGAGTGGCTACGAGGTCTATGCCTCAGGTCCGCCGGCGATGGTCTATGCCGGGCGCGATGCCTTCGTCACGCGTGGCCTGGCGAGCGACGACTACTACTCCGACGCCTTCGAGTTCGCCAACGACTGAAGCACCTGCTCACAGCAGGTGGCGGCGTCGGGCTCCTGTTGCAGGAGCAATCCCTCGCGGAAGTATTTCGCTGCCAGTTCCGTTTCTTCCATCTGTTCCAGCAGTTCACCCAGTTCGCGGCAGGTTTCGGCCGCGGGTGCTACGCCGAGGCTGGCCTCCAGGTAGGCGCGCGCCTTGCCCCACAGCTCGCAATGGCGCGCCAGGCGACCCAGCGCCAGCAACAACGTGGCATTGTTTTCCCGGCCCCTGAGCCAGCCCTCGGCGGTGGCCAGGGTCTTCTGCGGCTGCGCCGTGTGCAGGCGGCCATAGAGGGCGACCAGCCGGTCGTGCCACTGGCGGCGCAGGGCCTCGCGCAATACCTTCTCGGCGCGCTCGTGTTCGCCCAGCTCGATGAGCCAGGCGGTGTAGCAGCTCAGCAGATCCACGTCCTGTCGCAGGGGGCGCGAGACATGCTCCCAGGCGCCCACCAGTGCCTCGCTCCGGGCGGTGGCAGCGGCGATGCGCAGCAGGTGCAGTTCGACGGTCTTCTCCAGTCGCGCCAGGGCATCGCGTGTGTAGACACGGTGCTTGCGCAGGGCCGGCAACAGGGACTTGATGTCGCCCCAGCTTTGCAGGCTGATGTAGATACCGGTGAGCAGGTAGAGCACGTGGGGGTGATCGGCCCGGCGCGAATGCAGGTGCACCAGGGTGGCCAGCGCCTGCTCGTTCTGGCCCTGGGCGATCTGCAGTTCCGCCTGGGTCAGTTCGACGGCGAAGCTGTCCCCCCTTGCGGCCTGGTGGGCCTGCGCCAGGTACTGGTCGCGGCGCTCGGGGGCATCCTGTTTCTGCGCGGCGCGGGCGGCGGCGAGGTAGTTGAGCAGGGGCATGTCGCTGTGTTCCGCGTGGCGCACCAGCGCACGCTCGGCGCGTGACCAGTTGCCCTGCGCCATCTCCAGCATGCCACGTCGGGCGGCGCGTGCGGCACGCCGCGCACGGCGACTGCGGCGCCAGCCCCTGAGCTGTTCCGGCAGCTGCAGTGAGCCGAGCAGCATGCGCAACAGGACATAGAAGGCAATGAAGGTGAACAGCAACAGCAGGATGAACAGGGTCAGGCTCATCTCCACCGTGGTGTGACCGCGACCGAGCAGGACATAGCCGTTGTCCTGGTATGCCCACAGACCGATGAGGACGGCGATGGTCAGCGCCGCGAGGGCGCGCCACAACCAGCTCATGTGGCGCCTCCGCCGGGTGCGCCGTTATTCGGCGTGGGTGCCGGGGTGCCGCTGCCCTGTGTCGGGGGCGCAGGTTTCGGCTTTGGTTTCGGTTCGGGTTTCGGGGCGGGCTTCGCGGTCACGGCCGGCGGCGTACCCGCCTGGCGTGTGCGGTAACGGGCGATGGCGGCCAGGCCCCGGGTGATCTCCGGCAACGGGGGGGCGATGTCCTGTTCAGACAACGATTGCAGCTGTGCGAGGCTGTCGGCCACCGCGGCATCCTTGCGATCGAAGTAACGTGCCACCCAGGTATGCGCCTGTTGTACGCGTTCGCGGTAGATGGCCTGCTCGCCGCGCAACAGGGCGATGCGTGCCTGTTCCAGTTGCAACACCAGGTTGTGGGTCAGGAAGAAGCGCTGTTCCGGCGGGATCAGCGGTTGTACCGGATCGTCGTGCTGGCGAATGACGATCAGGCCACGCAGGATCTCCCAGGCGCCGCTCAGCGATCCCCACCAGGGGGTATCGGCCTCGGCGGCAGCGGCCTCGCCATCGCCGGCAGGGTTCGCGGGGGAGTCCGGCATGTGTTCGGGCGATGGCGTTGCCAGCGGCAGGCTCGCCACCCGTTGCGCCAGTGCCGAGAGCTGCAGCGACAGCCCGGTGCGGTCCACGCGCGGCAGGGCGCGCAACGCGGCCATGTCGTCGGCCAGTGCCTTGCGTGCCGGGATCAGTGCCGGATCGCCGGTGTCGCGCAGACGCTCGTCGGCGGTGGCCAGCGCAGCCAGCGCGGTGTCCACGTCGCGATCCAGCAGCAGGCGGTGGTTGGCGAGGCGGATGAGGTATTCGGCCTCGGCAATCATCCAGTCGTTGCGCAGGTGGCCGCTACGTTCGAGCAGGGCGGCGAGATCGTCACGCAGTCCCTGCTGGGTTTCCTGGAAGGCGCGGAGGCGATCGTCGAGGGCGCGGCGGCTTTCATCCAGTGCGCGGGACAGGCGTTGTTGATCCTCCTTCAGACGGGTGATGCGTTCGCGCGCCTCATCGGTGGCCCGGTTCTGCTGTTGCCAGAGATAGAAGCCGCCCACGGCCAGCGCGGCATTGAGAGCCAGGATCCCCAGCAGCAGGCTCGCGCCGCCGCGTCGCGCACGGCCTCGGGCGCGGCCATGTGCGGTGCGCCGGGGCGGGTGTTTCGTCGTCGCCGTGTCCTGGTCGGCGGCCTTCCTGCCGGCCGGTTTCCGTGCGCCTGCCTTGCCGGACGCCTTCGCCGCCTTGCCTGTATTGCTGTCAGGCGTCGTGGCCCGCTCCGGCTTGCCGGATTTCTCCTCGCTACTGTCGTTCACACGGACTTCCTCATCACGTCATCGGTTTGCGGGCCGGCCCGCGTTCACTGGTCTTCACCGCCGGTGCTGTGCCATCGGCTCAGGGCGGTGACGATGGCCGCGTCATCGGCACTGTGGCTCAGTACCGGAGCCTTGCGGCAACCCAGTTGCCGGGCGATGGCGGCCTGCCGTTCATTGATCAGCACCAGGGTGGTCTGTTGCAACCAGTGTTGAGCCAGAGGGCCGACCATGTCAAACAAATTGCGCAGCCCCTCACCGCTGGTAACGATGATGGCGTCGAAGGCACGGCGCGCCCAGTGATGTTGCAGCGCGGCGAGATCGGCGTCGGGGCGCGTGCGGCGATAGACGTTGGCGTATTCCACCGTGGCGCCGCGCGTGCGCAGTTGTTCGGCAAGCAGTTCGCGCCCGCCGTCGCCGCGAAAGATGATGATGCGTTGGCCGGCCACGTCCTGTAATTCGGGGTGCGCCAGCAGTGCTTCGCTGTCGGCGCCGCGCGTTGGGCAGATATCCGCGTCGCGGCCAAGGTGCTGGCGCAGGGCGCGCGTGCCGCCGCGTCCGATGGTGGCCAGTTTCAGTGACGGCGGCAGTTGTCGGCCTTCGCGGGCGAGTCGGTTGAGGGTGCGATCGACGGCATTGGGACTGATGAAGATGGCCAGCTGAAAGTCGTCGAGGCGCGCAAGGAGATCGTGTAACGGGCCGGGATCGGTGGGCTCGGCGATGGCCAGCACGGGAAACTCGTAGACCTCGGCACCCGCTTCCCGCAGCCGGGTGCTCAGCGCCTCGGCCTGGTGCGCGGGTCGGGTGTTCATGATGTGCAGGCCGTGCAGCGGCCCGCGCTCAGTCTCCGGCGTCGGCATACAGTTCGTCCAGGATACGATCGGCGCCGCGCGCCAGCAGATCCTCGGCCAGCACGCGGCCCAGTTCCTCGGCATCTTCGGGGGCACCGGCAATGTCGCCGCGCACGATCTCGCTGCCATCGACGCGGCCCACCAGGCCCTGCAACAGCAATACCTTGTGGTCCAGTTGCGCAAAGCCGGCGATGGGCACCTGGCAGCCTCCTTCGAGACGGTGGTTCATGGCACGCTCGGCGCGTACGCGCACGGCGGTGTCCGGGTCATTGAGGGGCGCGAGCAGGGCGTTGACACGCTCGTCGTCCACGCGGCACTCGATGCCCACCGCGCCCTGACCCACGGCGGGCAGGGTGATCTCGGCACCCAGGGATTCGCGGATGCGTGCGCCCATGTCCAGGCGCAGGAGGCCGGCGGCGGCGAGGATGATGGCGTCGTAGTCGCCGGCATCCAGCTTGGCGAGGCGCGTATTGACGTTGCCGCGCAGGTCGCGGATGTCGAGATCCGGACGGCGGGCGCGCAGCTGGCACTGGCGGCGCAGGCTGGAGGTGCCCACACGGGCACCCTCGGGCAGGGCGTCGAGGCGGTCATGGTCGCGGGAGACGAAGGCGTCGCGGGGATCCTCGCGCGGGCAGATGGTGGCGATGTGCAGACCGTCGGGCAGTTCGGCGGGCACGTCCTTCATGGAATGCACGGCAATGTCGGCGCGGTCGTCGAGCATGGCCTGTTCCAGTTCCTTGACGAACAGGCCCTTGCCGCCCACCTTGGCCAGCGGCGTGTCGAGGATGCGATCGCCCTGGGTGCTCATTTCGACGATTTCCACCTCCAGCCCGGGGTGCGCGGCCAGCAGGCCATCGCGCACATAGTGGGCCTGCCACAGGGCCAGCTGGCTCTTGCGCGTGGCGATACGTAACTTATTGTTTTTCATGATTGGTTTTTGCGTCCTGCCGGGTTTTGTCCACGCACCGGGTGGGGTGCGGTGGCCGTACTGATTGGCTCATAAGGGAAATTTATTGAACTGATGGGCGTTCCGGGCGTCAGGACACTTATAATACAACAACTTTTCGGGTGTGGAGAGAGGGGTTCCATGTACCACAAACTGTTGCTCGGCACCGTGCTGGTGCTGACGGCCCTGTCCGTATGGGCCATGGATCGTGATATCGACGAAGGCGTCGCCGCGGCTGCGCCGGCCATCGAGGTACTCGAGAGCCGCGACCTGGCGGCGGATGCGCGCCTTGCCGCCGAGCGCGGTGTGCCGCTGCTGGTGATGTTCGCCCAGGAGGGTTGCGCCTATTGCGAGGTGGTGGAGAGCGAGTTTCTGCGCCCCATGCTGATCAGCGGCGATTACGATGACCGCGTGGTGATCCGCAAGCTCATGCTCGACAACTTCGACAGCATCCGCGATTTCGACGGCGACATGGTGGAGGTCGAGGATCTCGCCATGCGCTACCGCGCGCCGCTGACGCCGACGCTGGTCTTCCTCAGTCCGCAGGGCCGCGAGATCGCGCCGCGTCTCATCGGTGTCGGCACGGTGGACTTCTACGGCGGTGATCTCGACGACCGTATCGACCGTGCGCTGACGAAGCTGCGCACGCCGGCGGTGGCGGTCCAGTAAGGCCGTCAACGCAGGCGCTTGCGGATCCCCGGCAGGTGACGGCGGCTCACTTCGAGGCGTTGGTCACAGTCGCGCAGGATGACGCAGCAGCGCCCAGCGGCATCCTTTTCCAGCCCCATGATACGCTCGCGCGCCACCAGCGCGTTACGGTGGATGCGCACGAAGCGTTCACCGAATTCCTCTTCCAGGCTTTTCAGTGATTCATCGATGAGTACTTCGCCACCGAGGTAGCCCACGGTGACGTACTTCTGATCGGCGTGGAAGAAACAGATCTCCTCCACCGGCACCAGGCGCAGGCCACCCTTGACCCTCGCGCTGATGTGACGACGTGCCTCGGCCCCACGCTCTGCATCGGCCGGGTTCACACCTTCGCCCGCCGTTGCCGACTGGCGCAGCGCCACCAGTTGCGCACGCGTCAGGCGATGGCTGCTGTCCAGTGCCTGGGCGAGGCGCTCACGACGAATGGGTTTTAACAGGTAATCCAGCGCGTTGGTCTCGAAGGCGGCCAGCGCGTAGTCGTCGTAGGCCGTGGTGAAGATCACCGCTGGCGGCGTTTCCAGCGTGGCCAGGTGGCGCGCCGCCTCGATGCCGTCCATGCCCGGCATGCGGATGTCCAGCAGCACCACGTCGGGTTCCAGCGCCTGCACCTGCTCCAGCGCCTGCAGCCCGTTGCCGGCCTCGCCGGCCACCTCGTGATCGGGCAGCGCCGCGATCAGCGCGGCGAGGCGGCTGCGGGCCAGCGGTTCGTCGTCGACGATGAGGATCTTCATGGCGTGTCCTGCTCCTGCGGCGGCGTGACCGGCAGGGCGAGGGTCACTTCGAAGTGGCCGTCCTGTTCCCGCGTGCGCAGGTGGCGGCCCTCGCCGAAGTGGACCGCGAGGCGCTCACGTATGTTTGCCAGTGCGATCTGGTTGCCCTGGCGACGCGCGTTGCGGCTGGCCTCCTCGCCGGCCGCGGCCAGCGGGTTGCGCACGGTCAGCACCACCTGCCGGCCTTCCACGCGTGCACCGATCGCCACTTCACCGCCGTCGGTGCGTGGCTCGATGCCATGGTAGATGGCATTCTCGATCAGCGGTTGCAAGGTCAGCGGCGGGATCACGGCGCTCTCGGGCAGGGATTCCAGCGCCCAGCTGATGGCGAGGCGATCGCCGAGGCGCAGGGACTCGATCTCCAGGTAGCGGCGACACAGGGCCAGTTCCTCCTCGACGGGGATGAGCTTGCGCCCGTCGCCCAGCGAGGCGCGAAACAGATCCGAGAGATCTTCGACGACACGCTCGGCGCGCTCGGGTGCGGCGCCGATCAGGCTGATGATGGTGTTCATGCTGTTGAACAGGAAGTGTGGTCGGATGCGCGCCTGCAGGGCCTGCATGCGCGATTCAGACTCGGCGCGCAGGTTACGTTTCCATTGTTGCTGTACATAGAAGTAGCGTAGCACCAGGCCACTGACGATGGCGGCGATGAGCAGGTTGCGGGCGAGAAATTCCAGGTGCCAGGGCAGCGCGTGGTGGTAGATGACGCGGTAGTAGAGCCAGTAGGTCAGTTCGGAGAACAGGACCGTGACGCCGAGGATGATGGCGAAGCTCACCGCGGTCACGGCGGGGGCGCGCAGGCGGCACAGGTGGCGGCGCACCAGGCACAGCAGGGAGGAACTGAACAGCGTGATCCACTGCACGAACAGCGACATCAGGCCGAGGCGGGACCAGCGATCCTCACCGGAGCCGCCCAGCGGGCCCAGCGCCAGCACGAAGACGAACAGCTCGGTGACCACCACCAGTGTCAGCACGGTACGCATACCGCACAGATCCGGCAGGTACATGTGTTCGCACTGTCGCTGCGGTGTGTTCACCCGGTGCTTCGATCCTGGCTGGAGACTGCTATGGATATTACACCCTGCACGGGGTTTTTGCCTGCAAAATCATACGGCTGGTGGCCAAAAGCGGTTATACTTCAAGCCCGCGACACTTCGAATTTTTCTCGGCCAACGTAGCAGATACCTATGAACGACGACCAGTACAAACCGTGGGCCGGCCGCTTCAGCGAGCCCACCGACGCCTTCGTCGAGGCCTTTACCGCCTCGGTGGGTTTCGATCAGCGCATGTACCGCCATGACATCACCGGCTCCATTGCCCATGCGCGCATGCTGGCACACGTGGGCGTGCTCAGCGAGGCTGAATGCCAGCGTATCGTCGATGGTCTGCGTGACATCCTCGTCGACATCGAGCGCGGTGATTTCGCCTGGTCGGTGTCACTCGAAGACGTGCACATGAATATCGAGGCGCGGCTGACCGATCATATCGGCGATGTGGGCAAGAAGCTGCACACCGGGCGTTCACGCAACGACCAGGTGGCCACCGATATGCGTCTCTACCTGCGCGAGGAGATCGACACCATTCTCGCCGAGCTGCAGCGCCTGGCGCTGGCGCTGGTGGAACTGGCCGCGCAACATGTCGAGACCATCATGCCCGGTTTTACCCACCTGCAGACCGCGCAGCCCATCACCTTCGGTCATCACATGCTGGCGTGGGTGGAAATGCTGCGCCGTGACATGGCGCGCCTGCGCGACTGCCGCGTGCGTGTCAACGTCATGCCGCTCGGCGCGGCGGCACTGGCCGGTACGTCCTATCCCATCGACCGCGAGTTCACTGCGCGCGAGCTGGGCTTCGACG
>DRKU01000014.1 GCA_011051615.1 Gammaproteobacteria bacterium
CGGGGCGCCGTTTACGGACACGCGGTAAATACGTCCCTGTACGCTCGACAGCCGCATCCCTGCGGCTGACGGTCCGTAAACGGCCGCCCCGGTGAGAGTCTGATTTCTGTAAACCGTAGTGGGATCTAGAACACGTGTTTAGTTGGTTTCATTTTTTCCAGAATCAGATTCTGTTTCTCAACGGCAATCGTTATTTTCCCTGTATTCGTTCTGGCCTTCCTGTTCTTTTACGACTTCTCCTGGCATGTTTCTAAAGTTTTCGACATTTCAGCCGTTAGTTCGCGTTACTGGTAATGCTATTCGAGCAGCGACAAATTTAATCCACTCAAGAAGCGTGGATTATTCCATGGACAGAAGAAGCAGGTGAAAGATGAAAAAGAATTTTCCCGTTACCGGTGTTGAAAAAACCTTTTCAGCTAATGCCAATATTCTGTCCACAACGAATCCCAAGGGCGCGATAACCTACGCAAATCAGGATTTCGTCGCAATTAGTGGTTTTGAACTTGATGAGCTGGTTGGAAAAAATCACAACATCGTGCGTCATCCGGACATGCCACCTGCGGCCTTTGCTGACCTGTGGGACACGATCAAGGATGGCAATTCATGGATGGGTATTGTCAAGAACCGATGCAAGAATGGTGATCACTACTGGGTCGATGCCTATGTCACGCCCATCATAGAGAATGGTGAGATCATCGAGTATCAGTCTGTACGTGGGAAGCCACATGCAGATCACGTTGCAAGAGCCGAACAACTCTATCAGCAAATCAATGCAGGCAAGATCCCATGGTGGTTGAAACATGCCCCGCTGAAATTTCGCTACAAGCTGCTGATCGCAGTTATCATTGGCCAGGTAGTCGCCATGGGCATACCCTTTGCCCTGGGTAATTTCTCGGCCCTGACTGGACTTGTGAGCCTCGCCACTGGCATCACTGTTGCTGGCGGCCTCCTGTTATGGATGCTGCGCCCTCTCTGTAACGTATTTGCCAAAACCCGCACCATATTCAACAACCCTGTTGCGCGCCATATTTTTACCGGGCGACACGATGATATAGGTCAGGTCCTTCTTGCACTCAAGTTCCTCGAGGAAGAATCTGGCGCGATCATTGGACGGGTATCTGATTCGGCACAGATCATATCCCGCGATGCCGGTGAACTTCAGAGCTTGATCAACAGCAACGATGAAACTATCCGCCAACAGCATGCCCAGACAGACCAGGTTGCCACCGCGATAACGGAAATGTCCGCGAGCATTCATGAAGTCTCCGCAAATGCACAGCTCTCTGCGGATGCTGCCACACAGGCGAATGACGAAACGGTCAAAAGCAGAACTGTCGTAACCTCGACGATGAGGCATATAGAAACCCTTGCCGACGAAATTCAGAAGGCCAGTGATGTTATCAATGCGCTGGAGGATGAAAGCGACCAGATCAGCACCGTCATTAATGTGATCAATGCCATCGCGGAGCAAACCAATCTGCTGGCTCTCAATGCGGCAATCGAGGCTGCGCGTGCCGGGGAGCAGGGCCGAGGGTTTGCAGTTGTTGCTGATGAAGTGCGTACTTTGGCCAACCGCACACATCAATCGACCAAGGAAATTCAGCAAATGATCGAGAACCTCCAGGCCGGCACACAAAAGGCCGTGGAAACGATCGCAACGAGTCGGGGACAGGCAACCGAAAGTGTCGAAAAAGCCAAGGAAGCAGTCAATTCGCTGGATACGATTACTGAAGCAATCTCAAATATCAGCAACATGAACATACAGATTGCAGCCGCTGTCGAACAGCAGACCTCCGTTGCACAGGATGTCAATCAGAACATCGTCAATATTCGAGATCACTCGCAGGCGGTAGTCAACGGCATCCAGTCCTCACTGTCGAACAGCCAGGAGATGAATGATCAGGCGGCCTCTCTGACCAAGCTCGTCGCCCAGTTCTGGGTAAAGCGGAAAGGTGTTGATGCCTGACCAGCGCCGCCATGTAAACGGGTGGCACCGACATGCTCCCGCTTCCATCCGTTAACCTGACCCGGTGCAAAAACTAACCCACCGGGTCTTCCCCAGAACCTGCTCCCCTCAGGTCACCATGTACCTGAACACCGTGGCAATGACACCAATGCCGGAAAAGATCGCCGGCCACCACTTCGCCGCAATGAAAAACAGGGCGTGATCGCGGACCAGTTCCAATGGCTCACCGGTTTCTGCATCGACAACCGTCTTCGATTCGGACTTGAGTAGCGTTTTATTCAACGCCCAGGTTATCGTGGCGGCGACCAGCATACCAACGAAGATCAGCCAGGGATTGTTCTGGTAATACGCCACATCACCCGTGATAGCCTCCCCGGCAGCCTGTACACCCGCCAGCGCCAGTACGGCGACAACGACGATAAGAAAGCCCCTGCCCGTCCAGATAATCATATTCTGTCTCCTTGTGTCTCGTTTACTGTGCCATGAAAGATATCGCCAGCCGATGGAAGAACCCGACGACCGTGCTCAGTGAGGAGACGATGACAGGGGGGAAAGGGTTACATGGGAAAGGGGCGAGGTACCAGCAGCCAGCAGTTGGTAATTCATATCGAGAAAGCCAGGGATATTGATCCCCGCCCCCTGTCCCCCGCCCGGAGGGCGGGGGGAATGACTTGCTGAGTCTCGTAAAGTAGCCCCCGCTCCCTCCGGAACGAAGCCAGGGATCGCGAAGCCCGGGGATCTGGAGAATATTTCCCTGGGTTCCCGCCTTCGCGGGAATGACGGTCATCCCCCGGATCGTGGGAAGCCCGATCCTCGGCCCTCGCCACTCGCAACTCGTTACTGGTTTTGTTGGTCGGGGCGAGAGGGTGACGAGGGACCGAAAGTCCAGCGGTGTTTCTGCTGCCTGGATACAGGCATTTGGTCCCCCCGCCCTCAGGGCGGCGCCGCCATGGATGGCGGTGGTAGAGCGAAGCAGGACGCCCGAGCCGAAGGGACAGGGGGCGGGGATCAAATCCTCGGCCCTCGCCACTGGTTTTTTTTCGGGGCGAGAGGGTGACGAGGGACCGAAAGTCCGGTGGACTTTCGCAGCCCGAGGAACGCCGGGCAGGGATGCCCGGCTGACCTGACCTACAGGGACGTAGGCGGGAACCGAAATCACGGAGTTTGGTCGGGGCGAGAGGATTTGAACCTCCGACCACTGCAACCCCATTGCAGTGCGCTACCAGACTGCGCTACGCCCCGAAAGATGGTGCCCGCCTGCGGCGAGCGGGCGCTATGATACCGCACCAGGGCGGCAAAGCGAAACGCCCACGGGCGGGTTTAAAAGAAGATCTGACCACGCAAATGCGCGGGTGGCTCAGGAATCGAGCAGTTTGAGGATGTCTTCCAGCTCGCTGCGCAGTTCGCGGATGACGTTCATGTCGATCTTGCCGTTGCCCCGGCCGGCGGTATCGGTCAGCTGCAGACGGGCGCCACCGATAGTATAGCCCTGCTCGTAGAGCAGGCTGCGGATCTGGCGGATCATGATGACGTCCTGGCGCTGGTAATAACGACGGTTGCCGCGTCGCTTGACGGGCTTGAGCTGGGGAAATTCCTGCTCCCAGTAGCGCAGCACGTGCGGCTTGACGTCGCACAGCTCGCTCACCTCACCGATGGTGAAGTAGCGCTTGCCGGGTATCGGTGGTAGTTCGTTATTGTTCGACGGTTCCAGCATATGCTTCTACGCGCGCCTTGAGTTTCTGTCCCGGGCGGAAGGTGACCACGCGGCGCGCGGTAATGGGAATTTCCTCACCGGTTTTAGGGTTTCTGCCCGGGCGTTGCTTCTTGTCCCGCAGATCGAAGTTCCCGAAGCCGGAAAGCTTGACCTGGCGGCCATTTTCCAGGGCGTGGCGAACTTCCTCGAAGAACATTTCAACCAGTTCCTTGGCTTCCCGCTTGTTAAGCCCCAGTTCTTCAAACAGGCGTTCTGCCATGTCGGCCTTCGTCAGCGCCATGATTAATCTCTCAATGTAGCCCCAAACTGTTTTTGTACTTTTGCCAGAATATCGTTCATGGCCTGGTTCACAACATCCTCTGTAAGAGTGCGCGAAAGATCCTGCAACGTCAAGCCTATCGCGACACTTTTTCGTCCAGAATCAATACCTTCGCCTCTATACTCGTCAAAAATTTCAACTTTGCGCAGCCATTCCGGGCCGGCTTCGCGGATACACCGCGCCAGGGCGCCGTAGGAGACCGTCTCGTCCATTTCCAGCGCCACATCGCGTCGGATAGCGGGGTAGCGCGACAGCGGCTCAAATGCCGGAACCTGCGCCCTGGACAGGTATTCCGCTGAAATTTCAAACAGGTACAGCTTTAGCGGCAGATCGAGTTTTTTCTCCAGTGCCGGGTGCAAACGGCCGATCCAGCCCCCGTCGTGGTCGCCGAAGCGGATACGGGCGCTCTGTCCCGGGTGCAGTGCCGGGTGGGACGCCGCCTCGAACCAAACGTCCTCATGGCGTCCCAGCGCCAGCAGGGCCTCCACGTCCCCTTTCAGGTCGTAGAAATCGGCCTGCTCCCGGCCCGCACCCCACTGCTCCGGCAGGCGGCGGCCAGTCACGACACCAGAAATTACATAATCTTGAAGAATATCAGAATCTTGTAAATTAAACTTCAGACCATACTCGAACAATTTTAGCCGTTCCTGCTGGCGGTGCAAGTTATATTGTGCCGCCGCCACCAGCCCCGGCCACAGGCTGGTGCGCATGACGCTCATATCGCTGGCGATGGGGTTGGCCAGCGACACCGGGTTTGCCTCCGGATCGAGCATCTGGCGCAGTTCCGGATCCACGAAGCTGTAGGTGATGGCCTCCTGATAACCCCGTCCCACCAGCGCCTGCGCCATGCTACGGCGCGAGACACGCGTTTCGGTGCGTGGGGTCATCATCAGGGCACCTGTGGGGCGGCCAGCGGTCAGGCGGTCATAGCCCCAGATCCGCCCTACCTCCTCGATGAGATCCTGCTCCAGGGCGATATCGAAGCGGAAGGCCGGTGGCGTCACCTGCCAGCCGTCCCTGGTGGCCTTGAGGCGCATGCCCAGCAGTTCGAGGATGTCCTCCACGTCCTTCTCGGGCACCGCGTGACCAAGGATACGGGGGATACGTGACAGGCGCAGGGGCACGGGCGCGCGTTGGGACAGTGCCGCGGCATCACCCACCTCGATCACGGGGCCGGGCTCGCCACCGACGATCTCCACCAGCAGGGCCGTGGCCCGCTCCAGCGCGAGTACCTGCAGATCCGGAGATACGCCACGTTCGAAGCGGTGCGAGGAATCGGTATGCAGGCCGTAGCGCCGCGCCTTGCCGGCCATGGCTTCCGGGTCGAAGAAGGCGCTCTCGAGGAAGATATCCCGGGTGGCATCGCTCACGGCAGTGTCAGCACCGCCCATGATCCCCGCCAGCGCCACCGGGTGGCTGTCGTCGGCGATCACCAGGCTGTCGGCGTCCAGGGTGACCTCCTGGCCATCCAGCAGGGTGAGGGTCTCACCAGCCGTGGCCAGGCGCACATCGATATTGCCGTCCAGCTTCGCCAGGTCGAAGGCGTGCATGGGCTGACCCAGTTCCAGCAGGACGTAGTTGGTCACGTCCACCACCGGGCCAAGGCTGCGGATACCGCTGCGGCGCAGGCGCTCCACCATCCACAGGGGCGTGGCGGCAGTGACATCCACCTTGCGCACGATGCGCCCGGCATAATGGGGACAGGCGGCTTCGGCGCTCAGGCTGACCGTGAGCGTATCCTTGTGGCGCGGCGGCACCGGCGCCAGCGCCGGGCCCTGGCTGGTAAGGCGGTTGAGCACGGCGGTCTCGCGGGCAATACCGGCAATGCTGAGACAGTCACCACGATTGGGCGTGAGCCCCAGTTCGATAGTGTGATCATCCAGCTTGAGGTACACACGGATGTCTTCCCCCACCGGGGCGTTGGCCGGCAGTTCCATGAGACCCTCGGCGGACTCCGCCAGTCCCAGTTCCTGTTCGGAGCACAGCATGCCGTGGGAGGCCACGCCACGCAGCTTCGACTTTTTGATGCGGAAGTCACCGGGTAGCGTCGCCCCCACCAGGGCGCAGGGTACCTTGAGGCCAGCGCGTACATTGGCCGCGCCGCAGACGATCTGCAGGGGCTCGCCCTGCCCCGCGTCCACCTGGCAGACCCGCAACCGGTCCGCATCGGGATGAGCCTCGACCGACTGCACCTCGGCCACTACGACCTTGCTGAACTCTCCCGCCACCGGCTCGATGGCATCCACCTCGAGACCGGCCATGGTGAGCTGGTGCGCCAGTTCCTCGGTGGACACCGGCGGATCGACCCACTCCCGTAACCATTGTTCGCTGAATTTCATGTATTAAGTCTCGTAAAGTTAACCACGGGGAGCACGGGGCACACGGGGAAATCAACAAGTAAAAATCACGGCGTCATTCCCGCGTAAGCGGGAATCCACGTATCGAGGCAAGCCAGGCCTGCTGGATTCCGGGTCTCCGCCATGTGAAACATGGCATCGCCCGGAATGACGGCGGCTTGTCCCCGGTGTTCCCCGTGGTAAATGTCTTTTCATTCAATTCATTCCAGGGCCTCGCCCTTGCCGGGATCGCGTCCTGGTTTTCTCGCCCTTGATAAAGCTTTCCCCGTGTTCCCCGTGTTCCCCGTGGTAAATATCTTTAGTATTAAAAACTCAATTGAACTGTTGCAAAAACCGCAGGTCGTTCTCGAAGAACAGTCGTAGATCGTTGACGCCATAGCGCAGCATGGCGAGACGCTCGACGCCCACGCCGAAGGCGAAACCCGTGTAGCGTTCGGTATCGATGTTCACATGCTCGAAGACATGCGGATGCACCATGCCGCAGCCGAGGATCTCGATCCAG
>DRKU01000015.1 GCA_011051615.1 Gammaproteobacteria bacterium
CCACCATGATGAGCTCCGGCGTGCCCCTGGTGCAGGCCTTCGATATCATCGGCCGTGGCCACGACCATCCCGGCATGCAGGAGCTGCTCGGCAAGGTCAAGACCGACGTGGAGTCAGGCAGCAACCTCTCCGACGCCCTGGCCAAACACCCCCTGCAGTTCGACGACCTGTTCTGCAACCTGGTGCGTGCCGGTGAACATGCAGGCATCTTGGACAGCATCCTCGACAAGATCGCCACCTACAAGGAGAAGACCGAGGCCATCAAGGCCAAGATCAAGAAGGCGCTGACCTACCCAACAGCCGTTATTCTCGTTGCATTCCTTATAACCGCGATTCTTATGATCTTCGTAATCCCTCAGTTCCAAACTCTGTTCAGTAGTTTTGGTGCTGACTTGCCCGCACCCACCAAGGTTGTCATCAGTATGTCGCAATTCTTCCAAAAATACTGGTGGGCAATATTCGGCATACTTGGCGGAACAATATATGGGTTCATCTACTCTTATAAACGCTCGAAACCGATGCGGAATAACCTCGACAAGTTGTCTCTCAAAATCCCCATCTTTGGCCCCATCCTCACCAAGGCAGCCATCGCCCGTTATGCCCGCACCCTCTCCACCATGTTTGCCGCCGGCGTGCCATTGGTTGAAGCCATGGACTCGGTGGCCGGCGCCGTGGGCAATGCCGTCTATAGTGATGCCGTGCTGCGCATGCGCGATGAAGTCGCCACCGGCACCCAGTTGAACGTGGCCATGCGCAATACCGCGCTGTTCCCCAACATGGTGGTGCAGATGACCGCCATCGGCGAAGAGGCCGGTTCCCTGGACACCATGCTGAGCAAGGTGGCCGACTTCTACGAGGAAGACGTGGACAACGCGGTGGACAACTTGAGCAGCCTCATGGAGCCCATCATCATGGTCATCCTCGGCGGCCTCATCGGCGGCCTGGTGGTGGCCATGTATTTGCCCATCTTCCAGATGGGCAAGGTGGTCGGTGGCCACTAGGCCACGGACACTACCCACCCACTGACCCGTCACCTGAATGGACGTCCTCGTCTTCCTGCAGACGAACACCCCGGTGTTCCTGGTCTTCGTCCTGCTGGTCGGCCTTTCGGTGGGCAGTTTTCTCAACGTGGTGATCCACCGTTTCCCGTTGATGATGAAGCGCCGCTGGCGCGGTGACTGCCTCGAGTTCCTGCGCGAGGAAGGCGGCATCAAGGAACTTCCCGGCGACGATGACAGCCCGGCACTCACCCTCGCCCGGCCCGCCTCGCGCTGTCCCCACTGCGGCCATCGCATCAGCGCACTGGAAAACATTCCCCTGCTCAGCTATCTCGTCCTGCGTGGTAAATGCCGCGCCTGCGGGGCATCCATTTCCATGCGCTACCCGGCGGTGGAGTTACTCACTGGCCTGTTGTGCCTCACCGTGGCCTGGTACTTAGGCGTGAGCTGGGCTGCCCTGTGGGGTATTGTCTTCACCTGCACCCTGATCGCGCTCAGTTTTATCGACTACGACACGCGTTTCCTGCCCGACGAAATGACCCTGCCACTGCTGTGGCTCGGGCTGCTGATCAACACCCAGGGCGTCTTTACCGATCTCCTGTCGGCCGTCATTGGCGCAGCCGCCGGTTACCTGACCCTGTGGACGGTCTACCAGGTCTTCAAACTCGTCACCGGTAAGGAAGGCATGGGCTTCGGTGATTTCAAGTTGCTCGCCGCCCTCGGTGCCTGGATGGGCTGGCAGGCCCTGCCCGCCATCATTCTGCTCTCCTCGCTGGTCGGTGCCGTCATTGGCATCGGTCTCATCGTCCTGCGCGGTCGGGACCGCAGCCTGCCCATCCCCTTCGGACCCTACCTCGCCATTTCCGGCTGGATCTTCTTTATGTGGGGCGAAGCCATCAACAACGCCTGGCTCGACTGGGCCGCGGCGACCTGACATTCCTCCCCCATGCTTGTCATAGGACTCACCGGCGGCATTGGTAGTGGCAAGTCCACCGTCGCGGACCTGTTCGCTGCACGCGGGGTCCCGGTCATCGATACCGATATCATCGCCCACGCGTTGCTGCACAAGCCCGAAGTTCGCGCAGAAGTTGTGGAACTGTTCGGTGAGAAAATTCTTGGTACCGAAGGCCAGATTGATCGCAGCAAACTGGGAGAACATGTCTTCGGCGATCCACGGGAACTACATAAACTGGAAGCGATCCTGCACCCGCGTATTCGCGAAGAGGTGGCGCGACAACTTGCCGGGCTGGATGCCGACTACACCCTCGTCGTCGTCCCCCTGCTGGTGGAAAGGGGCCGCTATGATTTCATCGATCGGATCCTGCTTGTGGATTGCGACGAAGCGGAGCAACGGGCGCGGACCACGGCGCGTGACGGTCTCTCCACAGAGGCGGTACAGGCCATCATGGACAATCAGGCCAGCAGGGCGCAGCGACGCCAGGTCGCCGATGACGTGATCGACAACACCGGCACCCCCGAGATGCTGGCGGCGCAGGTTGCTCGCCTGGATGCACAGTACCGGGATACCGCCCGCCGCGCCTGAGTCCTTCCACCGCCTCTCAACACCGTCTAGAATACAGGCCTGACAATTCCCCTGAGCAGGCAGCAGGATGGCCGCGACGACCTACGAACATCCCCTCAACGAGCGCATACGCACCCTGTTGCGACTGGAATCCCTCTTTCGGCGCACGCATACCGCGTTGCAGGAGGACTCCGTGTGGCACAGTGAAGTGGCCCTGCACGGCTTGCTCAACATCCTCGAGCTGTTGTCACGCAGCGACCTGAAGTCGGACGTGCTCAAGGAGCTGGAACGTCACCAGGTTACGCTTTCCCAGCTACACAACGCCCCCGGCGTAGACCAGGTGCGCCTCGACTCGACCCTGACACGCCTCGAAGGCGTGCGCCAGGCACTCAATGAAAGCCCCAGTCCACTGGGTCAGGAAGTGCGTGAACTCGAACTGGTCAACACACTGATGCAGAAGAACAGCGTCATTGGTGGCGTGTGTGGTTTCGATCTGCCGCTCTACCAGCACTGGCTCTCCAGCCCCGGACCACAGCGCCAGGACCAGCTGATCAACTGGTATCAGAAGCTGATGCCCATCGCCGAAGCGGGTTCGCTGCTGCTCAGCCTGTTGCGTGAGAGCAGTGACATGCACACCTGTATGGCCGAAAGTGGCTTCTTCCAGCAGAACCTGGACAGCAATATTCCTTTCCAGCTCATCCGCGTCACCATCGACAGCGAACTGACCTGCTTTCCCGAGATCAGTGCGGGCAAACATCGCTTCACGGTTCGCTTCATGCAACCGCGCCGCAATGAACGGCCCCTGCAGATCGATCGTAACGTGGATTTCAACCTCTGTTGCTGTGCGCTATGACGCGAACCGTCAACTGTCCCGTGTGCCAGAAACCGGTGGAATGGTCAGCGGAGAAATCCCCTTTCCGGCCATTCTGTAGCGAACGTTGCCGCCTCATCGATCTTGGCGACTGGGCCAGCGAAAACCACGCCATCCCGGGTGAACCCGTACCACCGGACATGCCCGACGACAAGAACGAGGAACCTCAGTGAAGACGGCACCCGGTGACATATCGACCTGCTGCCTGACGGCGTGCGCCTGTATCCTTACTGCGTGTCGATGACAAATGCGAAGTCGCTGCGGATCACACGCTCCTCGCCTTCCACCAGTACGGTAGCGACCCAGTCGCGGCGCCCGGTCAGGCACACGGGCAGGACGGCCTCACCCTGCCATTCACTGCCATCCGGCGCCGCCTGCACCAGTACGATCTGGTTTTCCCCCATATACATATCCGGCATGGCGAAACGCACACGCACGTGACGCAACTGCTCCCGGCTGAAACCGAACAGCTTTACCCGTACACTGAATGGCGACAGGTAGGTGGCATCGCGATCCAGTTCCAGTGAAATGGAATAGCCCCTGTCCCGGCTGAGACAGAACAGGCCACGTGGATTACAGTTGGGGGTTGGCAGCACGATTTCCTCGCGCCCGTCCACGAGTCCCGCGTCGCGCAATTCAGACCACCACACCAGCAAACCAATGACAATGACGACAAGCACCAGCAGGACCAGCTGGATGAGACGTTGATGCTCCGCTTTCATGCTTTCTGCTCCCAGTAGGCCCGGATGGCGGCTACCCCCTGTGCACCGTGGCGCCGCGCCAAAGCCACGTCGCTACCCGCAACGCCACCCAGGGCATAGACCGGCATTGGTGCCACGTCGGCCAGTGCCGCGAACTGCCCCCAGCCCAGCGGTGGGACTTCCGGGTGATCGGGGGTGGCACACACCGGTGACAGGACGATGAAGTCGGCACCGAGTTCTGCCGCGTGATGAATTTCGTGTTCATCGTGGGTCGATACCGCGAACAGGTGATCCGCACTCACGGGACGCCGTGTGTACTCTGGCAGACGGTAGGCCGGCAGGTGGATACCGTCGGCACCGGTTTCCTCGAGCAGCTCCGGATGATCATTGAGCAGGCAACGTGTGCCCCGTTCATGGGAGAATTCGCATACCTGCCGGGCCAGCTCCGCATACCGTGTGACAGTGAGATCCTTCGCACGAAACTGCACGAGACGTACGCCACGGCGAAAGGCATCGGCGAGTTTGCCCAGCAACTCGGACTCGTCACGGAAGGCACCGGTGATCAGATACTGGTCCGGTAACTGGATGGCACGAATGATGGCGTGATTGGCAGCGGGAAAATCTCTGGCGTCGAGTTGCGCAGGATCACACCAGCGGATGGCCTGGCCCTCGAGTCCCTGCGGACGGCCCTGCCAGGAATCGACCTCCCATACATCGAGCAGGACGCGGCGATCACCGTAGTTCCAGGGAATGCGGATCAGGGGCGACACGCGGCCGATCTGGATACCCAGTTCCTCGCGCAGCTCGCGTACCAGTGCCGTCTGTACCGACTCACCAGCTTCCACCTTGCCGCCGGGAAACTCCCATAGATCGCCCTGATGCAGGTGTGCGTGGCGGTGGGACAGCAGGACCTGGCCTTCATTGTTGAATACCACACCGACAGCCACGTGCATGGCATCCGTCGCATCCCCGCCGGGGTTGTCCTGCCGCTGTTCCGTCTTCACCACCATGCCCGTTGTTCCGGTTCCGACACCTGCACCTGACAGCTTTGCCTGCGCCAGACTCAGGTACGGTACTCCGCATTGATGCGGATATACTCGTGCGACAGGTCACTGGTCCATACCGTGGCACTGGCATCGCCGCGCTTCAGCTCAATACGCACACGAATGGCGTCCTCGGCCATGACACGACTGCCTGCTTCTTCACTGTAGTCAGGCGCACGTCCACCCTGATGGACGATGCATACATCGCCGAGAAAGATATCGATGTCATCGACGACCAGGTCCTTCAGACCCGCACGCCCTACGGCGGCGAGTATACGCCCCCAGTTGGCGTCACTGGCAAAGAAGGCCGTCTTGACCAGCGGTGAGTGTGCCACGGTGAATGCCACCTGCTCGCATTCCTCGATGACGCGACCACCATTGACCTCGATGGTGATGAACTTGGTGGCGCCTTCAGCATCGTGGATGAGCTGGCGCGCCAGTTCGGCACACACATCGATGAGTGCACGGGTAAAAATCTCGATGTCCGCGGAAGACTCGACCGCCACCTCGCTCTTGCCCGTGGCCACCAGCGTACAGGCATCATTGGTGGACGTATCGCCATCGACGGTGATGCGGTTGAACGATACCGACACCGCCTCCTCCAGGCAGCGTCGCAGCAGTTTGGGTTTGACCACAGCGTCGG
>DRKU01000016.1 GCA_011051615.1 Gammaproteobacteria bacterium
CGAGGAACGGTGGCTCGCGGGTTCCTCGAGGCAAGGGTTTAGACTGGCGAGGGTTATTTGCCAGAGGGGTGTGGAGCGGGTTTTCCTCGACACACTCGACCCTCGCTACTGGTTTTATGGTGGCTGTAGCTCAGTTGGTAGAGCCCTGGATTGTGATTCCAGTCGTCGTGGGTTCGAGTCCCATCAGCCACCCCATTTTGCACCAGGGGGGCCGCGGCCCGCTTGAATTGCCGTGAGCCGCTGTGGTTCAATGGCGCCGCTTCGCAGCAAGCTGCGGGCCGTTAGCTCAATTGGTAGAGCAGTGGACTCTTAATCCATTGGTTATAGGTTCGATTCCTATACGGCCCACCATTTTCCTTTCCATTGCCGTCCGGCGTCCGTCCGGGGGCTGATTTCTCCCATGAAAATAGGGGGTTACAACCTGATCTGGTTCACCTGTATAATCCGCAACATCCGCTGACGAGGCGAAAGTGGCGGAATTGGTAGACGCGCTGGATTTAGGTTCCAGTGGGGAAACCCGTGAGAGTTCGAGTCTCTCCTTTCGCACCATATTAATTTAAGCAGTTTTATCGCCCGTCCCGCACGCCGCGCCTGTCGCCAGCCGGACAGGCGGTGCTACCGTCCCATTGCCCCCGGGCAGAACGTACGAGGTTAGACATGCAAGTTTCAGTGGAATCCGGTGACGGTCTCGAGCGCAAGCTCAGGATCGCCGTGCCCGAAGATCAGATCAGCGAAGCGGTGCAGGAGAAGCTCCAGCAGCTCACGCGCACGGTAAAAATCAAGGGCTTTCGCCCCGGCAAGGTGCCCCTCAAGGTGGTGCGCCAGCGCTACGGTGGGCAGGTGCGCGAGGAAGTCATCGGCGACCTGGTACAGAAGACCTTCTACGAGGCGGTCAGTCAGGAAAACCTGCGTCCTGCGGGTATGCCGAGCATCGATACCGCCGCCGCCGGTGAGGGGGAAGGGCTGGAATATACCGCCACGTTCGAGGTCTACCCGGAAATTGAGCCTGCGGACCTGAGCGGGCGCAAGATCGAGGTACCGGCCACCGAGATCGGCGATGCCGACGTGGAGCAAATGCTCGAAACCATCCGCAAGCAGAACGCCAGCTGGGAAGAAGTCGCGCGGCCCTGTGAGAAAGGCGATCGGGTAGTCATCGATTACACCGGTACCATCGACGGCGAGGTCTTTGCCGGCGGGCAGGGCGAGGACATGAGCATCGAACTGGGCCAGGGGCGCATGATCCCCGGTTTCGAGGACGGCCTGGTGGGGGCCAGCGCCGGTGAGACGCGCACCCTGGAGCTGACCTTCCCCGAGGACTACCACGCCAGCGAGCTGGCGGGCAAACCCGTCAGCTTCGAGGTCACCGTTAAGAAAGTCGAGGGACCCAGGTTACCGGAAGTCGACGACGAACTGGCCAAACGCCTGGGCATTGCCGAGGGCGGTGTCGAGGCCATGCGTGCCGAGATCCGCAAGAGCATGGAGCGCGAGGCCGACAAGGCCCTCAAGGAACGCCGCAAGCAGGCGGTCATGGATGCCCTGCTGGAAGCCAACCCTGTAGACGTGCCGGAGGCCCTGGTGAGCAATGAGGCCCAGAACATGGCCAGCCAGATGGCCAGCAACCTCATGCAGCAGGGTATGCAGCGTGAGCAGGCCACGCTGGATCCGTCCATTTTCCGTGATCAGGCCGAAAGAAGGGTTAAGCTCGGCCTGGTGCTTGCCGAGATAGTGAAAAGGCAGGACATGAAAGTGGAGCCGAGCCGCCTGCGCGAGGCGGTGGAGGCCATCGCCGCGCCCTACGAGCACCCCGAAGAGGTGGTTAAGTGGTACTTTGGCGACAAGCAGCGGCTGTCTGAAGTGGAGTCTGCCGTACTCGAGGAACAGGTGGTGGAATGGGCCCTGGAGCAGATGGAAGTTGTTGAAAATAAAGCAACTTTTGATGATCTCATGAATCCACAGGGAAACGACAATAACTAAAGGAAGCACATCTCGTGACCGATAGAAGCTCTGACAGGACTGAAAATGGCGCCATTTACTCGCAGATGGTGCCCATGGTGGTGGAACAGACGGCGCGCGGCGAGCGGGCCTATGACATCTACTCACGGCTGCTCAAGGAACGTGTCATTTTCCTCGTCGGGCCGGTGGAGGACCACATGGCCAACCTGGTGGTGGCACAACTGCTGTTTCTCGAGTCCGAGAACCCGGACAAGGATGTACACCTGTACATCAATTCACCCGGGGGTTCCGTGACCGCCGGGCTGTCCATCTACGACACCATGCAGTTCATCAAGCCGGATGTCAGCACGCTGTGCATCGGGCAGGCAGCCAGCATGGGTGCAGTGCTGCTGGCCGGCGGGGCGAAGGGCAAGCGCTATTGCCTGCCGCATTCGCGCACCATGATCCACCAGCCGCTGGGTGGATTTCAGGGTCAGGCCTCGGATATCGAGATCCACGCCCGCGAGATCATGGAGGCCCGCGAGCGCCTCAATACCATTCTGGCCCGCCATACCGGCCAGACCCTGGAGCGCATCCGCGAGGACACGGATCGGGACTTCTTCCTCAGCGCCGAGCAGTCGGTGGAGTACGGACTGGTGGATGAAGTGCTCGAAGAACGCAGTGTCGCCGCCACATAGGGCGGTACTGGTTACGAAATAGCCAGTGAGAATATACCTTGCCCACGGGACGCGGGCGGGACACAGACACTTGATTATTTTGGCCAAACGGTGCAACGTATTTCCTGCACGACAGGGCTTTTAGCGTAGTAACGGGACGAAGACGATGAGCGACGACAAGAACGGCACGGACAACGGCAAGCTGCTGTATTGTTCCTTCTGTGGCAAGAGCCAGCATGAAGTGCGCAAGCTCATCGCCGGCCCGTCGGTGTTCATCTGCGACGAATGTGTCGAGCTGTGTAACGACATCATCCGCGAAGAAGTCCAGGAGCAGTCCGGTTCCGTCACCGGTACCAAGCTGCCCACGCCGCATGAGATCAAGGATATTCTCGACGAGTACGTCATCGGCCAGGAGGCCGCCAAGAAGGTGCTGTCAGTGGCGGTCTACAACCACTACAAGCGTCTCGAAACCGGCCAGAAGAAGGACGACGTCGAACTGGCCAAGAGCAACATCCTGCTCATCGGTCCCACCGGCAGCGGCAAGACCCTGCTCGCCGAGACCCTTGCGCGCTTGCTCAACGTGCCGTTTACCATTGCCGACGCCACCACGCTGACCGAAGCCGGTTACGTGGGCGAGGACGTGGAGAACATCATTCAGAAGCTGCTGCAGAAGTGCGACTACGACGTGGAGCGTGCCCAGACCGGCATCGTCTACATTGACGAAATCGACAAGATCTCGCGCAAGTCGGACAATCCCTCCATCACTCGCGACGTGTCGGGTGAGGGTGTGCAGCAGGCCCTGCTCAAGCTCATCGAGGGTACGGTGGCCTCGGTGCCGCCCCAGGGTGGCCGCAAGCACCCACAGCAGGAATTCCTGCAGGTGGATACTTCCAATATCCTCTTCATCTGCGGGGGCGCCTTTGCGGGGCTCGACAAGATCATCCGCGATCGCTCGGAGAAGGGCGGTATCGGCTTTGCCGCCGAGGTGCGCAGCAAGGAGAGCCAGAAGTCCATCAGCGAGATTCTGCACACGGTGGAGCCCGAGGACCTGATCAAGTTCGGCCTCATCCCCGAATTCGTCGGTCGTCTGCCGGTGGTGGCCACGCTGACCGAGCTGGACACCGATGCCCTGGTGCAGATCCTCACCGAGCCCAAGAATGCCCTCACCAAGCAGTACGCCAAGCTCTTCGAGATGGAAGGCTGCGAGCTGGAGTTCCGCGAGGACGCCCTGCGGGCCGTGGCGCGCAAGGCCATGGAGCGCAAGACCGGTGCCCGCGGGCTGCGTTCCATCCTCGAGCAGGTCCTGCTCGACACCATGTACGACCTGCCTTCCATGGACAACGTGGAGAAGGTCGTCATCGACGAAAATGTCATCGATGGGACCGGCGAGCCGATCCTCATCTACGAGGGTGTGGAACAGCGTGCCGCCTCGCTGGACGACTAGTCCGCTTCGCGCCACCCTCCGCCCGACGCCCGTTTTCGCCATGTCCCTGTTCGTGCGGGGATTGAAACCGTGCCGCAACGCCCCTATGTTGACTCCATGGCCTGCCCAGGCACTATCACACGACAAGCGAGAAGTAGTTTATGTCCGAAGTCATTGAAGACCAGATGAGCGTTATTCCAGTATTGCCCCTGCGCGACGTGGTGGTATATCCCCACATGGTGATCCCCCTGTTCGTCGGGCGGGAAAAATCCATCAAGGCGCTGGAAGCCGCCATGGAGAACGACAAGCAGATCCTGCTGGTAGCGCAGAAGAGCGCCGCCCAGGACGACCCGACGACGGACGACGTCTATCGCATCGGTACCGTTTCCAGCATCCTGCAGCTTCTCAAGCTGCCTGATGGCACGGTCAAGGTGCTGGTGGAAGGCAACCAGCGCGCCAAGATCGTCGATTTTCTGAACACCGAAGAATATTTCACCGCCCAGGTGATGAATGTCACCGGCGAAGAGCTGGACGAGCGCGAGGCCGACGTGCTGTCACGTTCGCTGACCAGCCAGTTCGACCAGTACGTGAAACTGAACAAGAAAGTACCCCCCGAGATCCTTACCTCGCTGTCGAGTATCGACGATCCCAGCCGCCTGGTGGATACCATCGCCGCGCACATGTCGCTCAAGATCGACGAGAAGCAGCAGGTGCTGGAGATCCCCGATCTGCGCAAGCGTTTCGAGAAACTCATGGCCTTCCTCGAATCCGAGCTCGACCTGTTGCAGGTGGAGAAGCGCATCCGTGGCCGCGTCAAGCGCCAGATGGAGAAGAGCCAGCGCGAGTACTATCTCAACGAACAGATGAAGGCCATCCAGAAGGAACTGGGCGATATGGAAGATACGCCCAACGAGCTGGAAGAGCTGGAACAGAAGATCGAAAAGGCCGGCATGAGCAAGGAGGCCAAGGCCAAGGCAAAGGCCGAGCTGAACAAGCTGAAGATGATGTCGCCCATGTCGGCCGAGGCTACCGTGGTGCGCAACTATCTCGATTGGCTGGTCGGTGTGCCGTGGAAGAAACGCAGCAAGGTGCGTATCGACCTGGCACGTGCCGAGCAGGTGCTCAACGAAGATCATTACGGCCTGGAGAAGGTCAAGGAACGCATTCTTGAATACCTGGCCGTGCAGCAGCGCGTGAAGAAGATGAAGGGACCGATCCTGTGTCTGGTTGGTCCTCCCGGCGTGGGCAAGACCTCGCTGGGCAAGTCCATCGCGCGTGCCACCAACCGCAAGTTCGTGCGCATGTCGCTGGGCGGTGTGCGTGACGAGGCCGAGATCCGCGGTCACCGTCGCACCTACATTGGCTCCATGCCGGGCAAGATCATCCAGAACCTCTCCAAGGTGGGTACACGCAATCCGCTGTTCCTGCTCGACGAGATCGACAAGATGGCCATGGATTTCCGTGGCGACCCGGCATCGGCCCTGCTCGAAGTGCTGGACCCGGAACAGAACCACACCTTCAACGACCACTATCTCGAAGTAGACTACGATCTCTCCGAGGTCATGTTCGTGTGCACCTCCAACAGCATGAACATCCCGGCGCCACTGCTCGACCGTATGGAAGTCATCCGTCTTTCCGGTTACACCGAAGACGAAAAGGTCAACATCGCGAAGCGTTACCTGCTGCCCAAGCAGCTCAAGAGCAACGGCCTCAAGGAAGACGAGATCGAGATCGAAGAGAGCGCCATCGTCGGCATCATCCGCTACTACACGCGCGAGGCCGGTGTGCGTAACCTGGAACGCGAGATCGCCAAGATCTGCCGCAAGGTCGTCACGCAGATCCTGCTCGATCCGGAAAAGAACAAGATCGTCGTCAGCGGTGACAATCTCAAGGAATTCCTCGGCGTACAGCGTTTCCGCTTTGGCCTTGCCGAAGAGAAAGACCAGGTCGGTCAGGTCACGGGTCTGGCGTGGACCGAGGTGGGTGGTGAATTACTGACCATCGAAACGGCCCTCATGCCGGGCAAGGGCAAGACCAACCTTACCGGCCAGCTGGGTGACGTAATGAAGGAATCCATCCAGGCTGCACTCACCGTGGTGCGCAGTCGCTCCGACGTGCTGGGTATCGATCCGGAAACCTTCGAGAAGAACGATATTCACGTTCATGTCCCCGAGGGCGCGATTCCGAAGGACGGTCCCAGTGCCGGCATCGGCATGTGCACGGCGCTGGTCTCGGTGCTGACCGACATCCCGGTACGCGCCAACGTGGCCATGACCGGTGAGATCACCCTGCGTGGTGAGGTCCTGCCCATCGGAGGGCTCAAGGAAAAGCTGCTCGCGGCACGCCGCGGTGGCATCGAGACCGTCATCATCCCCGAGGAAAATCGCCGCGATCTGGAGGAAATTCCCGACAACGTCAAGGAAGATCTGGATATTCGGCCGGTCAAGTGGATCGACGAAGTGCTTCAGATCGCCCTCACGCGCATGCCGGAACCGCTGCCCGGGAAGGGGACCTCCGCCGCTATCAGCACTAAGAAAGAAGACGCCAAGGCCGACGCCAATTCGCTGCAAACCCACTGAAACAGCGGGTTTCGCGGCGGTAGATTGGGCACTGTTGGCTTGACCTGCTTCGGGGGGGTTGGTATATAAGTTCCACACGAGCACAAACAGGCCGCCATTTTCAGGCGGTTCTTTTTTTGGGTTAATAACACAAGGGGAAAGGATTAGTGAATAAAGCAGAACTGATCGAAGCCGTTGCAGAGGGAGCCGACATTTCAAAAGCCGCCGCTTCTCGGGCCGTTGACACCATGCTGGATACGATTACCGGCGCGCTGACCAAGGGTGACCAGGTGACCCTGGTGGGCTTTGGTACCTTCTCGGTCCGCGACCGCGCTGCCCGCACCGGCCGTAATCCCAAGACCGGTGAACCCATCCATATTCCGGCGGCAAAATCGCCCGGTTTCAAGGCTGGTAAAGCGCTAAAAGATGCCGTAAACTAGCGCGCCTTCTCAGGGTGCTTAGCTCAGCTGGGAGAGCATCGCCCTTACAAGGCGAGGGTCGCAGGTTCGATCCCTGCAGCACCCACCAGGGTTTGTTGTAACTACGGACCGGTAGTTCAGCTGGTTAGAATGCCGGCCTGTCACGCCGGAGGTCGCGGGTTCGAATCCCGTCCGGTCCGCCACCGTGTGCCAGAAAGGGCGAGACTGTAAAAAGTCCGCCCTTTTTGTTTGCCTGCCTGATACGCTTCCCGGATAATACGCCGACATGCTCGGCCATACGCTGCCGGTGCGCGATAACCCTGCAACAATACTAAAGAATTCTCGGAAACGACCCCATGCTTCAGCTCATTCGTGATCATACCCAGGGCATTTTCGTCTGGACCGTTATCGTCCTCATTATTGCCGCTTTTGCGACCTTTGGTCTGAGTTCCTATCTCTCGGGCAGCTCGAAGAATATCGCCATCAAGGTCAACGGCGAGGAGATCAGCAGTACCGAGTATACCCGTGCCTATCGCGCCACCGAGCAGCGCATCCAGAAGCAGATGGGGCCACAGTTCGATGCCGCCATGCTGCCGCCAGAGATGATCCGCAACCAGGTGGTGGAGGAGCTGATTTCACGCACCCTTATCGACCAGCTCATCGATGACATTGGCCTGGTGGCCAGTCGCCAGCAGGTGCTGGACTATCTCCACCAGATCCCCGATTTCCAGGATGCCAGCGGGCAGTTCTCGCCCGAGCGGTATCGCGAGATCCTGGCGCAGAGCCGGCTCACCACCGAGGGTTACGAGGCCAGCGTGGCGCGTGAGCTCGTGCAGAGCCAGCTACGCAGCGGCCTGATGGCCACCGGCTTCGTCACCCTGGCCGAGGCACGCAACTACCTGTCGCTGGTACAGGAGAGCCGCAGCCTTGGCCTGCTGCTCATTCCTGCGGACAGCGGTGAGTTCAGCATCAGTGACGAGGAGATCCAGCAGTACTACGAAACCAACCGTGCCAGTTTCATGGAACCGGAGCGCGTGCGCCTGGCCTACATCGATCTGGATGTACAGAAAATGGCCAGCCAGGTGGATATCGACGAGGCGGAACTGCACAGGTATTACCAGGACAATATCGGCCAGTTCATGGAAGGCGAGGAGGAGCGCCAGGCACGCCAGATCCTTGTCACCGTCAGTAGCGCACGTCCCGATGCCGAGGCCCTGGCCCGTGCGCAGGAACTGCGTGAACGCATCCTCAAAGGGGAGGATTTCGGCGCCGTGGCGCGCGAGGCCTCCGACGATCCCGTGACCGGCCCGCTGGGCGGCGACCTCGGCATGCTGAACCGCAGCAGCGCCCTGGTGGACAAGACCCTGCTCGAAGCCATCTTCAGCCTTCCTCCGGGTCAGGTCAGCGAGCCGGTGCGTTCCGCCTTCGGCTACCACCTGATACGCGTGGACAAGGTCAGGCCGCCGAAGATCAAGTCTTTTGCCAGCGTGCGTGCACAGATCCTCGAGCATCTGCGCCTGCAGGCCGTCGAGAAGAACTTCGATGAACTGGTACAGCAACTGGATCAGACGGCCTACGACAATCCCGACAGTCTCGAACCGGCTGCCGAAGAGATCGGTCGGCCCATCGAGGAGAGCGACTGGATCGTGCGTAACCAGCCGCCGGAGGGGATCCTCGGACATCCTCGGGTACAGCAGGCGGCCTTCTCCGAGGATGTGCTGGCTGGCAAGAACAGCGATCTGCTGGAACTGAGTGACACCCACTTCATGATCCTGCGCGTGCGCGAGCACCAGGCGGCGAAGCAGAAACCGCTGGAGGATGTTCGTGAGCAGATCGTCGCCCAGTTGAAGCGTGAAAAACGCGCCGAGCGTGCCTTTGCCGCGGCCGAGGCTGCGCTGGCGAAACTGCAGGGTGGCGAAGCCCCGGATCAGGTGGCGCGCGAACTGGCCGGTGCCAGCTGGGTACGTAACGCCAGGGTGGGACGTCAGGATCCGCCGGCGGCCATTCCCGCCGATGTGATTGCCACTGCCTTCAGCCTGCCGCCACCGGCCGAGAGGCAGGTCAGCTATCGTGCCATTCGCCGTCCCGGTGGTGCCGCAGCTGTGGTCGCCGTCTACGCGGTCATGGCGCCCGAGCAACTCAAGGAGACGGAGCTGGCCGTGCTGCGCAGTCAGATGTCACAATTTGCCGGCATGCTCAGTTTCCAGCGCGTCATCCAGCACCTGCGGGAGCAGGCCGAGGTTTCCATCAATATCCAGAAGGACGACGATCTCTGATTGAACACGACGGGGCCGTACAGGCCCCGTTTCGGTTTCTGGCGCGCGAGAATCAGACCAAGGAGGATCCATGTCACGTATTCCCCTGTTTGCCCAGATCCTCATCGCCCTGGTACTGGCCGTGGTGGTGGGTTATGTGTCCACGCCCGAGAGCACGCTCTACCCCGTCTATGAATTCCTCGCCACGCTGTTCCTCAACGCCCTGAAGATGATCATCGTGCCGCTGGTGATGGCCTCCATCATCATCGGTGTGGCGGGGATCGGTGGTACCCATGGACTGGGTCGCCTGGGTGGGCGGACCCTGCTGTTCTACATCACCACCAGTTTCTTTGCCATCGTTACCGGCCTGCTGCTGGTCAATATCATTGCCCCCGGCGTGGTGAGCGCCGAGCTGGCGCAACAGATGATCGCCATGGCCGGCAAGGAGGCCGCGGGAGAGCTGCCGGATCTTGCCGGGCGTGATATCAGCGGCCTGTGGGACGTATTCCTCAGCATGGTACCGCCCAACATCATCGCCGCTGGCGCCAATGGCCAGTTACTTGGTCTGATTTTCTTCGCCATTCTCTACGGCTATTTCCTGAGCCGTATCGACGAACCCTTTGCCGAGAGTCAGTACAACTTCTGGCAGGGTGTGTTGCAGATCATGATGAAGATCACCGAACTGATCATGAAGTTCGCGCCCCTCGGCGTATTCGCGCTGGTGGCCAAGGTCATGGCCGGCATCGATCCCGATTTTCTCAGTGAGTTTGCCTCCACCATCGGTCTGTTCTTCTTCACCGTGGTGCTGGCTCTGCTGGCCCACCTGTTGATCACCCTGCCGGTACTGCTGTACTTCGTTGCGCGGGTCAATCCACTACGCCATTTCCGCGCCATGGCGCCGGCGCTGTTGACCGCTTTCTCCACGGCTTCTTCCTCGGCCACGCTGCCCCTGACCATGGAGTGCGTGGAAAAGAATGCCGGTGTCTCCAACCGCACCACGTCCTTCGTGCTGCCACTGGGCGCCACGGTCAACATGGACGGCACGGCCCTGTATGAATGCGTGGTGGCCATCTTCATCGCCCAGCTCTATGGCATGGAACTCAGTTTCACCACCCAGTTCCTCATTGTCTGGACGGCGCTCATCACCTCCATCGGCGTGGCCGGCATTCCTTCGGCCAGCCTCGTCGCCATTACCATCATTCTTGGCACCATCGGCCTGCCGCTGGAGGCCATCGCCGTGGTGTGGCTGGTGGATCGCGTGCTCGACATGATGCGCACCGCGGTCAACATCTTCAGCGACTCCTGCGGCGCGGTGATCATCGGCAAGCTGGAAGGGGAGCAGGGCATCCTTGAAAGCGCGGCGCGCAACGGTCCCTGAAGGGGTTGTTGCTTGCTGCGGAGAGACAGCATGTCCCGCCTGCCCGGTAATGACACGTAACCTGGATGACGTGACTAACAGGAGTTGAGATATCGGTCCCCCCGCCCCCAGGGCGGGGGACAGGGGGCGGGGATCAAGTTCCCCGGCCCTCGCACCTCGCCACTCGAACCTTTTAATCTTCGCCGAGGGGCTCCATGCCGATGGTGTTGTAGCCGCTGTCCACGTACATGATCTCGCCGGTGATGGCGCTGGCCAGATCGGAGCACAGGAAGGCGGCGGCATTGCCCACTTCCTCGATGGTGATGTTGCGACGCAGGGGGGCGGCACGTTCCACGTGGTCGAGCATCTTGCGGAAGTTGCTGATGCCGGCGGCGGCGAGGGTCTTGATGGGACCGGCGGAGATGGCGTTGACGCGGATGCCGTCGGGGCCGAGGCTCTGCGCCATGTAGCGTACGTTGGCCTCGAGGCTGGCCTTGGCCAGGCCCATGACGTTGTAGTTGGGCATGGAGCGCTCGGCGCCGAGGTAGCTCAGGGTCAACAGGGCACCGTCACGACCTTCCATCATGTTGCGCCCTGCCTTGGCCAGCGCGGCGAAGCTGTAGGAGCTGATCTCGTGGGCGATGCGGAAGCTCTCGCGGGTGACGTTGTCGAGGTATTCGCCTTCGAGGGATTCGCGCGGGGCGAAGGCCACGGAATGGACGATGATGTCGAGGCCGTCCCAGAAGTCGTCCAGGTGTTCGAAGACCGCGTCGATGGCTTCGTCCTCGCTCACATCGCAGGGCAGGATGATGTCCGAATCCAGTTCGGCGGCCATCTTGGCCACGCGGCTTTCCAGCTTGTCGTTCTGGTAGGTGAAGGCCAGTTCCGCTCCTTCGCGCCGCATGGCCTGGGCGATCCCCCAGGCGATGGATCGGTTGCTGGCCAGCCCCACGATCAGAGCACGTTTACCTTCCAGAAATCCCATCGCTTTGTCCCTCGTCGAAATTTGTTGTTGTGCTGTCCGGCACTGCAATCCCGGTTCTGTTCCGGGCGCCGGTAGTGTGGCGAATAATACACTAAGTTATTGGAATCGTTAACCGTTTGTTTGAGTCCCGGCGCGCCTTGCTATAGCATGGGGCAGGACGTGGTCGATAGCCACCGCGTGCGTTCAAAACAACAAATACAAGGGCCGTGTTCACCCATGGACAAGCGTTTCACCAGCAAGGACTTTGTCTATTTTTCCATTTTTGGCGTGATCATCCTCCTTCTCGTGCTGGCCATGTACATGGTGGACCGCCAGTGGCTCAAGCTCTCGGAAATGGAACGGGTCATGGACGAGCAGGCGCAGGATCTGCGCCAGTTGCGCCGTGCCATCGGCAGTGGGGGCGTCACCCGCGCGCCGGAGGCCGGGGCGCAGCCAGCCGGTGAGGTGCCGGCGGCCTTTCGTCGCGCCGCGGCGGCCGCGGCCCAGCCGGATTACGCAGAGGGCGACTGGCTGGTACGCTCCTTCTCCTCGGCACTCAAGACCGTCACACCGCTGGTCACGCAGGATCTCTACGGCTCCATCGTGCAGGACTACGTGCTCGAATCCCTGCTCATTCGTGATCCCGACAGTCTCGAATGGAACGGGTTACTGGCGAAGGACTGGACGGTTTCCGACGACGGCCTGGTGTTCACTTTCCACCTGCGCGAGGAGGCCCGTTTTTCCGACGCTAAACCGGTGACCGCCGATGACGTGGTTTTCACCTTCGATTTCATCATGACGCCGGCCATCCAGGCGCCCCGCGACCGCGCCCTCATGGGCGCGCGCATCGCCAGCGTCGAGGCAAAGGGACCGCACACGGTGGTGTTTACCTTCAAGGAGCCGTATTTCAATGCCCTGTCCATGGCCGGTGAAATGCGCATCCTGGCACGCCATTTCTATGCGCCTTACCTGAAGACACCGCAGAAGTTCAATCAGTCCAAGGGCCTGCTGTTCGGCAGCGGGCCGTATCGCCTCAAGGACCCCAAAGGCTGGACGCCGGACAGGGGCTTCATGGAGCTGGAGCGCAACCCCCGCTACTGGGGGCCAGTGGTGCCGCCCTTCGATCGCCTGATCTGGAAGTTCATCGAAAACGCCAGTGCGCGGCTGATCAGCTTCCGTAACGGTGAGTTGGACATGTACGGCGCGCGCCCGGTGGAATACAAAAAACTCATCAAGGATGCCAAGCTCATGGCGCGGGCGCAGAACTGGGAATACATGAATCCCGTGCAGGGCTACAGTTATATCGCCTGGAACCAGCAACGCGAGGGCAGGCCGACACGCTTTGCCGACGTGCGCGTGCGTCGCGCCATGACCCTGTTGACCGATATCAAGACTATCATCAGTGAAATCAGTCTCGGCTACGCCGAGCCGACCGTGAGCCCCTTCAGCAACCGCAGTCCCCAGCATGATCCCCAACTCAAGCCCTGGCAGACGGACGTGGCGCATGCACGTGCGCTGCTTGCCGAAGCCGGCTTCGTCGATCGCAACGGTGACGGCGTGCTGGAAGACGCCAGCGGCGTGCCCTTCGAGTTCGAACTGACCTATTCCCAGGGCCGCGAGGACACCGAGCGCATGGTGTTGTTGCTGAAAGACATGTACGCCCAGGCGGGGATCCTGTTGAAGCCCAAACCTACCGAATGGGCGGTGATGCTCGATGCCCTCAATACGCGCGACTTCGATGCCATTACCCTGGGCTGGACCAGCGGCGTGGAAGTGGACATCTACCAGATGTTCCACAGCAGCCAGATCGAGAACCAGGGCGAGAACTTCATGCACTACGCCAACCCGGAGCTGGATCGCCTCATCGACGAAGCGCGGCGCACGGTGGACGAGGCGAAGCGCATGAAGCTGTGGCACCGGGCCGAGCGCATCCTTTATGAAGACCAGCCCTATACCTTCCTGACGCGCGGCAAGTCGCTGGTGTTCATCGACCGGCGCATCCGCAACGTGGCGGTGACGCGCCTGGGGCTCAATTCCACCCTGGTGCCCATGGAGATCTACGTGCCGCGCGCCGAGCAACGCTATCGCAACTGAGTGCGTCGTCGGCGACCATGCATACTTACATCCTGCGCCGCCTGCTACTGATGATCCCGACCCTGCTGGGGATCACCCTTGTCGTCTTCACCATCATGGCGGCGGCGCCCGGCGGCATAGGCCAGACCCTGGTGGGGGCGCAGAACCTCGATCCGGAGGCCAAGCGCGCACTGGAGGAATACTACAACCGTATCTATGGCCTCGACGATCCCGCGCCAGTGCAATACCTGCGCTGGCTCAACAATGTCTCGCCCATCGGTTTCGAACTCGACAGCGAGGGCAACATCAGCAGTTTTTCCCTGTGGAAAGGCTCCGATTTTGGCAAGAGCTTCCTCTACAGCCGTCCGGCACTGGATCTCATCGCCGAGCGCGTGCCCATTACCCTGTTGCTCAACGTCCTCTCCATCCCGTTGATCTATCTGGTGGCGATCACCATCGGTGTGCGAGCCGCCACCCAGCGCGGCAGTTCCTTCGATGTGGGCTCCGGGATCAGCCTGCTGGGCCTGTGGTCGGTACCGACCATGCTCGCCGGTGTTCTGATGATCGGTTTCTTCGCCAACGACGATGCCTGGCGCTGGTTTCCGGCCTCGGGACTCAGTGCGCGCGAGGCCCAGGACATGCCCTTCCTGCCACACTTCGGTGGCGTGGGTGATATCGGTGTATTGTTTCTGCTCACTGTGCTCGGTACCGGCCTGGCGGTGTGGGTGGCGGGTTGGGAACAACGCCTGTGGCGCGTGGCCATCACCGCGTTGGCCGGTGCCATGCTCGGCGCCCTGATGGCCAACGCCCTGCCGGGCGAGACGCACTGGTTCACCTGGCTGTTTCTGATGGTGCTGGTGGCGGCGCTCGCCACTGGCATAGCCTGGACCGAGTACCGGGCGCTGCGCGTCGTCACGCTCGGTATCGTTGGGCTGGGACTGGGCATGGCGACGGGTGCCCAGCTCATGGACGGCCCCTTCGTGCGCGGTTTCCTGCTCGATCGCCTGTGGCACCTGGCGCTGCCGGTGCTGGTGCTGTCCTACGGCGGCTTTGCCTTTCTTGCCAAGCTCACGCGCACGGCGGTACTGGAAAATCTGCTGGCCGATTTCGCGCGCACCGCGCGTGCCAAGGGCGTACCGGAACACGATGTCCTGTGGAAGCACGTCTTTCGCAACAGCCTGTTGCCGCTCATCACCATCTCGGCAACCCTGTTGCCGGCCCTGCTGGCCGGTTCGGTGATCGTCGAGAGCATCTTTTCCATCGAGGGTATGGGCAAGCTGGCCATCGAGGCGGTCAAGGGCCGCGACCGTGAACTGGTGCTGTCCATTACCCTCATCAGTGGCATCCTGACCCTGGTGGGCTACCTGATTGCCGACATCCTCTACGCCATCGCCGACCCGCGGGTGAGTTATGACTGAGGCCGTTGTGACCACTCCCGCATCCGGTGCGGTGCCACACAACAGTGGCTACGCCGCGCGCGTGTTGCGCGATGCCTTTTCCCAGCGCGCGGCGCGCCTTGGCCTGGCGTGGGTGGCGCTGTTGCTGGTGCTGGCGGTATTCGCCCCCTTCATTGCCAACAGTCATCCCCTGTTGCTGAGCGAAAACGGTCGCTGGCACAGTCCGCTGCTGGCGTCGCTCACCGCCGGCGATGTCACCCTGTTGATCGCCTTTGCCTGCCTCGTGGTGCTGATCATCCGACAGCCGCGTTTCCGCCATGCGCTGGCGATCTTCGTTGGCGTGCTGGCACTGGCGGCGGTACTCAGTTACGCCTTCATCGAGCCGCCGCGACTGGTGAACTACGAGACCTGGCGGCAGGCGGAAGCGGCGGGGCAGTATGACTGGGTGATCCGCGCACCCATCCCGTATTCGCCCCAGGACTACCAGCGTGACGAAGGCTACACGGGGCTGGAAGCACCGCTGGAAGCAGACCAACGCACCCATCTGTTTGGTACCGACGAGAATGGCGCCGATGTCCTGAGCCGCATGATCCATGCCTCGCGTATTGCATTGGGGATCGGTTTCGTTGCGACCGGTATTGCCATGCTGATCGGTATTATCATTGGCGGCCTGATGGGTTACTTCTCCGGTGTGGTGGACATCATCGGTATGCGTCTGGTGGAGATCTTCGAGGCCATCCCGACGCTGTTCCTGCTGCTCACTTTCGTCGCCTTCTTCGGCCGCAGCCTCTACATGCTCATGGTGATCATCGGCATCACCAGCTGGTCGGGGTATGCGCGCTACGTGCGCGCCGAGTTCCTGAAACTGCGCAAGCAGGACTACGTGCAGGCGGCCATCGCATGTGGCCTGCCGTTACCGTCGATCCTGTTTCGCCACATGCTGCCCAATGGCATCGCCCCGGTGCTGGTAGGCGCGAGCTTCGGTGTAGCCTCGGCGATCCTTGCCGAGGCGGTGCTGAGTTTTCTCGGCCTCGGCCTGGTGGGCGACCCCTCCTGGGGGCAGATGCTCAACCAGTCGATCCTGTCGTCCAAGTTCAACTGGTGGATGGCCTTTTTCCCGGGCGGCGCGATTTTTCTCACCGTATTCGCTTACAACATGATGGGTGAAGCCCTGCGCGACGCCATCGATCCTCATCTGCGCCGGGAGAGCGTGTGACACATGCCTGACGATTTCCTGTTGCGGGTCGAGAACCTTCAGACCCACCTGCGTTCGGGCGAGGGCATGGTGCGTGCCGTGGACGACGTGAGCTTCACCATCGCTCGGGGTGAGACCTTCTGCCTGGTGGGCGAGTCGGGCAGTGGCAAGTCGGTGTGCGCCCTGTCCATCATTCAGTTGTTGCCGGCCGACATTACCCGTCACCCGGGCGGGCGCATCCTGTTTCAGCACCGCCACAACGACGGTGAGGTTGAACAGGTGGACATGCTCACCCTCGACGAAGAACGGCGGCGTGAAATACGCGGCGCGCGCATCGCCATGATCTTCCAGGAACCCATGACCTCGCTCAACCCGGTCATGACCATCGGCGAGCAGATCACCGAGGCCCTGCAACTGCACTGGCCGGAGATGAGCGATGAACAGGCACGTACACGCGCCATCGAGGCTCTGCGCGAGGTGCAGATCCCCGAGCCTGAACAACGTGTGGACGAGTATCCCCATCGCCTGTCGGGCGGCCAGCGCCAGCGTGTCATGATCGCCATGGCCATGGCCTGTGAACCGGACCTGCTCATCGCCGATGAGCCCACCACGGCGCTGGATGTCACCGTGCAGGCGGAGATCCTGCGCCTGATGAAGGCCCTGCAGGCGCGCACCGGTATGAGTATCCTGTTCATCACCCACGACTTCGGCGTGGTCTCGCAGATGGCCGATCACGTGGGCGTCATGCGCCTGGGCAAACTGGTGGAATGCGGCCCGCTGGAACAGGTGCTGCACCAGCCCCGGCACGAGTACACGCGCCAGTTGCTCGATGCCCTGCCGGAGAACCTGCGGCGTGAGCGTGTTGCCGTGCATGCGGCAGGCGAGGAAGGTGCACCACGCCAGGCGGACACACCCCTGTTGTCCCTGCGCGGTCTGAAGGTGCATTTTCCCGTACGCAAGGGCGTGTTGCGGCACACGGTAGATCATATTCGTGCCGTGGACGGCATCGATCTCGAGATTGCACGCGGCGAGATCCTCTCACTGGTGGGAGAGTCGGGTTGTGGCAAGACCACCCTGGGGCGTGCCATCCTGCGTCTCGAACAACCCACGGCCGGTGAAGTCTGTTTCGAAGGTACCGATCTCACACGCCTCGATGACCGCGCCATGCGTCCCTGGCGCAGCAAGCTACAGGTGATCTTCCAGGATCCCATGTCCTCGCTCAATCCGCGCCTGACCATCGCCACTACGCTTACCGAACCCATGAAGGTGCATGGCATCGGCGAGAGTACGGAAGAGCGCCTGGCGCTGGCGGTGCAGGCACTGGAGAACGTGGAGCTGGAGGCCGAGTACCTGTGGCGTTATCCGCATGAGTTTTCCGGCGGCCAGCGCCAGCGCATCGGTATCGCGCGTGCCCTGGCGCTAAATCCGCGTTTCATCGTTTGCGACGAAGTGACCAGTGCGCTGGATGTGTCGGTGCAGGCGGGGATCCTGAAGCTCCTGCTGCGCCTGCGCGATACGCGTGGCCTGGCCCTGTTGTTCATCACTCATAACATTGCCGTGGTGGAATACCTCAGTGATCGCGTGGCGGTCATGAAAGAAGGCCGCATCGTCGAATATGGCAGCGTCGATGCGGTATGCGGTGACCCGCAGGAAGCGTACACGCGCACACTCATGGCGGCAGTGCCGAGGGTGAGTCTTTAAGTACCAGTAGCGAGTGGCGAGGAAAACCGCCTGTCCCCGTCACTCCAGGGGTCGCTCCTGCAAGGAAAGGAGTGAGGGACTCGTGCCTGGCCTGGGGGAATGACAGCGCAATACGCTGCGCTATTGTGCCCTGCCTGCTGCATGACTGCAGGCGCCGGTGTCAGCTTCGTCCCGACTGCTGGATGACATCGATGTAGAGGGTCAGGCGTTGGCCCGGTTGCAGGTAGCGGCCCTTGGGCAGGCGGTTCCAGCGGCGCAGTTGGGCAATGGTGACCTTGAAGCGGCTGGAAATGCGTGACAGGGAGTCGCCGGGGCGCACTCGGTAGCCGATGCGTTTGGTAATGCGTCGTTGTGGCGGCGGGGCCATGTGGCCGGTGTCGACCGACACCTTGCCTCGCGTCCAGATGACCAGTTTCTGGCCCGGCTTGAGCGTGTCGCGCGGCGCCATGCCGTTCCACTTCGCCAGACTGCGTACACCGACGCCGTAAAGCTGGGCGATGTCCCACAGGGTGTCACCACGCTGTACCAGGTGCACGTAACGGTTGCCCTTGCGGCGTGTCTTCTTGAGGCGGCGCAGGCGCTCGCCTTCACTGAGACGGTATTCACCGGGCCTGGCGCGCGCGGTGGGGATGAGCAGGCTGCGGCCGGCACGGATGCGCGTACCGCGAATACGGTTGAGGCGCTTGATGGCGGCGACAGAAGTACGGTACTTGCGTGCAATGGTGCCAAGGGTCTCGCCGGTGCGTATCCTGTGGCGGATCCAGCGGATGCGCTGGTTCTTCGGTACTTTTGCCAACGCGACCTGGAAGTCTTCCGCCTTTTCCTTTGGCAGCAGGACGTAGTGGGGACCTCTGGGATCCGTGGCCCAGCGATTGAAGCCGGGATTGAGCTGGTAGAGCTCTTCCATCTCGATGTCGGCCAGTTCGGCGATGAGGCTGAGATCGATCTGCGAACCCAGATCGACTTTGGCAAAGTAGGGTTCATCGGGGATGCTCGGCACTTCGATGCCATAGCGCTGCGGATCGGCAAAGAGTTTTTTCAGCGCCAGCAGCTTGGGCACGTAACCGCGTGTCTCGGGTGGCAGCTTGAGCGAGAAGAAATCGATGGGTCTGCCACGGCGTCGGTTACGGCGCACCGCCTTGCGCACGGTGCCGGAACCGGAATTATAGGCCGCCAGCGCCAGCATCCAGTCCCCCTTGAATTCCTTGTGCAGGCGCTCCAGCAGATTGAGTGCCGCCTGCGTGGAGGCATAGATGTCGCGCCGGCCGTCGTACCACCAGGTCTGGCGCAGGCCGAAGAGGCGACCGGTGGAAGGAATGAACTGCCAGATCCCCGCGGCGCGGCCGTGGGAGTATGCGAAGGGCTGGAAGGCACTTTCCACAATGGGCAGCAGGGCGATTTCCATGGGGATGTTGCGCCGCTCCACTTCCTCGACGATGTAGTAGAGGTACGGGCGGGCACGATCGGCAACGCGGCGGATATACTCGGGATGGCGGGCGAACCACTTGAACTCGCGTGTCACGCGCGGGTGGTCCACGTCGGGCAGGGCGAAGCCGTTACGGATCCGGTCCCAGGCGTCGGCCTCGCCGAAGAGCTCATCGTCCACCAATGCGACGTCGGCGGGTGCCGCATCCACCTCCTCGTCGTCCTCCGCGGCGGTTTCCACCGGGACCGTTTCACCGTCGAGCAGGCGGGTGGTGGGGACCATGGGATCGGTCTCCAGCAGCGCCCAGGCGGGGAAGGGGGCGTCGCCGAGCACCGTGAACAGGGACAGGTCTTCACGCTGATCCGGCCCGATGGCACCTTGTGGAGCCTCAGCGGCCGGAAACAGGGTGGTGCAGCCCCCCAGGATCAGCAAAATGGGTGAAAAAAGAAGGCTAGCCAGTTGTTTCTTATAAATTTTTCTTCGCATAGGGCGAAAAATATATGAGACTTACGGGGTAGAGGTCAACCGGTTAATGACATTTCTGCCAACTGCCCGGTGCAGTGCGGCAGGGGGGAAACATGGCGCACGACAACCGATCCGCACACAACTGCCAGCCGGACCACTGGGCGCGCCTGGCCGCCTGGTATGCCACCCCGCTGGGGCAGGCGCTGCAGGCCAGCGAGAAGGCCTGCCTGGATGGCGTGCTGGCGCAGTTGTTCGGTTACCACCTGCTGCAGGTGGGGCGCCCCTGCACGGTGGATCTGCTCTCTGCCAGCCGCGTGTCTCATTGCATGATCATGGATCTGCCGCCAGCGATACCGGACGGCAGGTCGGGCGAACTGGTGGGTCTGCCCCATGCCCTGCCGTTTGCCGCGGCCAGCCTGGACGTGGTGGTGCTGCCGCATATTCTGGAATTTTCCCCCTGGCCCCACGAGGTGCTGCGCGAAGTGGAACGCGTGCTGATCCCGGAAGGCAGCGTGGTGCTGCTGGGTTTCAATCCCTGGAGCAGCTGGGTGAGCAAGCGTCTTCTGCTGGGCTGGCGCAAGCGGGTGCCGTGGTGTGGACGTTTCCGTACCCAGGCGCGTATCCGCGACTGGTTGTCTCTGCTGGGCTTCGATATCGATCCGGCGAGCAGCTGTTTCTATCGCCCGCCGGTAGCGCATCCGGGTATCCTGTCGCGCCTGGGCTGGATGGATGGACTCGGGCGGCGCCTGTGGCGTCCATTCGGCGCCAGCTACGTCATGGTGGCGCGCAAGCGTGTTGCCACCCTGACGCCTGTTCGCCCACGTTGGCGGCCACGCCGTAAGCTGGTGGCCCCCGGCCTGGTGGAACCCTATCAGCAATCCGTACGCACGAAGAGAAAGGAGAGAGGTTTTGAGTGACAAGGTCGAGGTATGGACCGACGGTGCCTGCCGGGGCAACCCCGGGCCCGGTGGCTGGGGGGTGTTGTTGCGCTACAACGGCGCGGAGAAGGAACTCTATGGGGGGGAGCGCGAGACCACCAACAATCGCATGGAGCTGACCGCGGCGATCCGGGCGCTGGAGGCGCTCAAGCGCCCCAGCCGCGTGGAGTTGACCACCGACTCCACGTACGTGCGCAACGGCATCACCCAGTGGATCACCAACTGGAAGAAGCGCGGCTGGAAGACCTCCGATCGCAAACCGGTGAAGAACCAGGACCTGTGGCAGCAGCTCGACGCGCTGGTCAACAAGCACGATGTCAGGTGGCACTGGGTGCGTGGCCACACCGGCCACCCGGAGAACGAACGCGCCGATCAGCTGGCCAATCGTGGCATTGACGACCTGTGAAGACAGCCAGGATCGTGCCGCTTGCACCCGGCGGGATCGATGACGTAGGCTTGGGACGCCGTGGCATGATCACCATGTCCATCAACAACGCCAGGTAATACCGCTGAACCATGCGACAGGTTGTCCTCGATACTGAAACCACCGGCCTCGAGCCTTCCCAGGGCCACCGCATCATCGAGATCGGCTGCGTGGAACTCATCAACCGGCGTGTCACCGACAACCGTTACCACCAGTACATCAATCCCGAGCGTGAGGTGGATGAAGGCGCGGTGCAGGTCCACGGCCTGACCAACGAGTTTCTTGCCGACAAGCCACTGTTCGCCGATATCGCCGAAGACTTTCTGCGCTTCATCAAGGGTGCCGAGTTGATCATCCACAATGCGCCCTTCGACGTCGGCTTCATCGAGCATGAATTCCGTCTGCTGCGTGGCAAGGGCTGGTCGCTGGATGGCCACTGCAACGTTCTCGATACGCTGGCCATGGCGCGGCGCATGCATCCGGGCCAGAAAAACAACCTCGATGCCTTGTGTCGTCGCTACGAAGTGGATAACGCCCACCGCGAATTGCACGGTGCCCTGCTGGATGCCGAGATCCTTGCCGATGTCTACCTGCTGATGACCGGTGGGCAGGCGCGCCTGTCACTGGAGGGGGAGGGCAGCGGCGATGCCGGTATGCCGCGGGTAAGTGAGATCCGCCGCCTGCCTGCGGAGCGGTCACCACTGCCCGTGATCGCGCCGAGCGAGGCGGAGCTCGCTGCCCACGCCGAGATGCTGGCGCGGGTGGCGAAGGCCCATGGCGGTCCCGGGGTGTGGCAGCGCCTGGACGAAGCACCGGCCGAGTCCGGGCCGGAAGCCGAGGTGGAGACCGCCGCCCCCTGATCCTCATCCTCCCATCCCCGTCCCCGCTTTCCACAGGAAAAAAGGGGTTAAAATCGCCCAAATGGGCCTAAAGCTCCCCCCTGCTGCGCCGATAATTCAGACAAGGCCAGCGTAAGCAGCCGGTTGAATTCGATGTCTCCTTAGCGTGATTGTTGGATACAGGTTTTTATCCTCCCCCTGCGCACTATGCGCAACACACCCTGGCCCCGCTACCCCGCGGGGCATTTTTTTGCCCGCGATTCTCCACCGCGGAGCTGGTTGGTCCGATCCCGGACCGGCTCCAGTCGGTTGCGGCGATGATTCAGTAGTCCCGATGCGCTATATTCTGAGCGGGATACACTGACATAAGATGTTCTCACGCAGGGGAGCCGGAATTGCTCCTCGACAGATTCAGGGACAGGTTCAGGGACAGTTTCGGGAGGATTTCCAGGATGGGATCACCGGCAGGATGGCGAGGGACGGCCGTCTCGGGCGCATCAGGCCGGGGAGGGTGCCGCACGGCGGTTGTGCCGTTGGCCACGCAGCATCGAGGTTTATATGTCCGACAGCGAGTTTCTGACTCCGCAGCAGGTGGCCCGTCTTCTGATGGTCGCGCCGGTGACCGTGCGCCAGTGGGCGCAACGTGGTGAGCTGGCGTTTCGCTCCACACCTGGAGGCCATCGCCGCTATTCGCGTGAAGCGGTCGAGCGCTTTGCGCGCCAGCGCGGTATCCCACTTGCCAGCGGTGGCGCAGAGGATGGCTTGCGGGTACTGGTGGTGGACGATGATCCACACATCAACGCCTTTCTTACCCTGTTGCTGCGTGAACATGATTCGGGCGTGCAGGTGGAATCCGCCCATAACGGCTTCGAGGCCGGCTTCCGCATCGAGTCCTTTTCTCCCGATGTCGTGTTGCTGGATCTCATGATGCCGGACCTGGATGGTTTCGAAGTGGCGCGTTTCATCAAGAGCGATCCGGTGCGCGCGGCCATTCGTATCATTTGCATAACCGCGTATGACACCCCGGAGAACATTGCCCGTGCCATCAATGCCGGTGCCGAGGCCTGCCTGGGCAAGCCGCTGGACACCCGGCGCCTGCTGGAGCAGGTATTTTCCACCGCCGCGTCGTTGCGGGCCGGAAGGTGACCGCAGTACGGTGTAAGTGTGGGTAGCACGACGGGAACGACGGCGCATGACCGTTGAACAGACAACAACAAGAATACGAAACGAAGCGAGTCAAGGTGGTCAGTCAGCATCCCTATGCCAGCCGTAGCGAGACCGGTCCGGTCGCCGATCACAATGAAGATCGGGTGCTGGCCCGCCCCGAGCAGGGCCTGTGGGTGGTCGCCGATGGCATGGGTGGGCACGAGGCTGGTGAAGTGGCCAGCGAGGTGGTCATCGAGGCCATCGAGGAGGCGCTGGCCGACGGGCGTAGCCTGGCCCAGGCCGTTCAGCACGCCCATCAGGCCATCAAGTATGCCGCCGAAAGTGGTCGTGGTGCCGTTGGCATGGGTTCCACCGTGGTGGCCGTGCGTCTCGACGGTCATGACTACGAGCTGGCCTGGGTGGGCGACAGCCGTGCTTACCTGTGGGATCCTGGCAAGGACGGCGATTGCCTGATCCAGCTCAGTCACGATCATTCCTTCGTGCAGCGCCTGGTGGACACGGGCAATCTCACCGATGCCGAGGCCCGCATCCATCCCCATCGCAACATCATCACGCAGAGCCTGGGTGCCGTGGACATCGACGCCGTCGATGTGGGGGCGGTCAACGGACGCCTGTATCGCGGTCAGCATATTCTGTTGTGCAGTGACGGCCTCACCGATGTGCTGGATGATGCGGAACTCTGTGACTTCCTGCGCCAGAGCCGTGATATTCAACAGCAGGTGGACGCCCTGGTGGAGGAAGTCATCCGGCGCGAGGGCCGCGACAATATCTCGGTACAGGTCATCAGTGCCGCCCCGGATGCCCCCCTGCCGGGCAGTGATGCGATGTCTGCCGGTGCCCTGCGCGATCTGACGCGGCGCATGCCCCTGTTGACGGTGCTGGTACTCATCCTCGTCCTCATCCTGCTGGCCGCGGCGTTGTTGTAGGCCCGTGCGCCCTGCGCGGATCCGCGGGGCAAACCACCGGGATGGGGTATAATGGCGCCTGGCGACCAACGCGGTTGCGACGAGATTGCGACATGTTATCGGTCCCTCGCGGCCAGGAATCACCCACCACCATGAAGACCCCCGAGCTGCTGGCGCCCGCCGGTACACTGAAGAAACTGCGCTATGCGCTGGCCTATGGCGCCGACGCCGTCTATGCCGGTATGCCGCGCTACAGCCTGCGTGTGCGCGAGAACGACTTCGCACGTCTGCCGCAACTGGCGGAAGGGATCGCCGAGACGCATCGGCAGGGACGGCGTTTCTACCTGGCCTGTAATGTCCTGCCACACAATACCAAGGTACACACCTTTCTCGACGACATTGCGCCGGTCATCGACCTCGGTCCCGATGCCCTGATCATGGCCGATCCCGGTCTCATCATGCTGGTGCGCGAGCGCTGGCCCGAGTTGCCCATTCATCTCTCGGTACAGGCCAACACGGTCAACTTTGCCAGTGTCCGCTTCTGGCAGTCGCTGGGCCTCACCCGCATCATCCTCTCGCGCGAACTGTCGCTCGACGAAGTGGCCGAGATCCGCCAGCAGTGTCCCGACATGGAGCTGGAGGTCTTTGTTCATGGTGCGCTGTGCATTGCTTATTCGGGGCGTTGCCTGTTGTCGGGCTACTTCAACCACCGCGATGCCAACCAGGGTACGTGTACCAATTCCTGCCGCTGGCAATACAAGGTGCACGATGCCGAGATCGACGCCGCCGGTGACGTGCAGCCCGCACCCCTGGGGGACGGGCAGCGCCACGCGGCCGCCGAGCGGGTCTATTTCGTCGAGGAGCAGGAGCGTCCCGGCGAGCTGATGCCCATCGAGGAAGACGAGCACGGTACCTACATCATGAACTCGCGCGACCTGCGCGCGGTGCACCACGTGGCGCGGCTGGTGGAGATGGGTATCGACAGTCTCAAGATCGAGGGGCGCACCAAGTCTCATTACTATGTGGCTCGCGTCAGCCAGGCCTATCGCCGCGCCATCGATGACGCCGTGCGCGGCGAGGACTTCGATCCGCACCTCATGAGCGAACTGGAGGCGCTGGCCAATCGGGGTTACACCGACGGCTTCTTCGATCGCCATCCCAGCCACGCTTACCAGAACTACGATACCAACAGCACCGACGGGAAGCAGCGTTTCGTCGGCGAGGTGGTGGGTTTTGATGCCGAGCGCGGCCTGGCGCGGGTGGCGGTCAAGAACCGCTTTGCCGTGGGTGACAGGCTGGAACTGGTGAGCCCTCGCGGCAACCACGTCTTCGAACTCACTGCGCTGCACGGTGACCAGGGCGAGCCCATGGACGCCGTGCCCGGCGGCGGTTACGTGGTGCATATCCCGCTGCCGCCGGAGGCGGCGACCGAAGCGGACATGGGCCTGCTGGCGCGTTTCGAGGGGGCAGGATGAGCCCGCATTTCCTGAATTTCGCCAGGGATTAATCTCTCCTAACATATTGAAAACAAAGGATATGATGAAATTTTAACCAACCGGGTTCTAGTACATCAGGGTGGTTGTGACGCGATTTCTACGCGGGTATGGTGAATCCATCAAAATTATCAGGCCGGTTATTCCGGTGAGGGGTGTGTCATGAGGTCTGTACAAATTGCGCTGGCGGGTGCCCTGCTGTTGCTGGTTCAGTCGGCCAGTGCGCGGGTCATCTGGGACTGGGATTTTATCAACCCGTACAACGAGGTGGGCCAACGCCATTCGGTGGTCATGCAGGCACGCCTGACGGTGTCGGAACGCTCCCCCGAAGCTTTCAGTTGGGATGGCGGAACCGGCTGGACCTATTTCGCGGCATGGCCGTTGTATACCGTCTACGATATTACGCGGGGTCCGGGCAGTGACTATGGTTTCCGTGGCAATCACGGCCTCGGCAGTTTCTTCGACCAGTTCCGTGGCGTGGTGGTCGCGCCGGGTGAGAGCTTCGATTTCATCTTCGGTGTTCTGACACCAAAGAATGGTCTGGCCCGCGTGGGCAGTTATGTCTCGAGGGGCTACCAGGAATTCTTCCTCAGTGGTCTGGGTCGCCGCCACAACCACTATTTCCAGGTGGACGTACCGGAACCCGCCAGCTGGGCGCTGCTGGCCATCGGCCTGCTCATGCTGCCGATACTCGCTCGTCGTCGCCGGAAACCGGGACACGTCGGCCACTGAGCCGCCTCCCGCCCCGACCGGAAAACAGGCAAGGCCCCCCACACCCCGCATGGTGTGGCGGGCCTTGTTGTTTCAAGCTGCTGATTTTTCCATCTTATTTCCTGAACGGGGACAGGGATCCCGCAGGTTTCCCTAGTACCTCAGAGTGATTGCGCGCCGTCCCGTGACGCGCTAGGTTTGAAGCATGAGATCCCGACAATGCTGATCGGGACAAGGGGGGAAAATGAATATCAGATATCTGATCGTATTCCTGCTGGGCAGTCTCATGTTGTCGGCGGTGGGCAGCGCCCAGGCCGCCGTCATCTGGGACTGGGATTTCGTCAGCCCGGTGCAGACCGTCACACCCACGCAGACCATTTCCATGGCGGCGCGCATCACCAATGACGCGACTTCCACGGGGAATCTGACCTACCAGATACCGGCAGGAGCCGTCTTCAGCTGGGGAAATTTGCTGCCAACCTATAATTTCGTGTTCGGTACCACGGGAAATGATTTCTGGCCACAGCTTACCTCGCTGAACCTGGCGCCGGGCGAGAGTCTGGATTTCATCTTCGGCACCCTGACGCCTGCGGGCGGGATGGCCGCCCCCGGAACCTACCAGTCACCCGGTGCGAGCCTCTTGCTGGGTGATTTCGGTGGCCGTACCGGCAAGACCTTCCAGGTCACCGTCGTCGGCGGCGTGCCGGTCCCGGAACCCGCCGCCTGGGCGCTGTTGCTCGTTGGCCTGCTGATGGTGCCCTTCCTGGTGGCCAATTCGCGTCGTCACCGCCGCGACGCGTCATAGGCGGTTGACGAGTCGCGTCTGCGGACGCCGACCCATGGGAGACACGGCCCGCGCCCATCACAGGGCGCGGGCTTTTTCGTTTGGCCCCCATCGGGCGCCCTGCTAGAATACGCGCCTTCCCATGGTCTCCATGCAAGGGGTTGATTTCCCATGACAATTCGTGCGCGTTTC
>DRKU01000017.1 GCA_011051615.1 Gammaproteobacteria bacterium
CCCGTTACGCCATACGTCGCGGTTCGGGTGGTGAAGGTCGCTACCCTGGCGGTGACGGGCTGGTGCGTGAATTCGAATTCCTGCACCCGGCGCGTGTGACCCTGCTTACCGAGCGGCGTTATCATGCGCCGTGGGGGCTGGCCGGAGGCAACGACGGCAGGCCGGGGTGCAACCGGCTCAACGGGGTAACCCTGCCTCCCAAGGTTCATTTTGCCGTTACGGCAGGTGATCGCCTGTGCATCGAAACTCCCGGTGGTGGTGGGTGGGGAACGGCAGAGGAACGAGGTTCGAGGGACGCGGTGCGAGGAGTGGCGGAATGAAATCACATCGCCACTCGCTACTCGCTACTCGTCACTGATCTATGTGCGGCGTCTGCGGTGAATTGCGTTTCGATGGCGGCCGGCCCGAGCCGGCGACCGTCGCGCGCATGAACGAAAAACTGGCGCGTCGTGGTCCCGATGCCGAGGGGCAGTGGGGCGAGGGCGCGGTACGTTTCGGTCACCGCCGCCTGTCCATCATTGATCTCAGTGAACGATCCAACCAGCCCATGGTGGATGAAGCACTGGGGTTTGTCATTGTCTTCAATGGTGCTATCTACAATTATCCGGAGTTGCGTGCGCAGCTCATCGAGGAAGGCTACGAATTTTTCAGCGAGGGTGACACCGAGGTCATCCTCAAGGCTTTCCACAAGTGGGGCTATGCCTGCGTGGAGCGGCTGCACGGCATGTTCGCCTTCGCCATCTGGGATACCCTCAGGCGCGAACTCTACCTCGCCCGCGATCGCATGGGTATCAAGCCGCTGTATTACACGCGCACCGATGCGCGCTTGCGCTTTGCCTCCAATACCCAGGCCTTACTGGCGGCGGGGGGCGTGGATACCGCCATTGACCCCGTCGGCCTGCAACACCAGCTCACCCTGCATGCCGTCATCCCGGCGCCGACGACTATATTAAAAGGTATCCGCAAGCTGGCGCCGGCCCACTGGATGGTGGTCGCCGCCAACGGCGACACGCGCAGCGAATGCTACTGGGATCTCGATGCCACCCGCCCGGGCGAGGTACGCAGCGAACAGGAGTGGACCGACGCCGTGCACGATGCCCTGCGCGAGGCAGTGCGCAAGCGCCTCGATGTCGCGGACGTGCCGGTGGGGGTGCTGCTCTCCGGTGGCCTCGATTCCAGCCTGCTGGTGGCCCTGCTGGCCGAGGCCGGGGTGCGGGACCTGCGCACTTTTTCCATCGGTTTCGAAGACGTGGGCGAGGAGGAAGGCAGCGAATTCGTTTATTCCGACCAGGTGGTGGCCCGTTACCGGACGCGCCACGAGAAGATCCACATTCCCAACAGCGAGGTGCTGGTGCGCCTGCCCGAAGCAGTGGCCGCCATGGCCGAGCCCATGGTGGGGCAGGACGCCGTGGCCTTTTACCTGCTGTCGGAACAGGTGGCGCAACACGTCAAGGTGGTGCAGAGCGGGCAGGGGGCCGACGAGGTCTTTGCCGGCTATTTCTGGTACCCGCAGATGCACGCCTGTGACGATCCCGATCCCGTGCGGCGTTTCGGCCAGTACTATTTCGATCGGGATTTCGACGAGTACCTCGCCACCGTGGATCCGGCCTACCACGGCGAGGATGCCGTCAGCCGACTGGTGCGTGAACGCCTCACCGCCCCCGGTGCCGACACCTTCATCGATCAGGTGCTGCGTTTCGACGTGACGACGCTGATCGTCGATGACCCGGTCAAGCGCGTGGATAACATGACCATGGCCTGGGGCCTGGAGGCGCGTGTGCCGTTTCTGGACCATCGGCTGGTGGAACTGGCCGCCCGCCTGCCGCCGGAACTGAAACTGGCCTCGGGCGGCAAGCACGTGCTGCGTAGCATTGCCCGGCCCCTGTTGCCCGCCGGGGTCATCGACCGACCCAAGGGCTATTTCCCCATGCCGGCGCTCAAGCACGTGCGTGGCGAGTTTCTGGACTTCATGCGCGAGATCCTCGATTCGCGCGCCTGCCGCGAGCGTGGCCTCTACCAGCGCGCCTACGTGGACAAGCTGCTCGCCGCCCCCGAGGCACCCGCGCACTTCACGCGCCTGCAGGGCAGCAAGCTGTGGCACCTGGCCTTGCTGGAGTACTGGCTGCAGATGCACGTGGACGCGGTGACCTGAAGCCCCCGCCTTTTGGGGCGAAATACCAAGTGTTGCGCTCAGGTATATTCTGGTATACTGCCCGGCCGCCGGTGCTTGAAAGCGCGCACCCGTGTCCCCATTAACGGGCAGGCGGTATCGTTTTTCAGTACAGATTGAGACTACGTTGAAGGTGAAACTATGGATGTAATGGATCGAATTCGTGAGCAGGTGGAAAAGAACCCGGTGATGATTTTCATGAAGGGTACCCCCCAGCTCCCCCAGTGCGGCTTTTCCAGCCGTGCGGCCCAGGCCCTGCAGGCCTGTGGTAAGGACTTTGGCTACGTCAATGTACTGGCCGATCCGGAGATCTTCGAAAACCTGCCGCGCTTCGCCAACTGGCCGACCTTTCCGCAGGTCTATATCAATGGTGAGTTGATCGGTGGCTGCGACATCACGCTGGAGCTTTTCCAGAACGGTGAACTGAAGAAGATGGTCGAAGCGGCACACGAAAAGGCCGCCTGAATATATCGGCTTTCGAGATCAAAAAAGCCCGCCCCGAAGTGTAAGGGGGCGGGCTTTTTTGATCAGGGCGTTTTGCAGTGGCGCGGTGCGGGAATGAGGGACTATTCCTGCTCGTGTGCCACCAGCGTCACGGGTCGTCCCAGTTTCTCGTCCCACTGGTTGACGATGGCGCAGAAGATCTCGGCGGTGCGCTCGGCATCGTAGCTGGCCGAGTGGGCCTTCGAGGTATCCCACTTGATGCCAGCGGCGGCGGCGATGCGTGCCAGCACCGTCTGGCCGTAGGCCAGTCCGCCCAGCGTGGCGGTATCGAAGGTGCTGAAGGAGTGGAAAGGGTGCTTCCTGATGCGCGAGCGCTCGACAGCGGCTTTCAGAAAGCCGAGATCGAAGAAGGGGTTGTGGCCGACCAGGATGGCGCGTGAGCACTGGGTTTCTTCCAGGAGTGCTTCGATGGGCTCGAAGATCAGTTCCAGCGCCTCCTGTTCCGGTCGCGCCAGGCGAAAGGGGTGATGGGGATCGATGCCGGTGAAGTCCAGCGAACGTTGATCCAGGCGCGCACCCGGGAAGGGCTCGACGTGGCAGTGCAGGGTTTTGGCCGGCTTGAGGCGGCCTTCGGCGGTCGCCAGCACGGGGACGGCGGCGATTTCCAGCAGGGCGTCGGTCTGGGGATTGAAGCCGCCGGTCTCCACATCGACCACTACCGGCAGAAAACCACGAAAGCGTTTGGCTATAGCATTTTCAGAATCAGGCATGGCGAGAGCTTACCCAATCGGGGCCCGAAAAGCGATGCGCCACTTCACCCGCGTATGATCAGGCCCGGCGCGGGGAGGCGGTCACGGTCCAGGGCAGGGTCTCGCCGGCACACAGGGGCACCAGTTCACCTTCGGGCCAGGGCAGGACTTCCGGAACCGGTGTGTCCTTGCGCTCCAGGGTGAGGGTATCGGTATTGCGTGGCAGGCCGTAGAAATCCGCGCCATGGAAGCTGGCGAAACCTTCCAGTCGATCCAGCGCGCCGGCCTGCTCGAAGGCCGTGGCATAGAGGGCCATGGCATCGTGCGCGGTATAGATGCCGGCACACCCGCAGGGAGATTCTTTCCGCTCGCGCGGGTGCGGCGCGCTGTCCGTGCCGAGAAAGAATTTCGGATTGCCGCTGGTGGCCGCCTCCACAAGGCGGCGGCGGTGGGTTTCACGCTTGAGTACTGGCAGGCAGTAGTAGTGGGGTCGCAGACCGCCGCGGAACATGGCATTGCGATCATATAAAAGGTGGTGGGCGGTAAGGGTGGCGGCGACGTTGTCGCCCGCTGCCAGCACGAAGTCCACCGCCTCGCCGGTGGTAATGTGTTCGAAGACTACTTTCAGCTCTGGCAGCTTGTGCAGCAGGGGGGCGAGCACACGTTCGATGAACACCGCCTCGCGGTCGAAGACATCCACCTCGGCGGCGGTGACTTCGCCATGCACCAGCAGGGGCATACCCAGCTTCTGCATGACCTCCAGCACCGGCAGTGTTTTGTCCACGTCGGTGACACCGGAGTCCGAGTTGGTGGTGGCGCCCGCCGGGTAGAGTTTCACCGCCTGTACCTGTCCGCTGTCGTGGGCACGCCGGATCTCCGCGGCGGGCGTGTTATCGGTAAGGTAGAGCGTCATCAGGGGCTCGAAGGACAGGCCTGCGGGCACGGCGGCGAGGACACGTTCGCGGTAGGCCAGTGCCTGCTCGGTGGTGGTGACCGGTGGCACCAGATTGGGCATGACGATGGCGCGGCCAAATTGTGCCGCGGTATGTGGTACCACGTGGGGCAGGGCATCACCATCGCGGAAATGCAGGTGCCAGTCATCGGGGCGCGTCAGCGTCAGGGTCTGGGTGGCCATGGGGCTCCTCGGATTTTGCCCATTATGCCACGAAGGGGGGCCGATTCCGATTCATTCACCAGTGATAACGCATGCGCAGGACGGTGGCGGAGGCGGCTTCCAGCAGCGGCGCAAGGGTGGTGGTGCCACGTACACCGAGGTGAGTGCTGGCAAGTTCAAGCACGAGATCGTCGCGTAAGCTGTATTGCAGCGACAGGCTGGTGGTGTTCACGGGGCCGGGTTCGGCGTGGGCGGCGAAGGCCACCAGCGTGAGGGTCTGGTTGAGGTAGTCGCGGCTCCAGCGCAGTGCCACCTGCCAGGGATCACGCCGGGTGATGACCG
>DRKU01000018.1 GCA_011051615.1 Gammaproteobacteria bacterium
ATTCAGGCAGAGAACTATCCGTTCTGTACCATCGAGCCTAATGTGGGCGTGGTGCCGGTGCCGGATCCACGTCTCGACAAACTGGCCGAGATCGTCAAGCCACAGCGCGTGTTGCCAACGACGATGGAGTTTGTCGATATCGCGGGTCTGGTGGAAGGCGCCTCGAAGGGTGAAGGTCTGGGCAACCAGTTTCTTGCCAATATTCGCGAGACCGATGCCATCGCTCACGTGGTGCGTTGCTTCGAGAACGACGACGTGGTGCACGTAGCCGGCAAGATCGATCCCATCTCCGATATCGAGATCATCAATACGGAACTGGCGCTGGCGGACCTCGACTCGGTGGACAAGGCCGTCAACAAGACCGCCAAGGTGGCCAAATCCGGCGACAAGGAAGCCAGGGCACGCCTTGCCGTACTGGAGAAACTCAAGGCGGTGCTGGACGAGGGCCGGCCGGTACGCACCGTGGAGCTGAGCAAGGAAGAGCGTCCGTTGATCCGCGACCTTTTCCTGCTTACCGCCAAGCCCGTGATGTACATTGCCAACGTGGCCGAGGACGGCTTCAGCGACAATCCCCTGCTGGAGAAAGTGGAGGCGTTTGCTTCCACGGAAGGAGCCCCGGTGGTACCGGTATGCGCGGCTATCGAGATGGAGATGGTGGAACTGGACGACGAGGAAAAGATGGAGTTTCTCGCCGAGATGGGTCTCGACGAACCGGGTCTCAATCGCGTCATTCGTGCAGGTCATGCGCTGCTGGGTTTACAGACCTACTTTACCGCCGGGGAAAAGGAAGTGCGTGGCTGGACGGTGAAAGTGGGCGCCACTGCGCCCGAGGCCGCCGGCGTCATCCATACCGACTTCCAGAAAGGTTTCATACGCGCCGAGGTAGTAAGTTACGATGACTTCATCGAGTATGGTGGTGAGAATGGCGCCAAAGAGGCCGGCAAGCTGCGCCTTGAAGGCAAGGACTACATCGTGCAGGACGGTGATGTCATGCACTTCCGCTTCAATGTTTAGTTTCTTTTGTTGGGATATTAACCACCGAGGTCACAGAGAACACGGAGTAGATTTGTTTCGAGGGGTAACTGGCCGCGTCTTGTGACAGAATGCCGATCTTCTTATCAGTCTCTGTGGTGAAAAAGGTTTTTCGCTTCAATTACAGGGAAAATTCACTCCGCTGTACCTATGATGCGCTGCACCTCGATAACCAGATCTCTGCCGCGGATGGGTTTTTTCAGCGAGCCGGCGGCGCCCAGTTCCACGGACTCGCGCAGGCAGTGTTCCGGAAAACGATCCCCTCCACCGGACATGGTAATGACCTTGGCCTGGGGAAACTCCGCCAGCAATTCCTTCACCGTCTGCATGCCATCCATCTCGGGCATGGTGAGATCCGTGATCACCAGATCGGCGGGTACCTCGCGGAAACGGTCGATGCCCTCCATGCCATTGGCCGCGGTGTCGGTATCGTAGCCGCTGCGTCGCAGGAACTTGCACACCACGTCGCGGATCAGGGGTTCATCGTCAATGACTAAAACACGTTTTGGCATGGATCAGTTTTCCTTAACCGGGTTGATAATGACTTCACCACCGTGGTGGGGCAGGGATATACCTGCGCGCCGGGCGAGGCCCTCGTTAATATATATCTTCCACTTGCGATTGGGAACAATGGGGATACGGGCAGGATCCATGCCACGGGTAATGGCCAGGGCGATCTCGGCGGCCCACTCACCCTGTTCTTCAGGGATCTTGGTGATGGAATACATGGCGTAGGGGCTCATCCAGTGGTGGTTACTGACGGTGAGGACCTTCGCATTTTCCAGTGCAAAGCGGGCAGCCTCGGCCGCATTCCAGTCGTTGATGCCCGCATTGCTACCGAGGATGATGAAGTCATAGTCCTGGCCTTTGAGGTAGTGTTGTTGCCACTGGGCCAGAGTGGATGCGAAGAGCGCATCGACCTGGATCCCCTGTTGCCCATAGATATCCTTGAAGCGTTGGTAATTTTTCTGCTCGGTGAATGTATCGGCACCCAGGTAAAGTGCGTGCCGATGAATTGGTAGCACATGGCTTACCGTGCGGAGCATGGGAATGATTGGTGCCACCTCGATCATGCCCGTGACATTACGGTAGGGATAGCCGTATTTCTTTGCCGTCCAGTTGACTGCGGCAAAGACGAAGGGCGTATCGGCATCCCTGTACCAGGGCTGTACAAGGTAGCGTGAAGCATTGTCATCGGTGGCGATCACCACGTCGGGTTTCCAGGTTTCGATGATGGCCTTCGCTTCAAGGGCCTTCTGCCTTGCAAAGTCGGCGTCCTTATTGCGCTTGGTATCCATGTAGAAAACCCGTAATTCGCATTGCTCGCCAATAACGTTTCGCACGCCGCGCTCAACGCCATCGTTCCAGGCATAGCCCTGGTGATAGGACATGACCAGCAGGCAGCGTGCTGCCGTGGCCGGCAGGCTGACGGTCAGCAGGAGCAGGGCAGGTAACAGGTAATACCGGATCCTGCTACCTGGTTTTCGTGTTGTGTTACATAACCGCACTGAGTGGTTGCTCCTCGTCGGGTTCACTGGTTATCGGGATGTAGATGGAAAACGTCGAGCCCTTGTTCACCGTCGTGGCCACCGTGATGCCACCTCCGGCAGCGCTGATCAGGCCGTGGATGGAGGCCAGCCCCATGCCTGTTCCCTTACCGACGTCCTTGGTGGTAAAGAAGGGATCGAAGATGCGTGGCAGGACCTCCGGCGGGATCCCCTGGCCAGTGTCCGATACTGCCAGGCAGACATAGTCACCTGGCTCCAGTTCACCCTGGTAGGTGTGCAGAGGCGAAAGCAGTTCCTGTTTATGCAGGCTGATCTTGATAACACCACTGTTGTCACCGATGGCGTGGTTGGCGTTGACGCACAGATTCATGATGATCTGATGGAGCTGGGTGGGATCCATGGCAATATAGTCACGGCTTTCCAGTTCGTGGTCGATACGTATAGTGGTCGGCACCGTGGCGCGCATCAACTTCATCACTTCACGTGCCACCAGGTAGGGTTGAATGGACTGGCTTTCCATGGAGGACTTGCGGCTGAATGCAAGTATCTGGTTGATCAGGCTACGTGCGCGCTCCGAAGCCTGCAGGATCTGCGTGGCATTGTCGAGTGCCTCGCTGTCGGGTTCAGCGTCCATCTCAATGAGTTCAGCATAACCGGCAATGGCGAACAGGATGTTATTGAAATCGTGGGCGATCCCCCCGGCCAGCGTGCCGATGGCCTGCATCTTCTGTGAATGACGGATCATTTCTTCGCTTTCGCGCAGGGCGATCTCGGTCTCGATGCGCTGGGTGATATCCTGTGCAATACCCAGCATGCGCCGCGGACGGCCATCAGCGTCCCGCAGGACGTTACCAGCCTCGTGGATCCAGCGCACCTCCCCATCCGACAGTACTACACGATGCTCGATATCGAAGTCATCGCCATCTTCCAGGCAGGCGCGGATCGCTTTCTCAACATTTTCCCGATCATCCGGGTGTACCATGTTGAGGAAGGTGTCATAGGACACCTGCCGGGCGTGTTCATCCTGGCCGAGCAGCGCACTGACGGTTTCCGACCAGAATACCGAACCATTGCGGATATCCCAGTCCCAGTTGCCAATGCGGGCAAAGACCTGGCTCTGGTGCAGCCGTTCACGACTCTCGCTGAGTGCCGCGGCGGTGGCCTTGAGAGCGGAGATGTCGTTGCGAATCGCCACGAACTGAAAAGGCTCTCCCTCATCGTTTAAAAACGGCACGATAGTGGTGTTTACCCAGTAGTGATCGCCGTTCTTCGCGCGGTTACAGACCTCGCCCTGCCATACTTTGCCGGCACGGATGGTTTCCCACATGTTGCGGAAAAAGGCCTGGCTGTGCACGCCGGAGTTGACAATATTGTGCTTATGGCCAATCAATTCTTCCTTCTCATACCGTGATATCTGGCAGAAGCGATCGTTGGCATAGGTAATAATTCCGTTGATATCGGTCATGCTGACAATGGCGTGCTGATCGAGGGCAAACTTCTGCGTTTCGAGGTCGGTGAGTGTGGAGATGATCTTTTCATCCTGGGCCCTGAGATCCAGTGATGCACGATTGAGTGCACGCTCCAGGATCTCGAGTTCCACGGCACGGCTGTCGAGGTTCACCGTGTTACCACGGTGATCATTGAGGCCGGCAGCAAAGTGCGTGGCGGATTCCAGTGAACGCATGGGTCGGCGCAGGTACAGAAACAGCAGAGCCAGGCTCAGTAGCAGCGCCACGGCACCATCACGCAGGATGGTAGAAAAGATTTCTCGCTGCTGGCGATGCAGCACGGCAAGACTGTAATCGATGCGCACCCAGCCCTGCAGAAAACCACTGATGATGGGATACCAGACCGTGATCCGTGTGTCGTTCTGCTCGACACGCTCGCGGAGACCGAGTGGTGGTGTCAACTGGCGAGGTTCGCGTATCACGATGAGGTCGTTGTTGCGCCGGACTTCACGGATCAACCTGCCATCGGCATCAGTGACGAAGATAGCCTCGACACCCGGAAACTCGGCTGACTGGGTGAGCAGTTCTTCCAGCGCACTGTAGTAGGTAGAGAACAGATAGCCTCCGCCGGTGCTGGCGATGTTTCGCGCCAGCACCACCGCCTGTGCGCGGATATTGGCCGCGGTAAAATCGGACTCCCGCCGCGATGCGTCCCAGGCGAAAAAGATGATGGTGGCCGACAGTAACAGGCCGGTCAGCAGGATGAGCTGATTTCTCAGGCGGCGGGGCCAGCAGCGCAGGCGTTGTTTCATCTTCCTGATGGGACCTGTGTGTCGTGTCAGCGGAATGGGTGGCGTCGTCGGAGCGTTCCCCCGGGTCCGGCAGGGGACGGGCTACTCTATATATATCGACTGCTCGGTACGAGAATTTAGGGATAGTATGTTGCGTGCGCGTGCCGTCACGCCGGGGCAGAGGCCCGCCCGACATGCGCTGGGGAGACCGAATTTATATAACTTGTTGAAAAAAAAGGCTATTGTCCCGTGCGGGGTGTGGCCTGTGGCGGGCAACGCTTGACAAGGACCGGGTCAGGCCCGAAAATGCGCCGCTCGCTGTGAGGGAGTCGCGCTCCGCGCAGCGCCCCCCATGGCTACGTAGCTCAGCTGGTTAGAGCACGGCACTCATAATGCCGGGGTCCCCTGTTCGATCCAGGGCGTAGCCACCATATAAATCAATAGGCTATCACTATTTCACGCCTCTGGCCGCTGTGCCTGAGGCGTGATAAGTCCGTCATAAGTCTTTTCCAACCCATTTTGAACAATGCTAAATCTGATAAGGTGTTGGATCACTGTGGGATTATCTCCGTTGTTCCAACTAGGGTTTGCACCCTTTTTGAAGGGCAGGTTAGCGGTAAGAGTTCGCACCCCTATCGCGCGCGTAGTTCGAACCTCAAACCTGACCTCAGGCACCCGGGTGGGCATCCCCCTGTGGACCACTGTGGAGAACGGGAGGGGGGCATGAGCCTCATATAGAACCCCCACTCCCGCGAGGATGGAAGCCATAATAGGGCTGTGAATAAAAAAGAATTTTCAGGGCGGGAAATCTGTACTCAAGTTTATCACCCTGACTTAATCAAGGCGGGGGACCTACACGCGCAGTCCTGATAAAACGTTGTTATTTCGAGCTGCGAGACACAAGTGAGAATATACTTGCGCCGCCATGGAAAACCTAGGTGTGAGTCATATCGGTTTTCGGCTAACAAGAATTTGGAGG
>DRKU01000019.1 GCA_011051615.1 Gammaproteobacteria bacterium
CGGCGGGCACGACGCAGGATGCGGCGCGCGGCGCTGTCATTGTGTACCTTCACCTCGTCACGCACCACGCGGCCCATGACCTTGCGGCTGTATTCCGCCATGATCTGGAAACGGGCGTTGATGATGGCGCGCATGGCCTCCATGTCGAGACGTGACTTGCCCGCCACCTGCACCGGTTTCGGTGCCAGCTTGCGTACCTTCGCCAGCCCCAGCAGGGACAGGACACGGATATAGAACCAGCCGAGATCGAACTCCCACCACTTTTCGGAGAACTTCGCCGAGCTGCCGTGGGCATGATGGTTGTTGTGCAATTCCTCGCCAACGATGAACAGACCCCAGGGCACGATATTGCGCGAGGTGTCGGCCACTTCATCGTAATTACGGTAGCCCCAGTAGTGGCCGATGCCGTTGATGACGCCGGCGGCGATGAAGGGGATCCACATCATCTGGAAGGCCCACACGGTGATGCCGATGGGGCCGAACAGGGCCACGGCGATGAGCAGGTAGAGCCCGATGCCGAGGTAGCGATGACGGTAGACATGGCGTTCCATGAAGTCGTCCGGCGTGCCGAAGCCATAGCGTTCGAGGACTTCCGGATCGCGCGCCGCCTGCTGGTAGAGCTCGGTGCCCTCCAGCATGACCTTGCGGATGCCGTGGACCATGGGACTGTGGGGGTCGCCCTCGGTCTCCACGAAGGCATGGTGCTTGCGGTGCACCGCGACCCATTCCTTGGTGCCCATGCCGGTGGTCAACCACAGCCAGAAGCGGAACGGGTGGGTGATCAGCGGATGCAGCTCAAGGGCACGATGGGCCTGGCAACGATGGAGGTAGAGGGTAACCGGTATCAGGGTGAGATGGGTTGTAACGAGGAAGTAGACCACGAGGGTCCAGACGGACCAGTCGAGCAGGCCGTCGAGTAATGTTAAGGGCATAACTATGGATTTCCGTGATTGTGACTAACCCCTCAAGTATAGCCTTTTATGGGCCCCTATACCCTGTTTATAACCCGGGCCTTATCAAGGGCTTGGCCTTTTCCCGGCGCTGTAGTATGGAAACCTTTTGTTCAACACCCCCCAAAGGCAAGCAACAGGCTGCCGGAGGCGTGCACCCGCGCGCGCCAGCCCGGTGCCAGCCAGGTGGTGGAGACGGTCTCGGTGATGAGCGCCGGGCCGGTGATTTCCTGCCCCGCGACGAGCACATCGCGTGCGTAGCGTGGCACCGGCGCGACGAGGCCATGCACGCGGACCCTCTCCGGCGCCAGGGCCGCCCCGTTCACGGCTGGTAAAACCAGCGGCAACCTCCCCTCGGGGCCGCGACACACGACGCGTACGTTGACCAGTTCCACGGGGGCCGACAAGGCATGCCCGTAGCGCGCCCGATGGGCGTCGTGGAAAGCCGCCGCGGCCTGTGGCCCGTCCCGCCACGGGACATTGAGCACGCTGGACTGCCCCTGGTAACGCAGGTCCACCGTGCGCTGCACGTCGATGTGCTCGGCTGCAAGCCCCTCGGCCACCAGTGCACGCCGTCCCTCGGCAGCCAGTGCATCCATCAGCGTCGTGATCGTCTCCGCGTTCATCTCCGCCAGTACGCCCAGATGAGTACGCGACAGATGACGCGCACGCGGCGCGGCCAGCATGCCGAGCGCCGACAGCACCCCCGCCCGGGTGGGAACCATGGCCTGCCTCATACCCAGTGCCTCGGCCAGGGCGCACACATGCAGCCCCCCGGCGCCTCCGAAGGACACCAGCGTGAGATCGCGAGGGTCAATGCCGCGTTGCACCGACATGACACGCAGGGCGTGGGCCATGTGCTCGTTGGCCACGGCGAGGATCCCCTCGGCGGCGGCTTCCGTGTCGAGACCCAGTTGCCCACCCAGTGCCGCCACCGCACGCCGGGCCGCCTCCACATCCAGCGTCATGCGTCCGCCGAGGAAGGCATCGGCACGCAGCCGCCCCAGCACGAGGTTGGCATCGGTGACCGTGGCCTGCGTGCCGCCCAGGCCATAGCAGGCCGGGCCGGGATCGGCACCGGCGGACTCGGGGCCGACACGCAGCAGGCCACCGGCATCGACGCTGGCCAGCGAACCGCCACCGGCACCGATGGTATGCATGTCCACCATGGGTACCGCCACGGGCCACGGGCCGATGCGGCCCTCGCTGGTCAGCTGCAATTCCCCGTCGATGAGCGCCACGTCGGTGGACGTCCCGCCCATGTCGAAGGTCAGCAGGCGCGTGCGCCCGGCCGCGGTACCGGTATAGCGGGCACCGGCAAGTCCGCCGGCGGGGCCGGAGAGCAGCATGTGCACCGCCTCGTCACCGGCCTGTTGCGCCGCCATGGTGCCGCCGCTGCTCTGCATCACCGCCAGGCGGCTGTCGCCGAGGCCCGCCGCCAGCCGCGCCAGGTAACGCGCCACCAGCGGCCCCACCCAGGCATTGAGCCAGGTGGTGATGCCGCGCTCGTACTCACCCAGTTCGGGCAGGATGCGTGAGGCGCGCGAGACGAAGAGATCCTCGGGCAGGGCCGCCTCGATCGCTCGTTCGAAACGATCATCCAGCCATGAGAACAGCAGATTGATGGCCACGGCCTCGGGTTCCCGCTCGGCCACGGCCGCCCTCAGCGCGTCGAGATCGGCAGTATCGAGATCCTCCACCACGCGGCCATCGGCACCCAGCCGGCCACCGGTCTCGAGGCACAATGCCGGTGGCACGGGGACCGGCATCGGGGCGGGCTGCAGGTCATAGAGATCGGCACGCGCCTGGCGGCCGAGGCTGAGGAGATCACCCAGCCCGCGGTTGGTGATGAACAGGGTACGCACCCCCTTGCCCTCGAGCGCCGCGTTGGTTGCCACCGTCGAACCATGCACCACGGTCATCTCGCCGGCCTGCATGGCCGCCTCGAGACCCAGCTCCCGGATACCCTGCAGGATGGCACGCTCGGGGGCGTCAGGCGTGGACAGCACCTTGTGAATGCGCAACTCGGCACCGTCGAAGAGGACGAAATCGGTGAAGGTGCCGCCGGTATCGACACCCAGCAGGAGAGAGCTCATGCGACATTGACGCGGTTGCGTCCCGCCTCCTTGGCCTGGTAGAGGGCGTAGTCGGCACGGCCGATGAGGGTGTCACTGGTATCCACCGGCGTCGACTGGGTGACGCCGATGCTGATGGTCATGGGCACGTTGGCCTCGCGGGTGTGCAGCGGCGTGGCCGCCACCGCCTCGCGCACGCGGTCGGCAATGCGCACGGCGGTCTCGAGGCTGGTGGCCGGCAGCAGGATCATGAACTCCTCGCCGCCATAGCGACCGACCAGGTCCAGATCGCGGGTGGCGCCACGAATGCGCCCGGCCACTTCGCGCAACACGTTGTCCCCCACCAGGTGGCCATGGCGGTCGTTGACATCCTTGAAGTGGTCGAGATCGATCATCATGAGACTGAATACCGCCGGCGGCGTACGCCCCAGTTGTTGTTCCAGGCGCCGCATTATATACGGCCGGCTGGCGACACCGGTAAGTGAATCGCGATCGACCTGCTCGCTCAGTTTTGCGCGTTCCCGTGCCATGGACGACAGCGAGGCCTCCAGTTCACCAACCCGCTCGAGGTGGTAGGACTCGGTGGCCAGTGTCTCGTCGAGGGTCATGATACGGCTGAGAAAACTGGCGAGCCGCAGCTTCTGGGTCGCATTGAGTGCCGGGCTCTGATGAATGAGTATACTGATGTGATCCCGCATCCAGCCATAGGCGCACTGGTAGAGACTGAGCGGCAAGCCGATGTTGACGTGGATCATGCCAATCAGGAGCCGCCGCTCGAAATAGGCCTCGCTGGCGAAATCCTGTCCCAGGCTCAGCAGGTAGTCGGTCTGCGTCTGTTGCAGGCGCCGGATCTGTTCGTCGCTCTGCAGGTACTGGCTCGCCACGGGAAAGTCCATCAGCCAGGCATAGAAATCCGCCACCAGCTGCTGCACGTGGGGCGAGATGACTTCTTCGCGCAGCAGCACCGCCAGCGCCTGGTCGTCATCGCCGAGACGCGCCAGCGCGAGGCGCTCACGTCGTGCCGCCTCATCGAAGCCATATTTGTGACACAGAGTTTCTGACATATAATTTCGCCGATTCCGCACCCTGGCGTCGGAAAAACCGTCGCACCATGGTGCGGACAAACCTGTTATATTCAATTATCGGCCCCGAAACGGGGAAATGTATATCCGATCCGGGCTAATTTCGCCGCCAGCGCGGTCTCCGGAACGCCAGTACCGAAAACAGGAAACGGAAGTATCACACCCATGACTGTGGACACCCTGATCAGCGTCAAACAGCTTAGCCGCTACTACGGCCCCATCTGTGCCGTCAACAACATCAGTTTCGAACTGAAGCGTGGCGAAGTGCTCGGCTTCCTTGGTCCCAACGGGGCCGGCAAGTCCACCACCATGCAGGTGCTGACCGGCAACCTGGCACCCAGTGCCGGTGAAGTGCGGATCTGTGATATGGACCTGCTCGACCGGCCGAAGGATGCCAAGGCCGAGATCGGCTACCTGCCGGAACAACCACCGCTGTACAGCGAATTTACCGTCGACGAATACCTGCGCTTCTGTGCCCGCATCAACCGTATTCGCCGTGAAGGTGTGACTGCCGCAGTGGAACGTGCCAAGGAACGCTGTGGACTGGGCGCTGTCAGCCAGCGACTCATCGCCAACCTTTCCAAAGGCTACCAGCAACGCGTCGGTATTGCCCAGGCGGTGATCCATTCGCCCTCGGTGGTGGTGCTGGACGAGCCCACAGTGGGACTGGATCCCATCC
>DRKU01000020.1 GCA_011051615.1 Gammaproteobacteria bacterium
GTGGGCGCCTCGCCGTGTGGCTGGCAGGACGTCCGGTGTGGCAGTGGCTGATCTCCGACGTGGCCGGCGACGATCCCGCCGTCATCGGCTCGGGCCTGCTGGCGCCACCCCCACCGCCTCCACTGGAGGCCCCGCTCGACAGCCTGCCGGACTGGCTGCGCACCCTGTGCGCACCTGAGCGACCCCCACCGCCGGCCTCGGTCTTCGCACACATCGACACCTGCATCCTCGCCAACAATGCCATGGCGCTGGACGCCGCCGCCCGTTGTGCCGCCACGCGCTTTCCCCACCTGCCGGTGAGGCGGCACGCCGAGCGCCTCAGTGGTGATGCCGTCGTCTGCGGTCAACGGCTCGCCGCCTGCTTGCGCGACGGTCCGCCGTGCGTCCACCTGTGGGGTGGCGAGACCACCGTGATGCTGCCCGAGACACCGGGGCGAGGCGGGCGTTGCCAGAGTCTGGCGCTGGCGGCGGCAGAGGTGCTGGCCGGCCACGAGGATCTGTTTCTCCTCGCGGCCGGCACCGACGGGGCCGACGGCCCGGGCGAGGATGCCGGCGCGCTGGTGGACGGCGGTACCCTGCGCCGTGGCGTCGAGGAGGGGCTGGACGCGGCCGACTGCCTGGCGCGTGCCGATGCCGGGCGTTTCCTCGAGGCCAGCGGTGATCTGATCAGTACCGGGCCCACCGGAACCAATGTCACCGACGTGGTACTGGCGTGTAAAATAGCACCATGAACGATGCCCTGGCTCCGGACACCCAGCCCGATCCCGTGACGCGCCCCTTCGAGGCGGCGCGCACCTGTATCCTCGCCGGGGAGATCGACGCCAAGCTGGCGGCCTGTGCCACGGCGGTATCCGCCTGGCGGGCGGTAGCCGGGAACGACACCGGCACAGGTACCGGCACCGAGGATGAAGTGGAGGCCATCGCCGACGATCTGACCCCCGGTTCTCCCACCGAACTGCGCCTGGTGGCACCGCGCGAGCTGGTGACGCGCAAGCTGCACACGCCGCAAGGCCATGCGGCATTGATCCACGCCATCTGCCACATTGAGTTCAGCGCGATCAACCTGGCCTGGGACGCGGTGTACCGCTTTCGCGCCATGCCGGCGGCTTACTACCAGGACTGGGTGCAGGTGGCCGAGGAGGAGGCGCGCCACTTTGGCCTGTTGTCGGCGCGGCTGGCGAAGCTGGGATACCATTATGGTGATTTTTCAGCCCACAACGGGCTGTGGGAAATGGCGCGCGAAACGGCGTATGATCCCCTCGTGCGCATGGCGCTGGTGCCACGCGTGCTCGAAGCCCGCGGCCTGGATGTAACGCCGGGGATCATGAAACGTCTGGCCGCCATCGGTGACGACGAGAGCGTGGCGATCCTCGAGATCATCCATCGTGACGAGATCGGTCACGTGGAGACGGGCACGCGCTGGTTTCACTACCTGTGCGAACAACGTGGGCTGGATGCCGAGGCGACCTTTCGCGAGCTGCTGGCAAAACACATGCGCGGTTTTCCCGGCGGGCCCCTTCACCGCGAGGCGCGATGCAAAGCGGGTTTCAGTGAAGCGGAACTGGATTATCTTGAAGGTATGGGTCAATGAACAGGCAGGATATACGAACGATGCAAAGACGTTTACGAATACTGATGGCAATGTTGTCGCTGCTGTTGCTGGGTACTTCCAGTGCCTGGGCGGCGCCGATCCCGGAGCCGGAACCCGATCCCGCCACCCATGCGCTGGTCATCGACTTTGTCGAGAAAGACGCCTACGTGGAACCCTATGCCACGCGCGTCATCATCACACCACGTTACCTGCGTTTCGATGATGGTGAGGGTGCGGCGGATTTCATCCTGTATGATCGCAAGCGCAAGCTGATCTACAGCGTGACGGAAGAAGACCACAGTGTCATGGTGTTGCGCGCCAAACACCACGAAGCCGCCCCGCCTGTCGAGTTGCGTATGATGCATCGTGCCATGGGCGAGATGACGGACGTCCCCAGTGTCAACGGCGTCAAGCCGCGTCACTACCAGTTCCTGGTCAATGGCGAAGTATGTTACGAGTACGTGGTCATTCCCGGCCTGCTCAAGGACGCCGTGGCCGCGTTCAAGGAGTTCAATGCCGTCATTGCGTCCGATGCCAGGCTCACAGTCAACATCATTCCCGCCGATGTGCGCAATGTCTGCTCCGTGGCCATGTCCGCCTATGCGGTGAACTACAACCTCATGCACGGTTTTCCGGTACAGGGCTGGTCACCCGATGGCAAGGCACGCAGCCTGCTCGGGTATAACGAAAATGTTGCTGTCAATCCCACCTGGTTCACCCTGCCGGCCGGTTACCGCCGCTTCACCGTCGAAGACGTGCGCGGCGGGGGCGGGCGCTCACGCTAACGCGACCCTGACTGTCTCAGTTCCCGCGACAGGTTTTCGAGCTGCTCAGCAAACGCGACGATGCGATCGTGCCGGGCGATGGTTTCCTGCCATGACGCGGGAATGGCCTCGACACCGTAGAAGGCACCGGCGAGCTGGCCATAGCTAGCCCCCGTCGTGTCGGCATCGTCTCCCAGGTTGACGGCCAGCAGGGCGACCACTTCATCGGCCTTCTCTCGGCAATCGTCGGCCGATGGGGTGATCCACGCCCTTGAGGGTTCTGGTGATAGTGTAAACAGAGATATTGCTGCTTATCTGAGGAGGGCGACGGTGGAAGAAGGAGTCAAGAAAGGATGTTTACCTGTGGTTTGGTATGACCTTCGACTTTCATTCCAAGGGTGAAGAGCTGTGTCACTGGCTTGATGGAGACAACAACAGTCCTGAATTTATGTCGAGAACCAGGAAACAGTTTGCGTCTGATATCGAGATTACTCATAGTAAAGTAGAGAGCATGCAAATATCTTTCTTTCCGCAAAAGATTTTGACGCGCACAAAAAACTATCTGACGTCGAAAGCCAGGTGGCGTTTCTTAAGAACACACTAGATGATTTTCATCAGGTTTTGATTCCGCATATGGATCAAGCGATAGAATGAACAGTAATGGTATTCACCTGACAGTTGGTAATCGTATATTTTTACATGCCTCGGCGCTGCAAAGGAGCATGCTCCCCTGCTCGTACCAGTCGCCCAGCACGAAGCGTTGGGCGGGTTTGCCGTCGATCTCCAGTTGATGAAACGCGGGCCGGTGGGTGTGGCCGTGGATGAGGCGCGTGACGCCGGCCTGTTGCATGGCCGCGATGACGGCCGCCTGGTTGACGTCCATGATTTCTTCGCTTTTTTCCGCGGTGGCGTTCTGGCTGGTTTCGCGGTACTGGCGCGCGGTAGCGATGCGTTCCTCCACGCTCTTTGCCAGGAACTCCTTCTGAAAGGCCGGGTCGCGCACCATGCGGCGGAATTCCTGGTAGGCGGTGTCGTCGGTGCACAGGGTGTCGCCGTGCATCAGTAGCGTGGGCGTGCCGTAGAGATCGATGACGGTGGGATCGTCGATGAGCCGGCAGCCGGTGTCGCGGCAGAACTGTTCGCCCATGAGGAAGTCGCGGTTGCCGTGCATGACATACACGGGCACACCGGATTTGGTGAGGGCGCGCAGGTGATCGAGCGATGCGCGGTATTCAGGCAGTACCAGGTCATCACCCAGCCAGACCTCGAACAGGTCGCCGAGAATATAGAGCGCCTCGGCCTCGCGCGCCGAGCCATCGAGAAAACGGTGGAACTGGTCGCTGATGTCCGGTCGTTCGGGACTCAGGTGCAGATCGGAGATGAAGAGGGTGGCCATGGGAGTGATTATCGCGCCGGGGGCGGCGCTCCTACAGGAAAAACTGTCACCGTAGGAGCGCCGCCACCGGCGCGATGCAGGCTAGTCGATCACTTCCGCGCTTTCGATGACCACGTCTTCCTTGGGCACGTCCTGGTGGCCGCCGGCGCTGCCGGTGTCCACGCCCTTGATGGCCTCGACCACATCCATGCCGTCGGTGACGCGGCCGAACACGCAGTAGCCCCAGCCATCCGGTGTCTCGGAGCGGAAATCGAGGAAATTGTTGTCCTTGACGTTGATGAAGAACTGCGCCGAGGCCGAGTGTGGATCCGGTGTGCGTGCCATAGCGATAGTGCCGGCGGTATTGCTGAGACCGTTCTGTGCCTCGTTTTCGATGGTCTCGCGCGTCTGTTTCTGCACCATGCCGGGCTGGAAGCCGCCGCCCTGGATCATGAAGCCGTCGATGACGCGATGAAAGATGGTGCCGTCATAGAAACCGTCCCTGACGTACTGGACGAAGTTGGCCACCGTCTTTGGTGCCTTGGCGTCGTCGAGCTCAAGGGTGATGGTGCCCTTGTTGGTATTGAGTTTGACTGTGGTCATGCTGTACTCCTGGGAGGAAATGAATGATGTCACGGCACGGCCTTACGTTGCCGGCGCGGGTTTCGGTGCCGGTTTCGGCGTCGGTGCCAGGCGCGTAACGCTGATGATGGTGACCATCTTGCGCGGCACGTCCGAGGGGAACGGGCCGGCGCTGCCGGTGGGGATGTCGCGAATGCGATCGACCACGTCCATGCCTTCGACGACGCGACCAAAAACAGCATAGCCCCAGCCACGCGGGGTCGGGGAGCTGTGATCGAGATTGGGATTGTCCCTGACGTTGATGAAGAACTGTGCGGTGGCCGAATGGGGCTCGAAGGTGCGTGCCATGGCAATGGTGCCGCGTTCGTTTTTCAGGCCATTGTCGGCCTCGTTGAGTATGGGCGCACGCGTTGGTTTGCGTCTGAAGTCAGGCGTAAAGCCGCCACCCTGGATCATGAAGTTGCGGATCACGCGATGAAAGATGGTGCTATCGTAGTAGCTGTCGTCCACGTATTTGAGAAAATTGGTCACCGTGGCGGGCGCCTTGTCGGGATACAGTTCCACTACGAACTCACCCTCGCTGGTGGTGAACTTGACGCGCGGGTTGTCGGCGGCGAGCGCCGGCACGCTGAGGAGCAGCAGGCAGAGCAGGAGGAGCCAGTTTTTCATCGATGGTGTCGCTCGTGGTTGTCCAGTTATATATAGTGGGGGATCATAGCGACTTTGGCCTGCGGGTGAAAGCCGGGGGGAACCGACCGGTTTTGAGGGCGGGACGAGATTCCGGTAGGCTATGCTTCCTCGGCGTCTGAGTCGGCCGAGCCGAATCACCTGACAAGACCACAGGACTCATGCTGGAAATCTACAATTCACTGACACGCACCAAGGCGCCGTTCGTTCCCCTGGACCCCGCCAATGTGCGCATGTATGTCTGCGGCATGACCGTATACGATTACTGCCACATCGGCCACGCGCGGGTGCTGGTGGTTTTCGACGTGGTCTATCGGCACCTGTGTCATCGTTTTGGCCATGAGCATGTCACCTACGTGCGTAACATCACCGATATCGACGACAAGATCATCGCCCGCGCCAACGAGAATCACGAGGACTTCAATGCCCTCACGGCGCGTTTCATCGCCGCCATGGAAGAGGACGCCGCCACGCTGGCCGTACTGCCGCCCAACGAGGAGCCGCGCGCGACCCTGTACATGGACCAGATCATTACCATGATCGCACAACTGGTGGAGCGCGGTTATGCCTACGCCGCCGACAACGGTGACGTGTACTATGACGTCAGCAAGTTCGAGCACTACGGCGCGCTGTCGGGCAAGAAACTCGAAGACCTGCGTGCCGGCGCGCGAGTGGAAGTGGACGAGGCCAAGGACGACCCGCTGGACTTCGTGCTGTGGAAGGCGGCACGCTCCGGTGAACCTTCCTGGGATTCGCCCTGGGGACGGGGCCGGCCCGGCTGGCATATCGAGTGCTCGGCCATGTCCACCCACTGCCTCGGGCACGACTTCGACATCCACGGCGGCGGCATGGATCTGAAATTTCCTCACCACGAGAACGAGATCGCCCAGTCGGTGGGCGCCACCGGTGGCGGTTTTGCCCACGTCTGGATGCACAATGGTTTCGTGCGCGTGGACGACGAGAAGATGTCAAAGTCGCTGGGCAATTTTTTTACCATCCGCGAGGTACTGGAACGTTATCGCCCCGAGGTGCTGCGTTACTTCATCCTCACCAGTCACTACCGTAAACCACTCAACTATTCGGATCAGCACCTGGACCAGGCACAGAAAGCGCTGACCGGGCTTTATACTGCCCTGCGTGGCCTGACGCCAGCCGTGCCGGAGGGCGATGCACCGTACACTGCGCAGTTCGATGCGGCCATGGATGACGACTTCAACACCCCTGAGGCGCTGGCCGTGCTCCACGAGCTGGCGCATGATGTCAACCGCCTGCGCGAGTCCGACCCCGCGGGTGCGGCACGAGCGGCGGCAGTGCTGCGGGAACTTGGCGGCCGCCTGGGTATCCTCCAGGAGGAACCGGAGGCCTTCCTGCGCGGCCAGGCCGGTGGTGACGGCATCAGCGATGAGAAGGTCGAGGCCCTCATCGCCGAGCGCGAGGCGGCGCGGGCGGCGAAGGAGTGGGGACGTGCTGACGCCATTCGTGACGAGCTTGCTGCCGCCGGCATCGTACTCGAAGACGGTGCCGGCGGTACTACCTGGCGGCGTGAGTAGGGTTGCAGCGGTTGCCTGTTTGGGAACCGCCTTCCCACCGCGTGGTCAGAATCATAACTATTATTAAGCAGGCCCACATTGTGCTGCCGGGCCTCACCAGAGAAGTGGAGAACCAGTCATGCGGAACGTATCTGTCCTGTTGTTTCTGATCCTTGGCGGTCTGATAAGTAGTGGTGTCGCGTCTTCGGCCGAAGTCATGCGCGAGGATCCGACGCACGTCAACAGCTGGAACGCCTTTGCCAACCACTGTTACAAGCTGCATCTCAAACAGCTCGAGGGGCGTGAGTACACCGTCAAGACCAGCATCGGTGGTTACTATGGCAACGAGAATTTCTACAGGCAGGAAGATTACTACGACGCCGAGACCGGCCTGCTGCTAAGTACCCTGCAATGGGAGCGGGAGAACCCCGAGAACCTGCACTCGGTGGCGGTGTACGTCTATGGCGAGGACGGCAAGGTGATCCGCGACTATTCAGCCACCTATCTGCCGCACTACCGCAACGCGCCCAGCCAGACGTTGATTTTTCTGCATCGCTACAATGATGGCACCCACGCCTTTCGTTCCTTCGACGCCTCGGGGGATCGCATCTATGAGCAATGTCAGGGTGAGATCAACGGTGAAGGGGTCATGTTGTCACTGGAGTCCGATGATATCGATGAGGCTATTTACCAGTTAAAGCAGAATGGTGGTGGCACCATGGCATCGCCGGTGTACAAGCATTGCTTCGGTGATCTGGAGGAGGCGGCGGACGAATATTTGATCCCGAAATAATCCCGGAAGCGAGGTGCGAGGATTAGATCCCCTCATCCTGTCCTTCTCCCGGGGGGAGAAGGGACCGTAATAACGGCTCGCGGCGGCTTCCATGCATGGCGAGGTGCGAGGGCCGAGGGCTTTGATCCCCTCCCCCTGACCCCCGCCCTGAGGGCGGGGGGACCGATATTTCGATCCCTGCTACTCGCTACTCGTCACTCGAAACTGTTCTGGCGGCCTGCAGGGTGTTCTCCAGCAGGGTGGCGACGGTCATGGGGCCGACGCCGCCCGGCACCGGCGTGATCCAGCCGGCGCGCTGACAGGCTGCCTCGAAGTCCACATCACCCACCAGTTTGCCTTCCGCCGTGCGGTTGATGCCCACGTCGATAACCACGGCGCCAGACTTGATCCACGCGCCATCCACGATCCCCGGCTTGCCCACCGCCACCACCAGCACATCAGCCTCGGCCACGTGGGCGGCCAGATCGCGGGTGAAGCGGTGACAGACAGTGATGGTGCATCCGGCCAACAGTAACTCCAGGGCCATGGGACGGCCTACATGGTTGGAGGCGCCCACCACCACCGCGTGCTGGCCATGCAGATCGATGCCCGTGGATTCGAGCAGTGTCATGACACCCGCCGGGGTGCAGGAACGCAGGGCGGGCATGCGAATGGCCAGGCGGCCGATGTTGTAAGGGTGGAAGCCATCCACGTCTTTCTCGGGCACGATGTGCTCGATGACCGTCTCCGTATCGATGTGGCCGGGCAGGGGTAGTTGGACCAGGATGCCATGGACCGCCGGGTCAGCATTGAGCTGATCGATGAGGGCGAGGAGATCTGCCTGCGGCGTGTCGGCAGGCAGATCGTGGGCCACCGAATGGATACCGGCCTCTTCACAGGCACGGCGCTTGTTGCGCACATACACCTCGGAGGCGGGGTCGTTGCCCACCAGCACCACCGCCAGCCCGGGGATCGGTTTGCCCGCATCGCGCAGGGCGTCCACCTGCTCCCTGACCTGCTGACGGATGCGGGCGGCGATGGCCTTGCCATCGATGATCTTCGCGCTCATGGATAGGGATTCCCGGCTGTATTCTGGTTCAAACGAGGCGCAATGGTCTCATGATGCGTGGGGGATCGCCAAGTGGTGCGGGCAGGATTGACGTGTTTGCCCGTGCTGAGTATCATCGCCGCCCTTATGCACCGGTAAGTGGGGTGTAACAGCTTGATTTACGGGGTGTAGCGCAGTCTGGTAGCGCGCCTGCTTTGGGAGCAGGATGTCGGGGGTTCGAATCCCTCCACCCCGACCAGAGGCAGGGACGAGTGGCGAGGATTGATCCCCTCACCCCAACCCTCTCCCGGAGGGAGAGGGGGTAAACCGGCGGCCCGGAGGGTGAGGATATAATTGGCCGTAGGAGCGGCGCCTCGCCGCGATACCCTCCACCCCGACCAGAGGCAGGGACGAGTGGCGAGGATTGATCCCCTCACCCCAACCCTCTCCCGCAGGGAGCGGGGGTAAACCGGCGGCCCGGAGGGCGAGGATATAATTGGCCGCAGGAGCGGCGCCCTCGCCGCGATTGCGGAGTAATGGTAGGATTGCGCCTGTGCATGCGCCCGTAGCTCATCTGGATAGAGCATCGGCCTTCAGGTCGCAGCGAGCTGCAAGAGGAGCCTTGGTGGGGAAACAAAACCTGCTAAGTGGACCGCACTGTATCGGGGAAGCCTTAACAGGTTGTGCTGATGGTAATCCCGAGGAAACCTGTGGTATACCCATCCAATGGTATGGTAGGGTGGCATTCAAGCCGGGGAGTTGGTTTGAATGGATACTCATCATACTAAGGCCAAGGGTGACCTGGGTGTTTTGAAGGCTCAAGTGAGTCTTTATGAGCAAGGATATTTGATCCTCCAGCCAGCGACGGACCATGCGCCGTTTGATCTGGTTGCTTATAAGGACGGCAGATTTAAGAGGGTTCAGGTCAAGTACAAGTCACTGGACAAGACTGGCGCTCTAACGGTGCATTTTCGGTCTTGTTGGGCAGACAAAAATGGCACGCACTTACGGGCGATCGATAAGGATGAAATTGATCTTTATTGTATTTACTGCCCGGATACTGATGAGTGCTATTACTTTGATCCGGCCGACTACAATAAATCTGTCACGCTGAGGGTAGAAGCACCCAAGAATAATCAGACGAAGAATGTGAAATTCACCGCTGATTATCGCAGGGTTCCGTAGAGGCCATACGTGCGGCACCTGTAATGGTGAAGAGATGGTCCAGACCACAAATGGCCTTCCAGGCCAGCAGTGAAAACTGTAGTGGTAAGCTAAGCCGAGGGTAGCAGGTTCGAGTCCTGCCGGGCGTGCCAGAACATCAGGTGCGAGGAACGAGGTTCGAGAGCCGAGGAACGGTGGCTCGCGGGTTCCTCGAGGCAAGGGTTTAGACTGGCGAGGGTTATTTGCCAGAGGGGTGTGGAGCGGGTTTTCCTCGACACACTCGACCCTCGCTACTGGTTTTATGGTGGCTGTAGCTCAGTTGGTAGA
>DRKU01000021.1 GCA_011051615.1 Gammaproteobacteria bacterium
ACAACGCCAGCATCAGTCCCCTTGTGTATTTGCCCATCACCTGACTCTCTCTTTCAATGGTTGGCGTACGCCGCCATCTGCCGCGCGCGGCTGGCGACCCAGCAGGACATGGAGCTGCGCCCAGGCCAGTTCCGTCTGCAACTGCGCTTCCATCTCGGCCAGCTGGGCATCGGTGATCCGCACCATGGCATCACCGAGCCGTGCGCGCACCTCCATTTCGTAGAGCGAGCGCGCCTCGTCGAGATACAGTTCACGATAATCCAGTTCCGCTTCGACCCCTTCGCGCTGGATGCGCAGGCCATCCAGTTTCATCCACAGGTCCAGTACACCAAGCCGGATGATCTGTTCGCGCCGCGCCAGTTCCGCTTCGAGACGAAAGACCTCCGCCTGGGCCTGCGCCACGGCGGCATCGCTCTCACCGCCATCGAGCAGTGGCAGCTCCAGCACTACCCCGGCACGCCAGCGTTCACGCGAGCCGATCTCACGGGACTGTTCGAAGGCCGCCGCCTCGCCGCGCAACACCGGTCCGTGGACACTGCCCGCCGCCACAAGCTGTTCACGCGCCGCATCGAGACTGGCGCGCAGGGCTCGCAGTTCAAGATTGTTTTCCAGCGCCTCGGCCTGCAATGTCTCCACTTCGGGCAGTTCTTCCGGCCACGGACCGAGGCTCGGCGGCACCAGTTCACCGGGCACCTCGCGGGGGTGGTTGAGTGCCACCGCCAGATAATTGCGCGTCAGGCGCTGGCGATGCTGGGTCGTGACCCAGCGCTGGCGCATGCGCTGGTAGGCCGCTTCCTGTTCGAGCACGGCGAGATCGGAGATCTGACCCAGCTCCTGCTGGTTGCGCAGCTTGTCGAGGGTCACGTATTCCATGGCCATGGCCTCGTTGTCACGCAGGAAACGCAGATCCGCCAGCAGGACGTCGAAATAGCGCTGCATGATTTCGATCCGCCGCTGCTGACGGGCCGCGGTGAGGAGATACTGTCTGACCCGGACCTGGTGCTCGGCCGATGCCAGCGAGGCCCGGCTGTATCCAAAATCGTAGAGTGTCTTGCTGAGAAACAATGCCAGGCGATGATCCGCCACCGACTGGTCGATGGCCGTGGGCAGAGGATCGATCCAGCGCAGGCGCGCCTCAAGATCTGCATTGAAACCGTTGCGCGCAACGATGGCCTGCTGCTCGGCAAGTGCACCATCCAGTGCCGCCTGGGCCAGCAGCAGGTCAGGGTGCATGGCATCGGCAAGACCCAGCGCCGCTTCCAGCGTCAGGGGCTGTGGCAGCGCGGCGGGTGGTGGCGCCGATGGCGGCTCGGCCAGTACGTGGCCGGCCAGTGCGACCAGAAACACAGTCACAAGCAGACGGCCCGCGCAACGCGGTTCCTGGCAGGCCGGCGACGACATCAGCGGCGGGCGGCCTTTTTCTTCTGGCGTTTGAAGCGCACGTAAGGCATCTCTTTGTACTTGCCAGTGGCGATATACTCACCCATGAGCATAAACTCGCTGACGCCTCTTGTCTTGCCGATATGACGATAGATCAGCTTACCATCGAGATCGAAGAAGGCGATCACCGGCGTGGCGCGCACACGAAACTCCCGAAAGGCGAACTCCTTTTGCGTGGTAACTTCGCCACGGAAGTTGGTCATCTCGATGTCACCCTCGATATCGATGGGAAACAGCAGGAAGTGTTTACGAAAATATTCCTGAACCCGGGGCTGGTTCAATACCGTGGTCTTCATGTAATGGCAGTAGGGGCACTCGTCCATCTCGAAGAACAACATGATGGCCTGCTTACCAGCGGCGCGTGCATTCTCCAGTTCCTCGGGCAGGTTGCCCCAGGTCTCGTTGAAAAAATACCGGTAGGGATCGCGCGCCACGGCCGCCTCGGCCGCATTCGCCGGCGCCAGCACAAGGGCGAGAAACAGAACGGCCAGAATGTGGTGGACACGGCGCAAGACTATTCCCCTCCACGTATACCAGGCGCGAAGCCCAGTGCAGTCTGCCGTGGGCGCTGGCGCAACTGTGCGATGATCGATTCCAGGTATTCGCGCGTTACGCCCCCGACACGGGTATGCACGACCTCGCCCTGCGGGGAGACGATGAAAGTGGTTGGCAGACCACGAATACGACCGAAGCGTTTCTCGATGCCACGCTGGGGCATCAGGACAGGATAGGAGATGAAATATTCATCGATGAACTCACGCAGGTAATCGGCGTCCACCTGTTCGAAATTGATCCCCAGCACTACGGCGTCCTGCTCTTTCCACGCCTCGTGGAAGTCCACCAGTTCCGGCAGCTCGTCCAGGCAGGGCGGACACCAGGTGGCCCAGAAATTCACCACCACCCATTTACCACGATAGTCCGACAGGCGGTATTCCTGTCCGCCCAGATCACGCAGCTGGAAATCCACACTGCCGGCACCCATGGCTGTACCGGCCAGACCCAGTAATACGGCCAGGCTGAAAAATCTCACCATTCGCATAAAAAACTCCCGTTCTTTCAGATGCCTGTTGTGGCTTTCGACCATCGGCACCGCCGACAATTCCCTCTACCCCACGTTTTACCCCTTCTCAGCGAGGCCTGTACACGCGCATAAGCACAGCCTGCTCACTCACCCACCGCCGGCAAATGCCGCCGCACCATGCTGGCGGCACGCTCGAAGCGGTGCAGCAACTCGTTGACCGAAAGCCGGGCGTTGCCATGGTTCCACAACCAGGCCCCCTGCTCGTTGGTGTCCACGAGGCCTTCTTCCTGCAACTGCTCCAGCAACAGGGTCAGGGTCTCGGTATCGGTCTCGATGCCCTGGCGTACCAGTTGCGCGGCACTGGCCCCGTCCCGGCCGGCGGCATAGAGCAGCCCAAGCAGACGCGCAGCAATATCCACCGGCAGATGTCCTACCGTTTCCTCGCCCGCGCGCCCGCTCCAGTGGAAGAAAGACAGGCAATGTGCCGTCTGCGCGCCGATGAGTACCACGGTCCATGAAATGAACATCCACACCAGCAGCAGGGGCAGGATCGCTACCGCGCCATAGACCACCTGGTAGGTGGGAAACCAGGACAGGTAGAGGGCGAAACCACGCTTGGAGAACTCGAACAGGATCATCGCCAGCAGGCCACCGGTCAGGGCGTGGCGCCATTGCACGCGGGTATTGGGCACCCACTTGTACAACAGGGTAAAGGCCAGCCACGTGGCCAGTGCCGGCACCCACGGCAACAACCTGGCGACCAGCGAACTGGTGGCCAGCGCATGAATATCGGGCAGGGACAGGATATAGGTTGTCAGGCTGATGCTGATCCCCAGCAACACCGGCCCGAGAAAGAGTACCGTCACGTAGGCAATGATGGTGGTAAAGATGTTGCGCGTGCGATTGACGTGCCAGATGTCGTTGAACGCGGCGTCGATGGTATTGAGTGTCGAGAACGCACTGATCACCAGCACCACCAGCCCCACGGACGTCAGGCGACGGGTCTCCTGCACGAAGCTGTTGATCTGCTCACGCACCTCCAGTCCGGCCGAAGGGGTAAGGACATCGAACAACGTGTCCTGCGCCAGGTGCAGGATTTCATTGAAGAAGGGATAGCGACTGAAGAGAGAGAAGGCCACGGTCAACAACGGAACCAGTGCCAGCAGGGTGGTAAACGTCAGGGCCGAGGCAATACGCGGTCCGCGAATGCGGAAATACTGGTCCAGAACGAGCCACACAAACCGCCCCAGGGTGCGCAGACCCCGCGCCGCGCGTGTCGGCAACTGTGGCAGGACAGCGATGAGCGCGTGCAGACGTTGTTGCAAACCGGAAAACGGATTCATCCCTGCTACCACGGTTGCCGTGCTGCCAGAGAACCCCGGAGATCTCGGCGGGGGTTAAATGAAAAGGGCCCCGACGGGGCCCCTTTCGACTTCCAGTATACGTGGAAGAAACACTTACTGGGCCAGGTATGCCCGGTCGGTGTCCTCGACCACGCCCAGTGACCACGCCCCACGATTCTTCGCATGAGCAATGGCGGCATTGACCTCGGCAGCAGAGGCGTTGCGCTGGATATCCAGCGTCTGCCCCGGGTAGATCAGGTCGGCATCCTTGATCTGTCCCTGGTTGGCACGATAGATCAGCGGCCACTGGTAGGGATTGGCATAGATGTCACTGCGCCCGGAGATGTCCCACAGACTGTCGCCTTTCACAACCTGATACCGATCGGCACTCATCATGTTGCCATGATGTTCCGGCATGGCTGGCATGGCATCGCTATCGATGATGCCGAGCGCCTTGAGGCGACGCAGTTCGCGGTACTTCTGCTCGACGGCCATCTCGGCCTGACGACGCGCGCGGTTGGCCAGCTTGATGGCCTTGGCCGAGTCCCCATCAGCCAGCGCGGCTTCGGCCTTCTTGATGATCTTGCCGGTATCGCGCCATTCGACGCCTTCGGCCTTCGCCTTGGCATTGGCCTTCTTGGCCGCGGCAATGGCGTCTGCAGCCGTGATCCCCGTGGTATCGTCGCCACCGTCCGAGGCACAGCCAACAGCCAGGATGGCCACCAGCAGCAAGGTCGCAAACGATTTCAACGGATGAATTATTTTCATTGTGTAGACTCCGGAAAGTAATTTCTGGTGGATTCTTCTAAGTATATGTTAGTAAAAGCTAAATAGAACTCTTCTACCTGATGGAACCGCTTGCCGCCCAAACTATCACCCCAGCGTCGATACTGTCAAGGAAACACCGGACAGGCGGTGATTTTCTCGCCCACCACACTAGCGCGTACGGTGGTTGACCGCCAGCTCGTGGGCACGCCAGGCCGCCATGCGGGCCTCCACCGCCAGCGCCCGTGCCTGGCCATATTCCCCCGCCTCGAGGAAGGTGCTGGCACGATCCAGCAGACGGCGCGCACGCCGCAGGTCCTGCGGGGCGAAGTGTGCGGCATCCGCGGCCTCGGCCGCCTGCAGGGCCTGGCGGGCATTACTCATTTCCTGCACCGGCAGGGGCGTGGCACAGGCAACGAGGAAAAGCAGTCCGGCGGCGACTACGGACCAGTTCGAGAGACGTACATATTTCAGAGTTAAATACATGAAAATACAATATTTTTTCCGGCCCGCCGCGGTGCCCTCATGGAGCGAAACTAGCACCGGCCCTATAGGCTGTCAAGAAAACAGCCGGTAGAATAGGCCACCCTGCACGCGCCAGCCTACGAGGCCCGATACACCCATGACTATCCGTATCTATCACAACCCCCGCTGTTCCAAGTCGCGCGCCACCCTGCAACTGCTGGAAGAACATGCCGTGGCGCCGCAGGTGATCCGCTACCTGGACACCCCGCCCGACGCCGACACGCTGCGCGAGTTGCTCGCCCGCCTCGGCATCGGTGCCCGCGAGCTCATGCGCACCGGTGAGGCCGCCTACCGCGACAACGGTCTCGACGATCCCACCCTCGACGAGGAGGCCCTTATCGCGGCGATGGTGGAATTCCCCATCCTCATCGAGCGCCCCATTGTCGTCATGGGCGATCGCGCCATCATCGGTCGCCCGCCGGAGCGCGTGCTGGAGCTGCTCAAATGAGTCTCGAGGTGCTGGTGCTCTATTACAGTCGCCACGGCAACACCGCGGCACTGGCGCAACACGTGGCCCACGGCGTGGACGGTGTGGCAGGGGTCAGCGCGCGCGTGCGCACCGTGCCGGCCGTTTCTACCGTGTGCGAGGCCACAGAGTCCGACATTCCCGCCGATGGTCCGCCCTATGCCAGCCACGCGGACCTGGAGGAATGTGCCGGCCTGGTGCTGGGCAGCCCGACGCGCTTTGGCAACATGGCCGCGGCCATGAAGTACTTCATCGATGGCACCAGCCCGCAGTGGCTGGCCGGGGCCCTGGCGGGCAAACCCGCCGGGGTGTTTACCTCCACCGCCTCCCTGCACGGTGGCCAGGAGAGCACCCTGCTGTCCATGATGCTGCCGCTGCTCCACCACGGCATGCTGCTCGTTGGCCTGCCCTACGCCGAGACGGACCTGCTCACCACCACCACCGGTGGCACCCCGTACGGGGCCAGCCATGTGGCCGGCGCCGATGCCGACCGCTCGCTGAGCGAAGAAGAAGAACGCCTTGCCCATGCCCTCGGACGCCGCGTGGCCGAGACCGCCCTGCGCCTGGCCGCGGTGGCACCGGCGTGAGCGGCTGTCGTCTTACACGCGCCACGGCACTGGCGGGTTATTTTGGCCTCCTGGGCTGGCTGGTTCTGTGGTTCACCGTCCTCGCCCCGCCGGCCGACACGCCGGTGGTGCTGCCACTGGTGTTCTACGTGGGCCTGCTGCTGTTCGCCCTGCGCGGCGTGCTCCATGGCCGGCCCTACACCCACGCCTGGCTGAGCCTGCTGTCACTGCTCTATTTCACCCACGGCATCATGGAAGCCTGGAACAACGACGTGGAACGGGGCTACGCCCTCACCGAAGTGGCCTTCAGCCTGGTGCTGTTCACCGGCTGCGTGTTCTTCACCCGTTGCCGCATGCGGGAGATAAAGAAAGTAGCGGGTGGCGAGTAGCGAGGGCCGAGGATGCGATCTGTGGCCCGTGAGACCAGCGGCAAAGACACCACATGGCGACAGCCCTGCATCCGGAAAAACAACCGACTGGACCCCGCATCAAGTGCGGGGTGACGGAATAAACTGGAACGGCAAGATAACCTCGCTACTCGTACCCGTTACTCGCCACTCAACTGCCCAGCAGTGATCGTACAAAGGGGATGGTCAGGCGGCGCTGGGCCTGGAGCGAGGCCTGGTCGAGGCGCTCCAGTAACTGGAACAGGCTGGCCATGTCGCGCGGACTGCGCCGCAGCAGATATTCACCCACCTCGTCGGGCAGATCCAGCCCGCGATAGCGCGCGCGCTGTTGCAGGGCACCGAGACGATCCGCCTCGGCCAGTGCGCGCAACTGGAATACCGGCCCCCAGCCAAGACGTGAACGCAGATCGGCGAGCACGAAACCGGCCTCGGCGGGCACCTGGGCGGCGCTAACGATGAGCCGTCCACCGGCCTCACGCACGCGGTTGTAGAGATGGAACAGGGCGGTCTCCCACGCGGCCAGACCGGCCACCGCATCCACGTCATCGAGGCACACCAGGCGGTATTGCTCCAGGTCCTCCAGCACCGCTGGCGCCAGGTCACCGTGTTCGCGCAGGGGCAGATAGATGCTGGCCGCCATCGGACCGGCGGCATGGCAGGCGGCCTGCAACAGGTGGGTCCGGCCAGTGGCGGGCGCACCGGCCAGATAGACGAAGGGTTCCGTACCGGCCCGCAGGGTCGCCAGCGCCGCGTGGTTGTCGCCCGCGGTGTAGTTCTCGAAGCGCGCGCTGTCGCGCAGGCCGATGTCCAGCGCCAGTTGCCGCGGTGTCTCTGCCATCACGTATCCGCGTCACCACCGTAGATGGCGCTGCGCAGGTACTCGTCATGGGCATGACGCAGCAGCACGACGATCACCGCACCCACCGGCAGCGCCAGCAGCACGCCGAGAAAACCGAACAACTGCCCGCCGGCCAGCACGGCGAAGATCACCGCCACCGGGTGCAGGCCGATGCGGTCGCCCACCAGCAGGGGCGTGAGCACCATGCCTTCCAGCGCCTGGCCGATGCCGAACACCAGCGCCACCCAGGCCAGCACGGTGGGATCCTGGAACTGCATCAGGGCGGCGATGCCGGCGGCGAGGATGCCGACGATGAAGCCCAGGTAGGGCACGAAGCTCACCAGCCCGGCCAGCAGGCCGATGAGCAGGGCCAGTTCGAGACCAACGATCTTCAGCCCGATGGTGTAGACCGCGGCCAGCGCCAGCATGACCAGCAGCTGGCCACGGAAGAAGGCCCCCAGCACATCGTCGGACTCACGCGCCAGCTTGCTCACCACCGGTTCCACGCGACGCGGCAGCAGGTCGCGAATGCGCGCCACGAGGATGTCCCAGTCACGCAGCAGGTAGAAAGTCACCACCGGCACCAGCACCAGGTTGGCCAGCCAGCCGGCCAGCGCCAGCCCCGACTTGCTCACCGCTGCCAGCACGCCAGTCATCAGCGAGCCAGCCTGCTGCCAGTTGGACTGCAGGCTGGCCTTGAGGCCACTGAGATCCAGGGCGCCGGCCTCCAACCCGAGGCGGGCACTCAGCCATGGCAGAGCGGTGTGCTGCAACCAGTCCAGGTAGACCGGCACCTTCTCGATGAGCAGGCCGATCTGCCTGTGCAACATGGGCACGAGGATCAGAAGCAGGATCAGCGCTACCAGGCTGAGGCCAACGAACACCACCACCACCGCCCAGGTGCGCGACAGCTTCCAGGCCTCCAGCCGATCCACCAGCGGATCGCCCATGTAGGCCAGCACCGCCGCCATCATGAAGGGCGTCAGGATGGGCGCCAGCAGGTAGAACAGGATGAAGGTGATCACGAGGGTGGCGATCACCACCAGCTTGCCGGTATCAGTCATCGGTATGGTCCTTGCCAAGGTTGTCACGCAGCGCCACCGAGGTCAGGCGCAGCCATTCCAGAAGGTAGCCGAGGCCGCTGAGCACGGTACTGGCCAGCACCGCCCAGATCATGAACTGTACGAATACCTCGGGCAGGGGTGCACCGGCCAGCGCCATCAACACTACCACCACCAGCAGGATCTGGAGCACCGTGTTGAGCTTGCTCAGCAGGCTCGGACGAACCTCCATGTTTTCCACCAGGTAGTGGTAGAAGGCCGCGCCGGCGACGATGAGGATGTCGCGCCCGATCACCGCGCCTACCAGCCAGATGGGCAGTTCACCGAGCCAGCCCAGCGACAGGTAGCACACCAGCATCAGCAGCTTGTCGGCGAACGGGTCGAGAAAGGCCCCCAGGCGCGTGCGGCAGTCCAGGCGCCGCGCCAGGTAACCGTCGATGCCATCGGAGATCCCCGCCACCAGGAACAGGATCAGCGCCATGAGGTAATTCTTCTCCATCAGCATGATGGCCACCGGCGCCACCAGCAGGATGCGCAGGATACTGATCAGGTTGGGCAGATCACGCAGAGTCACGGAATGAGCCGGTAACTCAGGTCCGGCACGATGGCCACGCGCCGCGGATCGGGATCGGTCACCGGCCCTCCCGCCGGGTTGGCGGGCGCCGCGCCGGGGCCGCCGGCGGGCGTTCCGGGCGCCGGGCCCGCAGCCATGATTTCCGTGGTCAGCACGTCACCCAGTGAAATGGCCTGCGCCACCGCCAGTCGCCCACTGCGCACACGCAGCTGGAAGGTGGCACGCTCGGCCTCGAGCAGGGCGGGCTGCACCTTCTCCACGTCGGCGAGTTTTTCCAGGTAAGTGGCCACGCGGCGGTAGTCGGCCAGAGTGCGCACACCGCTGACGGCGATGGTGATGTCGTTGCTGGCGCGATCGTGGTTGACCTGGGCGAAACGCGCGGCGAGGGTCTCGGCAGTCTGATCCACGCCGGGCAGCACCACTTCCGCCAGCTCCAGGCTGCGCAGTTCCCAGTCCTGCCGCTGGCCGCCGGAGTACAGCGTCCAGCGGGCGTTCCACACGCCGCCAAAACCACGGTACACGCGTCCCACCAGCACCGCCTCGGTCTGGTAGCGGGTGGAGCCCTGCAGGATGGCGTCCTCGAAATTGCCCCACACGTCGCTCACCCGTACCGCGGCGCGGTCCTGCAGGTCATAGAGCGGCAGTTGCAACGGCAGACCCCGGCGACGCGCGCGTTCGTCGATGAGTTCCCGCACCGGGTGCTGCATGTCGTTGCTGAGGATCTGACGCCGTCCCTGTTCGTCCACCACCACCCAGGCGAGGGTCGCCGGGCGCGTCGCCCCCCATACCGGCAGGCCGAACTGGCGCAGCAGGCGGTTGACGCCCTTTTTGTCGAAACGCACCCACAGGATATGATCCGGCACCGGCTCGGTAGCGCCAGGCGGCGCTTTGGGCGCCGGCGTGATGGCGCGGTAACGGTACTGCTGCACGTAGCGGTTGGCCTGCGGGATGCGCTCGGCCAGGCCGGGTACGGTGCCGATGGCGCCACGCCCGGAAATGCGCACCAGCACCTCGATGAAGGCCTTCTGGATGGCGGCGTTGCGTTCCGTGCGTCCCTGCCCCACCACCGGCACGCGCGCCTCGTAGAGACCCGGCACTTCCACCGCCCCACAGGGAACCGTGGTGATTGCCAATGCCAGCAGTAAGCCTGCTCCCAGCCAGTTCTTCATAAGTCTGCCATCTCCTCTCGGGCGGTGTTGTCCAGCGTGCCTAACATATCATCCCCCCCCGCCGCCACGGCATGTATGCACCACACCGCGTTTCGCGGCCGCGACCGAATTGATAGACTATCGCCCTCGGTGCAGGCGAGCCCGCAGGGAGCCGCACCGCATCACCGCCGGCGCCTGTCGGTGTTTGTCTTCCACCGGCGGCAGCCGGTTTGTCAGTTCAGGAGCAGGCCATTGTCCAGCAAACAGAACCCGGGTGACGGCAAGTCCGAGGTTTCCCTCAGCTACCGGGACGCGGGCGTCGATATCGACGCCGGTAACGCGCTGGTGGATCGCATCAAGCCCCACGCCGTACGCACCCGCCGCCCGGAAGTCATGGCCGGCCTCGGCGGCTTTGGCGCACTCTTCGAGCTGCCACTGGACCGCTACCGGCAACCAGTGCTGGTCTCGGGCACCGACGGCGTCGGTACCAAGCTGCGCCTCGCCATCCAGAGTGGACGCCACGACACCATCGGCATCGATCTGGTTGCCATGTGCGTCAACGATCTCATCGTGCAGGGCGCCGAACCCCTGTTCTTCCTCGACTACTACGCCACCGCGCACCTGTCGCTGGACACCGCCGAGGCGGTAGTCCGCGGCATCGCCGACGGCTGCGTGCAATCGGGCTGCGCGCTCATCGGCGGCGAGACCGCCGAGATGCCCGGCATGTACGAGGGTGAGGACTACGATCTGGCCGGTTTCTGCGTCGGCATCGTGGAGAAGGCGAAGATCATCGATGGTAGCAAGGTAGCCCCGGGCGACGTACTCATCGGCCTGTCCTCCAGCGGGCCACATTCCAACGGCTATTCGCTGATCCGCAAGGTCATCGAACACAGCGGTGCGGGCCTCGACGATGCCTTCGACGGCGCCACCCTCATCGAGCGCCTGCTGGCGCCGACGCGCATCTACGTCAAACCCCTGCTGGCCCTGTTCGAGCAGGTGCCGGTCCATGCCCTCGCCCACATCACCGGCGGTGGCCTGCTGGAAAACCTGCCGCGGGTCATGCCCACGGGCACGGTGGCACACATCGACGCGTCGAGCTGGACGCGCCCCGCGGTCTTCGACTGGTTGCAGCAACAGGGCAACATCGTCGACGAGGAGATGTACCGCACCTTCAACTGTGGCATCGGCATGGTGCTGGCGGTCGCCGCCGCGGATGCAGAGGCCACGTTGTCACTGCTGGCGCAGCAGGGCGAGCAGACGCAGGTCATCGGTCGCATCGAGTCCGGTGGCGCGGGCGACGCCGCACCCCGCGTGCACATCGGCTGAGGCATCCACGCCCATGAGCGACGCACGTCCCGTCGTCATTCTCATCTCCGGCAACGGCAGCAACCTGCAGGCCATCATCGACGCCACGCACGAACAGGGCCTGCCACTGGATCTTCGCCTGGTGGTGAGCAACCGCCCCGAGGCCCATGGCCTGGAGCGCGCGCGCGCCGCCGGTATCCCTGCCGTGGTCATCGACCACCACGATCACCCCGACCGCGCGGCTTTCGACCATGCCCTCATGGCAGCCATCGACGAACACGGCGGGCCCGAAGCACTGGTGGTACTGGCCGGCTTCATGCGCATCCTCACCGATGACTTCGTGCACCACTACCTGGGACGCCTGGTGAACATTCACCCCTCCCTGTTGCCCAAATACAAGGGACTCAATACCCACGCGCGCGTACTGGCCGCCGGTGATAGCGAGACCGGTGCAACGGTGCACTTCGTCACGCCTGCGCTGGACGACGGCCCGCTGATCCTGCAGGCCCGCGTGCCGGTGAAAGCGGGGGATACCCCCGAGACCCTGGCCGCACGCGTACACGAGGTGGAACACCTTCTCTACCCGCGTGCGTTAACACTGATCGCACAGGGTACGGTGCAAATGGATACGGAGAACATGCTTACCTTATGGAACGGCCAGCCCGCCAGTCCCGATCAGCTACAGCTCGCCCTGCATCGCGCATGAGACGGTTGCTGGCAGGCATGATGCTCATCGGCCTGCTGTGGCTGCCGGTGGTGGTGGCGGAACCCGCCCGGCCGACAAAACCCGTGCTGGCACCCTTCGAGGCCGAGTATGCCCTGTTCAAGGACGACATCGAGGTGGGCATCGCCGAGCGTCGCCTGGTCGCCCTGCCGGAGGGGCGCTGGCGTTATGAATCACTGGCCCATGCCACCGGCTTCATTGCCCTGCTGGTCCCGGACCATATCCGTGAAACCAGCACCTTTCGGCTCCACCGCCGCCAGCTGCGGCCGCTGGAATATCGTTACGACAAGACCGGCGGCAGCGAGGAAGAACACTACGACGTGGTTTTCGACTGGCGTGGTGACGAGACACGCTATGCACACAACGGTGAGACCTTTCCCCTGCCGGGCGACGCCGCCGATCTGCTCGGTTTCCAGATCGATCTCATGCTGCGACTGCGCCGTGGGCGAAAGTACGTCAACTTCACCCTGGCACTGAAAGACGGTTTGCAGGAGTATGCCTTTCGGCGCAAGGGCCGGGAAACCTGGCCACTGAGCGATGGCACACTGGAGTTGCTGCGCATCGAACAGATCCCCAATGAACGCCCGGAACGCTTCACCCTGTGGGTCGCACCGTCGCTGGACTACCTGCCGGTACGTATCGAACGGCGCAAGAACGGCAAGCTCACCGCCTTCGAGCTGCGCCGCTACAACGGCCGTCTCATCGAGCGCGCGGAGGACGAGGAAGAGGAAGAGGAACCTTAGGGAACAGGGAATTCACCACGGGGCGCATGGGGCACACGGGGGGGGTTGTTTACGCTATTCCGGGACTTCGCCTGCCTCGTTGACATGGATTCCCGCCTGGCCGCTCCCGACATCCTGTCTCTTGCGGCACTTGTGCATCCCTGCACGTCGCGCGGGAATG
>DRKU01000022.1 GCA_011051615.1 Gammaproteobacteria bacterium
CGCAGGCGAACCTTCCTGCGCACCACGAAGGCATCATCCTGGTCTCTGGCGTCTCCAGTCATCGTTATCTCCGAACCCTGCCCCGACCACGGGGGACCTTGCCCGGGGACTACTGGCCGTACTGGCGAATATGCATGAACTCTTCCACCGGCAGAATGGCAATCATGCCATCACTGGTCATGCCCTCATGCACCGTTCGCGCGATAGTGTCGGCGATCTCCGGCGCCTTTTCGGCCTCGGTGAAAATTTCCACGCGCACACAGTCACTCATGCAGTCCTCGGCAAAGAAATTCCGGTATTCACCAAAGCCATGGGCGCGGGTTACGGTCATGCCCGGTACACCGATATCCATCAACGCCTCTTCAACCTTTTTCAGATCCAGCTCCGGGAAGATTGCTGTTACCTTTCTGAACTTCATGATGCCACCTCGCTGTGCCTGGGATATCTAGAGCTTGACGTTACGTAAACGCAATGCATTGGTAATAACCGACACCGAACTGAAGCTCATGGCAGCCGCGGCGATCATGGGGTTCAGCATGGCATCGAGCCCAAAGAACGGGTAAAGCACGCCAGCGGCAACAGGCACGCCAGCGGTGTTATACACAAAAGCGAAGAAAAGGTTCTGGCGAATATTGCGCATGGTGGCGCGGCTCAGCCGGCGCGCACGCACGATACCGCGCAGGTCCCCCTTGACCAGGGTTACGCCTGCACTTTCCATCGCCACATCGGTACCCGTACCCATGGCGATACCCACCTGGGCCTGAGCCAGCGCCGGCGCATCGTTGATGCCGTCACCGGCCATGGCCACGGTATAACCCTGTCCCTGCAGCTTCCTGACGATCTCCGCCTTTTGATCGGGCAGGACTTCCGCCTCCACCTGATCGATACCCAGCTTGCGTGCCACCGCCTCGGCGGTGGTGCGGCTGTCACCGGTGAGCATGACAACTCGCAGACCTTCTTCATGGAGGTCGCGAATGGCTTCCGGTGTGGACTCCTTGATGGGATCGGCCACGCCAATGAGGCCCGCCGCCTTGCCGTCTATGGCGACCAGCATCACCGTCTGGCCCTCGGTACGTCCCGTTTCGGCGAGCTGCGGCAGCTCACCAGGATCGATGGACAGGCTTTCGAGTAGCTTCAGGTTACCCAGGGCAATGGCGTGACCGTCGACCTGACCGGTGACGCCCTTGCCGGTGACCGACTGGAAATCATCGGTAGCCGATAATTCCGTGCCTTTTTCCTCCGCGCCACGCACGATCGCTTCGGCCAACGGGTGTTCCGAGGCCCGCTCCAGGCTGGCGCCAAGCCGGAGGATTTCATGTTCCTTGAAACCATCGACGGCAACGACAGACACCAGCCTGGGTTTGCCTTCCGTCAGGGTACCGGTCTTGTCCACCACCAGCGTATCCACCTTGCGCATCACTTCCAGCGCCTCGGCATTCTTGATCAGGACACCCATGGTGGCGCCACGGCCGGTACCCACCATGATGGACATGGGCGTGGCAAGACCCAGGGCACAGGGACAGGCGATGATCAATACTGCGACGGCGTTGATGACGGCATAGGACAACCGCGGTTCCGGTCCCCAGCTCCACCACACAAAGAAAGTAATCACCGATGCGATCACTACAATGGGCACGAAGTAACTGGACACGACATCGGCCAGTTTCTGGATGGGCGCCCGCGAGCGCTGCGCTTCGGCCACCATTTGCACGATCTGCGCCAGCAGCGTGTCGGCACCAACGCGTTCGGCACGCATCAGCAAGCTGCCGGTGCCGTTGACCGTGGCGCCGATGAGCTTGTCACCGGCATGCTTTTCCACCGGGATGGGCTCACCGGTAACCATGGACTCATCGACGTTGCTTTCACCCTCCTGCACCGTGCCGTCCACCGGGATCTTCTCACCCGGGCGTACGCGCAGGATATCACCCACCTTGACCTGCTCCAGCGGAATGTCCTCTTCGCTGCCGTCTTCGCGCACGACACGCGCGGTCTTCGGCGCCAGGCCCAGCAGCATCTTGATCGCCGCATTGGTGCGGCTGCGGGCACGCAGTTCCATCACCTGGCCAAGCAGGACCAGTGCCGTGATCACGGCCGCGGCTTCGAAATAGACCTCCACGATCCTGGTGCCATTGATGACCTCGGCCACTTCCGTCGGGAAGATGTTGGGAAACAGTACGGCGATGACACTATATGTCCAGGCGATCCCCACACCAATGGCGATGAGGGTGAACATATTGAGGTTCCAGGTAATGATGGAACGCCAACCGCGGACGAAGAATATCCAGCCACCCCACCAGACCACCGGCGTTGCCAATATAAGCTCAATCCACTGGCGCGTACGCGGATTAATAAGTTCCGCTGCCTTCTCGGGCCAGAATGCCGATCCCATGGCAAGCAGAAACACCGGGATGGCCAATATAGTGCTGACCCAGAAGCGCCGCGTCATGTCATCCAGTTCGCTGGTATCTTCCTCCAGTTCCACGGTGCGCGGTTCCAGGGCCATACCACACTTGGGGCAGCTGCCAGGGTGGTCCTGCACCACTTCCGGGTGCATGGGGCAGACATACTCGGTCTTCGTCTGGCTTAGCGGCACCATCTTGGGTTCCAGCGCCATGCCACAACTGGGGCAGGCGCCGGGTTCGGTGGCATGCACCTCGGGGCACATGGGGCAGAAATATTCCGAGGCCTCTGCCACCTCTGCTTTGTTGCCGCCTTCGAGCACGGCCCGGGGATCGGCGACAAACTTGTCGTGACAATGAGTGGAACAAAAATACCAGGTCTGACCGTCATACTCGGCAGTAGCGGCAGGATGCTCCGGGTCCACGCTCATGCCGCACACGGGGTCTACAGGTTTGGCCTCGCCGGCATATTCGGCCGGTGCCGCGACGAACTTGTCATGACAATGGATGGAACAGAAGTAGTACGTCTGCCCTTCGTAGTCAGACTGCGCCGCCGCCTTCGCCGGCGTAACATCCATACCACAAACTGGATCTTTCATATTGTCCTCGTTGTTGTTCATTTTATTTCCCACTCCGCATATGCCGACAGCGCTTCTGACTCTATAAGGCCTCGAAAAAGGCTTTCAACTGCCCTTCTGTCGGCTGCTCCCGAAATACCACTTCCTCGTTGACGACGAGGTTGGGCGAATGGCGGATCTGAAACTTCTCCACCAGATCGGGATGGTCCTCGGCATATTTGATTTCACAGTCATAGCCAAGATCGCTCAACTCATGCTTCAAATTTGTACAGTGGCTACAGCCTTTCGTCGCAATAATATAGATATCCATTTTTTCCTCTTCAGATCTTTACAGTTAAACAAATAACAACGGTCTCATGATTCAGGCCATCTCGCCGCCGCAGCGGCACCACACGCAGTTACAATCGACATGATCGCAGCTCCTGTCCTTACGCGCACTGCGATAGCGACGCCGCGCCCAGGGCAGAAGCAGTTTCCGCAGTTTCGAAGCACCGTACTGCCGGCGCAAGAATCCACGCAGATCGCCTGCCGCAGAGGCCTTACGCAGAAACCAGCGGTAACCCCGATTACCCACCAGGCTGAAGAGGGCTCGATTGACCACCGAGGTCTCCATCTGCGCGCCAAACGCACTACGCCACAGCGCGTTGTAGTCGCTGCCCTCCAGCAGGCTCTGCGCCGCCAGCACGCCCGACATCATCGCATGGCGCATGCCGAAACCCCACAGGGTATCCTGAAAACCGGCCTGCTCACCGACCACCGGTCGCCCTGCGGGAAAAGGCTGTACCGGAATACGGAAATTGCCTACACCGCCGTGGGGACGGGGATCACGCATTTTCAGGCCCACCAGTTCCTCGAAGGCCCTGACGGTGCGCTCCACATAAAGTTTTTCCTGTTTAAAACCGCTAAACATGCAGCTCTTCACTGTCCCGTAGCCGTCCCAGACAAGTAGATATGCGTAGCCCTGCGGTGCCACATGATCGTCACAAATGACCCAGAAACCATCGTCCATGTCGGTCTCGAAATGATAGCCCACGGCAATGGCGTCGGCGGCGCGCGGCCCCACGGCGCGCACCCCCGGACCCGGGATCTTATTCAGGCGGCTGTTGAAGCGCACCTCGGCGCCCAGTTCCTGTGCCTGTGCCAGCAGGGCGCTATCGAGCGAACCCGGTCGCGGACCCCGTTCCACCAGATAGAACAGTGGGACATCGCTCTCAACAGGCCAGGCATTGCGCCAGTGGTCATACGCCAGCCCACGAGTTCCCGGCAGATGGCGAAAATCGGTGCTCAGCCCTTCGGCCTGCATCACCGTGAGGACATCCTCTTCCGTGGTCCAGTTCTCCAGCCCCTGCAGGTCGGCCTGGAAGCGGTGGCCCACCTCGGCCTGCGCCTCGTGCACCACCACCGGCTGCCCTGCAC
>DRKU01000023.1 GCA_011051615.1 Gammaproteobacteria bacterium
ACAGGAACATGAGACCACCCCGCGCCGCACCGGCACGCAGGGTTCCCGTCACCGCCGCAAAGGCATCCACATCCAGCCCCGCCCAGGCATCGTAGATCAGACGATCGGTTTCCTGCCCGATACACCGGACGGCCTCGGACACGGCGACAAGCTCCACCGCGTGTTCCGTCGCTGGCAGGGGTGCCGCTTCCCCGACCCACAGGGTGGGTAGTTGGGGTGCCTCGCGCAACAGGGCCTGCATCAGGACCCTGCTCCAGGGACGTGCGCCGCCGAGGACCACCAGGTAACGGTGACGCTGCGCACGGGCCGCGTCCTGCAACGGCGCCAGCCAGTTCAGGAATGCGGCCGCGGCAGTTTTATCGCGTGCGGCTTGCATGGACATGAACGAGAGTATATCGCGCCCGTGCGATCATGACGGTATCATGCGTGCATCAGATCTGACCGGTTGATGCTGTACCCATGGGCCGTTACCGTCCGCCACAACCCGGGGCCTCGCCCTATATCACCGCCGAGGGCTTTGCCCTGCTCCAGCAGGAACTCGACGCGCTGTGGGCACGGCGCACGGTGGTCACCGCGGCACTGTCGGCGGCGGCCGCGGAAGGGGATCGCTCCGAAAACGCCGAGTACATCTACCGCAAGAAGGAACTGGCGGGCATCGACCGGCGCATCCGTTATCTGCAGAAACGCCTGCCGGCATTGAACGTGGTGGCGGCCTCGCCAGCGGACACCTCGCGCGTCTTTCTTGGTGCCTGGGTGGAACTGGAAGATGCCGAGGGCGCCAGCCACCGCTACCGCATCGTCGGCCCCGACGAGTTCGACCGTGACCCGGCCTACATCAGTCTCGACGCCCCCATGGCACAGGCCCTGCTGAAAAAGGCCGTCGACGATGAAGTACGCGTCGCCACGCCCGAGGGTGAACGTACCTTTTATATACTCAGCATCCACTACCCCCAGCCACAGGAAAACGACAGCACATGAAAGATTTCTGGGACAGTCGCTACGCCGAGGACGAGTATGCCTACGGCACCCACCCCAACGAATTTCTCGTCGCCCAGCGCGCACGCCTCGAAGCCGGCCAGACGGCCCTCAGCATCGGTGACGGTGAAGGCCGCAACGGTGTCTGGCTGGCCGCACAGGGCCTGGACGTGACCACGGTGGACTACTCGCAGGAAGGCATCAACAAGGCGCGTCGGCTGGCCGCGGAGCGCGGCGTGCGCCTCACCACCCTGTGTGCGGACCTCACCGAGTGGGACTGGCCGACGAATGCGTTCGACGTGGCAGTGGCCATCTTCGTCCACTTCTCCCCCGAACACCGTACCGCCATGCACCATGCCCTGCTCCGTGCGCTCAAACCCGGCGGGCTGCTGATCCTCGAGGCCTACCACAAGGACCAGCTCGACTACGGTACCGGTGGCCCACCCAGCCTGGAGATGCTCTACACCCGCGAGGATCTGGAGGGCGACTTTGCCGAGGCCGAGATCCTCGGCCTCGAACATCGCGTGCGGGAGGTCCACGAGGGCCGTCACCACCACGGCACCTCCAGCGTATTGCAGTTGCTGGCCCGCAAACCCTGAGCAAACCAGTGCCGGGCGCCGGAGTTGCCTCGTAAGGTTTTCTATCTTGTTGATCTGGCGAAAAAATGCCCCCTGAACGGTTTGACAGGGAGATCGGCAGCGCCTATATATGGGGTATCAAACTGTGATGTGCGTCACAATTTGAGGGGTAAGCTTAAACCCATATATAACTCAGGGAAATAAACCATGACACATCCCATCTATGAGTCCATTGCCATTCTGCTGATTGCCGCCGGTATTTTCGCCACTCTGCTGTTCTCGCCCCTGTCGTTGCTCTCGGGCGCGGGCATGATCACGGCCGGGGTACTGGTCCTGCTCAAACATTACGGACGGCTGGGAGCGGACACCGATCAGTTCGCCTGATCGACGCCTGAATTGACCATGCCCGGTGAGGACCATCGGGCATGGCGCGAACTGGCGCAAGCCCGGCCATTGCCGCGTGGAGCCAGCGCCCTTATCCCTTCACGGGGCGAAAAATGCGGCCCAGGTCAGGTAGACGAGGCTGGCGATCACCAGTCCCCCGCCCCAGATGGCCAGCCAGTACTGGCGACCGCGCCAGCCGCCGATGACGAAGCCGATCCCCATGAGCAGGCCAATGATCACCGTCGCCACCAGCATTCCTTCATAAACACCAGTCTTCGCCAGCACCTCTTCTCCCACGCGATAACGCATAACTCTCCTTCCCCGACCAAATGAAAATTCCGAATTCCCGGTGGCCCGCGGTACGCGAAATGACAGGTTTTCGCGGCCGGATGGTCCACCGCGTCAGCGCTATCGTGCCCCGCAATCGGCGCATCGCCGTCGGGGGCGAAGGCTGACTCACGCAGGGCCGGAAGCCGGAGGCCCCGACGGCGGGGGCAATGCCGGCACTCTAGTCTTGCTTCTTCTCTGCGTCCTGCAACAGCGCCGCCATTTTCGCCGCCGGATCGTCCACCGTGTCAGCAGTACCGATCCCCGTTTCTTCGCCGAACAGGGCCGCCAGCCTGCGCGCCGCCTCCTCGGCATCGGCCCGCTTGCCGTTCGTGGCCGGCGACACCGCCTCGAACCAGTCACAGAAGTTGGCCACATCCACCGCGCGCGCCGGTTCGGCGCGATCTTCTTCGCACTTGCGCGACAGGCGCGGGTTGTAGAAACGACACTGGCGACAGACATACAGATCCGCACCACAGTGGCGGCAACGCGACTGGCGCGTGATGGGCAGGTCCTCGCGCACGATGGTCTCGCCACAACGCCAGCAACACAGGGCATCGCTCATGTGCGTTCCTCCATTCAAGTCCCTGCAAACTATAGCGGTATGCACCGCAGGGGGTAAACCCACAATGACGGCACGTTGACTTGCCGCCACGCCTCCCCAATAATGCCCGGCCGCCAACTCAACCAGATGACAAGCATGAACGACAACGACGCCGATACCTCGACAGATAGCGAAGCAGCCGTCACCACCACTGGTGCTCCCCTGTTCGACGAAACCACCCGCGCGGAATTGGAAACCCGCCTGCGCCAGTGCGAGCAGCGTTTCCAGAGCCTGCCGCCGTCCACCGATCTGCTCGAGCGCGCAAAACTGGAAATGGAGATCGCCGAGCTGATGCTCAACCTGCAACGCAACGGTGCGGCCTGGGAATATGCGCGTGGTGCGCTGACCACCTTCATCAAGCGCGAACAATGGCAGGCGGCCGCCGAGGCCTGTGACATTCTCTATCACAGTGAACAGCCGGCCTCCATCGTCGCGCTGGCCCATGGTGTATGGCTGGCGGTGACCTATCCCGTCAGCATTGAACTGACCATCGGCATGCTGTCCAATATCGTCGACGAGACACCGGACCATGCCGACGGCGCGGCGGTAGCGGCGGTGGTCGCCCACTACGTCGCCGACATGCGCGCCGTGGACGAGAAACAACATACCTCGGTGACCTTCCTCAGTAGCAACCTCATTGCACGCGTGGCACGTCGCCACAGCCAGGTAGAAACCCAGGAAGAGCTGGATACGTGGATGGATCGCCTGGAGTTGCGTGACCCGGCGGTATTCCTGCCGCGCCTGTCAAAGATCCTCGACATCATGGCCGAAGACAAGTGGTGGTTCGATCGCGATGAGTTGCGCGCGAAACTGCCGGTGAACTGAAAAACGTTTCCAACTGCAAAAGACGAGCTCAACCGCAAAGGACCACAAGGCAGACGTCACTTTTATTGCACTTTGTGTTACTTCGCGGCCTTTACGATGGAACAACTCCCGCGAAAGACAAGTTAAACCGCGAAGGACGCAAAGGGCCGCAACGCAGACGTCACTTTTATTGCCCTTTGCGTTTCTTCGCGACCTTCGCGGTGAAATGTTTTTATCCAGCAGCTGGCCAAATCGTGCGGAATGCAGGCATTCACCGCTGCCACGCCATCGCCTGAATGTCTTTCTGAATACTTCGCAGACGGGAACGCAGTACCTCGCGGGTATCCTCGGACAGTTCGGCAGTGCCGTCGAGCAGGACGAAAATCCTCTCCAGCATCACGTCGAGCAGCCGGTCGAGTTCGGCAGGCGAAATGCCCTGCACTTCACTGCTCTCCTCAGCCTCACCCTGCTCCACTGCTTCGATGCGACTGACACTGGCATAGCGCGGGATCATGGCACTCTGCCCGTCTGACTGGCGCACGGCCGTGAGCGGCCCGTTCTTTGTCCAGATCTTGCCCTGGTACTCGAAGCGATCACCGATATCCAGCTGGGGAAAACGCACGAGGATTACTCCGCACTCAGGGCTGCCACCAGCGCCAGGTCACCGGGGCGCACCGAACTCACGTCGAATTTACGCGCCGCGGCGGCCATGCGCGTGAGCGCCACGGACATGCTCATGGGCGGTGTGCTCACGCCCTTCTTCTGGCGATGAAAGCGAACCGGATTGATGCGCGCGACGACGAGATTGCGCAAATAGGGTGACTTGAACCCGCGCGCCTTGAGTTGTTCGATGATGTCCTTCACCTGGTAGTCGATGTCCAGCAGGCGTGCCGCCCAGGCCTCGCGTTGCCTGAGGCTGGCGCGCAGGGTTTTGTCGCTGAAGCGATCGACCTTGCGCAGGAAGGGATTGTAGGCGCTGCCGGCGAAGCGCTTGTTGTCGGCATAGATGATGCCGAGGGTCAGCAGCGAGGGCGCTTCAAACTCGTTGGCATAATCGATCTCCTTGGCGCGCGCCTTGCGCTCGGCCAGGTTGCGTGCCATGCGGATCACCTCCAGGCTCTTGTCCTTGAGGTTGTGGGCCTTTTCCGTATTCAGGGCCAGGATGCGGAACGACAGGTCCTCGTCGGGCGAAACCAGCGCCGTGATCTGGCGCAGGCCGAGCATCTTCGCCGCTGCCAGGCGGTGGCGGCCATTGGGCGTCCACAACTGGCCGTCCTCGCCGCGCACCACGATGAGGGGATCGAGAAAGGCACCGCTTTCCTCGATCTTCTCCGCCAGGCGCTTCACGTGAGTGGGCGAGAGATCGCGCTGAAAGGGTGTCGGTTGTACGGCCTTGATGGGCAGGGCTGCCATGAGTATGGGACGCCCGGACAGGGGTTCACGATAGGCGCCAATGGGCGCGCCGCCGGCCGCCTGCACCTCTTCCACCAGCGTCGCCAGTTTCGCATCCGCGACATCGAGCACCATTTGTGCCGCGGTGAGGCCCTGCTTCTCCTTGCGTGGCGAGAGCTTGCCCTTCTTACGCGCGGTCTTCCTGCGTGTCGTCTTCCTTGCCGCGACTTTCTTCTTCGCCTTCTTTTTTGCTTTCTTTTTCGTTGCCATGAGAAATCTGCTTTCGGTTTTTATCTTTCTTTAACCACGGAGCACACAGAGCTTATTCTCCCGTCATTCCGCTGCGCGCTTTCGGGATGAGGGCAATATGATAACCGTCATTCCGGGGGCCGCCGCGCGCTTTCGGGATGACGACAATATGATAACCGTCATTCCGGGGGCCGCCGCGCGAAGCAAGGCGGCAACCCGGAATCCAGTTGCGGGACCGCGCTGTCCACCATGGCCTGTACCACTGATCACGATATCGCCGTTCCTGTTGTCCCGGCGGCTTTAACCCCTGGATCCCGGACAAGCGCTGCGCGCTTTCC
>DRKU01000024.1 GCA_011051615.1 Gammaproteobacteria bacterium
CGCACCTGGTTCTGAGTCCCCATCCACAACTCGCACCTCGCTACTTTTCAATGCTGACACGGTAATCTCCCGGTTGCGTCCCCTGGTCAGCATTGTTCAGTCTTCGGTCTCCCCGGCCAGCGGCCGGATGAGCTGCGGTCCCTCCGCGTGCGGGTTGTTGACGCCGCGGCCCACCGGGAACCAGCGCAGGGTCTCCGGCGGGCAGGGACGGACCCTGTCCGGGGTGAGGGGCTCGGCGGCCAGCCACGGTGCGTAGTCCTCGCGGGCGAGGATCACCGGCATGCGCCCATGGATGCGTTTGAATTCCCCCGTCGCCCCTGTGGTTAGAATGGTGCAACTCTGCAGCACGCTGCCATCCGGCCCGTGCCAGGCATCCCACAGGCCCGCGAAAGCCAGCAGGTCGCCGTCCCGGGCCTGCATACACCAGGGCTGCTTGCTCCCGTCCTCGCGGCGCTGCCACTCGTAGAAGCCGTCAGCGGGCAGCAGGCAGCGCCGATGGCGCCATGCGCCCCGGAAGGCGGGTTTTTCCGCCGCCGTCTCCAGGCGGGCGTTGAACAGGTTCAGGCGCCAGTCGGGGCGGTTTTCCGGCCCCGCCTTTACCCACGCGGGGATGAGCCCCCAGAGGAAATGGGTGGCCTCGGGACGGGGCGCCCCGTCCCTGCCGCGGCCCCTCTCGCTACCCTGGCGAATGCCGAGCACCGGGCTGCCGGGGCCGATGTTGTAACGCGGCACCAGCAGGGCCTTGAGTTCCGGCGCCAGGCGCGCGCCGAAGTGGGCGGCAATGGCCTCGCTGTTGCTGTAGAGCATGAAACGCCCACACATGGCGGTTTCCTCTCTCCCGGCTTCGTTCTCTGTCGGCCGCAGCGTATCATGCTGCTTCATGGAGCGATCGCCGTGATACACATCGACATGGACGCCTTCTATGCCTCGGTGGAGATCCGCCGGCGGCCCGAGCTGGCGTGCCAGCCGGTGGCGGTGGGTGGCCCGGCGCGGGGCCGGGGCGTGGTGGCGGCGGCCAACTACGTGGCGCGTCAGTCGGGGGTGCGCAGCGCCATGCCCATGGCCGAGGCGCAGCGCCGTTGCCCGGGGCTGGTGCGCCTGCCGGTGGATATGCCGCACTACATGGAGGTCTCGCGCCGGATCCACGCCATCTTCGCGCGCTACACTCCCGAGATCGAACCCCTGTCGCTGGACGAGGCCTTCCTCGACGTCAGCGCCAGCACCCGCCTGTTCGGCAGCGAGGCCGATATCGCCCGGCGCATCAAGGACGACGTTGCCAACGAACTGGCGCTGGTGGCCTCGGTGGGGGTGGCGCCCACCAAGTTCGTCGCCAAGATCGCCTCGGACGTGGACAAGCCCGACGGCTTCGTGGTGGTGGCCGAGGACGCTGTGCAGGTCTTTCTCGATCCCCTGCCGGTGTCGCGCCTGTGGGGCGCGGGAAAGGTCACGCAGCAGGCGCTGGCGGGGCTTGGCATCGGTACCATCGGCCAGTTGCGCGCCCAGCCGGAGACCCTGCTGGCCGAGCGCTTCGGCAAGCTGGGTCGCCACCTGTGGGCGCTGGCCCACGGCCGCGATCCGCGTCCGGTGGTCAGCGACCGGCGCGCCCGTTCGCTGTCGCAGGAGACCACCTTCGCCGAAGATATCGACGCTCCCGCCATGCTGGCCACCTGTCTCGCCGAGCTCACCGAGCAGGTGGCCTGGCGTCTGCGCCGCCAGCATCTGCACGCGGCTACCGTTTTCATCAAGGTGCGCTTCGACGATTTCCGCACCGTGACGCGCTCGGTTACACTGCCGCAGCCGGTACAGGACACCGCCACCCTGTTGCGCGCGGCGCGCCGCCTGCTCGATACGCGCATCGAACTGGCCCGCCCCGTGCGCCTGCTGGGCATGGGGGTGAGCGGGTTGGACGACGGGCGGGGCGGGGACCGACGCCAGGCAGACCTGTTCGCCACCGATGACGCGGTGCCAGCCGCGCCGGGGGTGGATGAAGTGGGCGATGCCATCAAGCAGCGTTTCGGTCCCGCCGCCCTGCGCCGTGGCCGTGCCCTGCGCCGCCCGGAAGGTGGGACCGGACACAAATCGAAAACCTGACGACGAGGACTGATGTGGACAACCGCAGCACCGAGGATACGTACCCGCAGATCATCTACCTGAAAGACTACACACCGCCACCCTGGCGGGTGGAGCAGGTACGGCTGGAGTTCGACCTTGATGCCGACGACACGCGCGTGACGGCCGAGCTGCACCTGCGCCGCAATCCCGACAGCACCGATGCCGGGGCGGACATTGTCCTCGATGGGCAGGGCCTCACCCTCGAGTCGGTGACGCGCGACGGGGTGGCGCTGGGTGCCGATGACTACGCGCTCGATGCCGAGCACCTGCGCATTCCCTGCGCGGCGGATCACTGCGTGCTGCGCATCGTCAACCGCATCGTGCCCTCGGCCAACACGGCGCTGGAAGGCCTCTATGCCTCGGGTGCCATGCTGTGCACCCAGTGCGAGGCGGAGGGCTTTCGCCGCATCACCTTTTTTCCCGACCGCCCCGACGTCATGGCGCGCTACCATGTGCGCCTCGTCGCCGACAAACAGCGTTACCCGGTGCTGCTCTCCAACGGCAATGACGTGGCCCGCGGGGATCTCGACGACGGGCGGCACTTCGTGGAGTGGGACGATCCCTTTCCCAAGCCCAGTTACCTGTTCGCGCTGGTGGCCGGTGACCTGGTCTGCCAGCAGGATCGCTTTACCACCCTGAGCGGGCGCGAGGTGGACCTGCGCATCTACGTGGAGGCCGAGAACCGTCACAAGTGCGACCATGCGCTGGCCAGCCTCAGGCAGGCCATGCGCTGGGACGAGGAGGTCTACGGGCGCGAATACGATCTCGACATCTTCAACATCGTCGCCGTCAACGACTTCAACATGGGCGCCATGGAGAACAAGAGCCTCAACATCTTCAACGCCTCCTGCGTGCTGGCCAGCGCCGAGACCGCCACCGACGACGATTTCTACAACATCCAGAGCATCATCGGCCACGAGTATTTCCACAACTGGTCGGGCAACCGCGTCACCTGCCGCGACTGGTTCCAGCTCAGCCTCAAGGAAGGCTTCACCGTATTCCGTGACCAGGAGTTCTCCGCCGATCTCAATTCGCGCGCGGTGAAACGCATCGACGACGTCAACGTGCTGCGCATCCACCAGTTCGCCCAGGACGCCGGGCCCATGGCCCATCCGGTGCGCCCCGCCGAGTACATGGAGATCAGCAACTTCTACACCGTGACGGTATACAACAAGGGCGCCGAGGTGGTGCGCATGTTGCGCGAGCTGGTGGGCGCGGAGGGCTTCCGGCGCGGCACCGATCTCTATTTCAACCGCCACGACGGGCAGGCGGTGACCACCGACGATTTCGTCGCCGCCATGGAAGACGCCAACGGCATCGATCTGCAACAGTTCCGCCGCTGGTATTCCCAGGCCGGCACGCCGGTGCTGCACATCGACGACGACTTCGACGCGACGGCGGGCATCTACACCCTGCGCGTGCGCCAGCGCTGTGCGCCCACGCCGGGGCAGGTGGACAAGGCGCCCTTCCATATTCCGCTGGCGGTGGGCCTGCTCGATGCCGGGGGCAATGACTTGCCGCTGCAACTGGAAGGTGAGACGGGCGGGGATGCACCGCGCACGCGCGTACTCGCCATCACCGAGGCCGAGCAGGAATTTCGTTTTACCGGCATCGCTGCGCACCCCGTGCCTTCGTTGCTGCGCGGTTTCTCCGCGCCGGTGAAGATCGAGCGCGACTGGCGCGATGCGGAACTGCTGTTCCTGTTTTCCCACGACAGCGATGCGTTCAACCGCTGGGACGCGGGGCAGACTCTCATGCTGCGCCAGTTGAAACGGCTCGTCGACGCGGTGCAGGCGGGCGAGGAACTGGTGCTGGACGACGCCCTTATCGACGCCTTTCGCGCCACGCTCACCGATGCGTCACTGGACCCGGCCCTGCGCGCGCAGGCCATCAGTGTGCCGGGCGAGGCCTATGTCGGCGATCAGTACAACGAGATCGACGTGGTCGCCATCCACGCCGCGCGCCGCTTCATGATCGAGACCCTGGCGCAGGTCCTGCACCCGGAACTCAAGCAGATCTATGCGCAATACCACGACCACGGCCCGTATGTCTTCGACAGCGTCGCCATGGCAGCGCGCGCGCTGAAGAATCGCTGCCTGGAATATCTCGTTGCCACCGGTGACAGCGGCGCGGTGGCGCTGGCCGAGTTGCAGTTCCAGTCGGCGAGCAACATGACCGACACCATGGGCGCACTCGCCGCCCTCAACGATCACGACGTACCCGCGCGCGACGCCCTGCTGGCGCAGTTCCATGAACGCTGGCGCCACGACGCGCAGGTGCTGGAGAAGTGGCTCGCCCTGCAGGCGGTGTCACAACGCGCCGATACGCCAGCGCGGGTACGCCAACTGCTCGATCACGAGGACTTCAGCTACACCAATCCCAACCGCGTGCGCAGCCTCATCGGCCGCTTCTGTCTCGCCAACCCCATCCACTTCCATGCCGCCGACGGCAGTGGCTACGTGTTCCTCACCGAACAGGTGTTGAAGCTCGACGCCCTCAATCCCCAGATCGCCGCGCGCCTGGTACAGGGTTTCCTCAAGTGGCACCACTACGACAGCGCGCGCCGTGCCCTGATGAAAAAGGCGCTGGAGACCATCCGCGATCACGACGGCCTGTCGCGCGACGTGGCCGAGATCGTCACGCGGGCGCTGGAAGATAGTAACTAGTGGCGAGGTTCGAGGGTTTTGATCCCCTCACCCCAACCCTCTACCCCTGCGGGGCACCGAGGTCCCGAAGGGAGAGGGGGCCGTTTGACCAGGCTCATCCTTCCCCCCTCCCTTCGGGAGGGGGCCAGGGGGCGGGGATCAGAACCTCAGCCCTCGAACCTCGCCCCTTGTCTTTAGATCGCGACGACGCGGTTGCGGCCGCTGCGCTTTGCGCGGTAGAGGGCGCGATCGGCGGCGGTGACAACATCCTCCGCGGCCTGGTGTCGCGGGGTCTTTTCCGCCAGACCAACGCTGACGGTAACGTTGAGCGCCGGTTTTTCCCGACGCGCGGCGGGGCGCTTGCCATTGGTGGGCCGTTGCCGCGGGCGGCGCCGGGCGCGTAACTGGAACAGGTGTTCTTCCAGTCGCTGGCGCAGGGATTCCATCAGCACCTGGCTCTCTTCGCGATCGTAACCGGGAAAGACGATGGTGAATTCCTCACCACCGTAACGGTAGGCGTGGCCACCGGGGATCTGGCGTAACTGCGCGGCCACCATGCGCAATACCTGATCACCGGTGTCATGCCCCCAGCGGTCGTTGATCTTCTTGAAGTGATCGATATCTACCATGGCAATGGTGTAACGCCGCCCCAGTTGCTGCAGGTGCTGGCGCAGGGCGCGTCGCGAGGCCAGCCCGGTGAGTTCGTCATACCAGGCCAGGCTCCAGGAATTGAAGATGATGCCGGCGATGAGAAAGGCCTCGGCCGTGATCAGCCAGCTGTTGGCCGCCACCCAGCTGTCCAGGCGCATGCTGGCCAGTACCGTCGCCACGAAGGCGAACAGGATGCTGTTTTGCAGGCAGGCGGAATAACGAAAACAGCGATAGAGCAGAAACAGGCCGGTGCCCAGCGCCGATACCGCCGCGAGATCGCTGAGGGGGCCGAAAGCGGTAAATTCCGTTGGCAGCAGGCGCAGCTGTAACAGGGGTACCAGCCCCTCGGGTCGCACCATCAGCAGCAGGATCAACAGGCTGGCCAGCAAACCGGTGAGGCAGATGCGCAGCAGGCCGTACTGTGACAACACGCCGCGCTCACGCAAGAGTTCGTTGAGGAGAAACACCGCCGGGATGAACAGGGGCAGCAGCGTGGCCACGAGGGGATCGTCACCGGGCACGGCCCAGACGAAATGATCGAGGCTCAGGTGCAGCAGCAGCAGGAACAGCAGCAGGTTGAATTCGCGGCTATGGCGGAAGATGATGCTGAGTGCCATGCCGGCAACGGTCAGCAGGTAGGGCAGAAAGGACAGCAGGACATCGCGTGCGGGTGCCGGATGATCATGCATGCTCCAGGGTTCGGCGAGCACCAGGATGGTGACAACGAGTGTGAACAGTGCCGCCGAGGCAAGCGATTTTTGCCAGCTCAGATTCATCAATGCATATCCCTGTCCTGCGCCGTTC
>DRKU01000025.1 GCA_011051615.1 Gammaproteobacteria bacterium
CGTCGAGACCTGCTACCTTGGGCTCAATGAACTCTGCCACCGCTGCGCCGTGCATGCCGAGATGGTACTCCGCTTCATCGAAGAAGGTATCGTGCACCCCACCGGTAGAACACCTTCGGAATGGCGCTTCAGCGGTGCCGATCTGATGCGCATGCAGACGGCCCTGCGCCTGCAGCGTGATCTGGATCTCAACCTGGCGGGGGCGGCGCTGGCACTCGACCTGATCGACGAAATCCACAACCTGCGGCAACGCCTGCGGCAGTTCGAATAACTGCCCATGAACCACGAGATCCTGTTCCGGCACAAGTTGCTCAACGCCGTGCAATCGGTGCTGATGCTGCTGGGTATGACATTGATCCTTGGCCTGCTGGCCTATCTCCTCGGTGGCAGAGAGATGTTCTGGTGGGCCATCGTCACCACCGCGCTGGTATTCATCCTCGCGCCACAGGTCTCACCTCGCATGCTGATGCACCTCTACCAGGCCCGCCCCCTCGCGCCAGGTGAAGTCCCTGCCCTGCACGAGATGATCGCCACCCTGTCCCGCCACGCCGGGCTACCCACGATGCCGACCCTGTATTACATCCCCAGTCGGATCATGAATGCCCTCACCGTGGGTCGTCAGGACAATGCCGCCATTCTTGTCACCGATGGCATGTTACGCAATCTCAGTCTGCGCGAACTGCAGGGTGTCATGGCCCATGAGATCAGCCACATCCGCAACAATGACATCTGGGTCATGCGCCTTGCCGATACCGTAAGCCGCGCCGCGCGCGTCCTGTCCCTGTTTGGTCAGATGCTGTTGTTCATCAACCTGCCACTGATCCTGTTCTCTGCCACCGCCATTTCCTGGCCGGCCATCCTGTTGCTGATCTTTGCACCCGGTGCCGCCGATCTCCTGCAACTGGCGCTGTCGCGGGTGCGCGAGTTCGATGCCGACCTGGGTGCCGCGCACCTCACCGGTGACCCGGAAGGTCTCGCTTCCGCGCTGGTAAAACTGGAACGCCAGCAACGTGGTGGCTGGCTGAGCCAGGTCTTCCTGCCCGGTCGGCGTGAACCACAACCTTCACTGCTGCGCACCCATCCGCCCACGCGGGCACGCATCGAGCGTCTGCTTTCCCTTAAGCCTTCGCGCACTTCCGCGCTTCCCCCTGCCTACGATCAGCCCGGAGTCACCGAGGGACTGCCGGTTATTTCACGCCCGCCTCGTCGTCACTGGAGTGGTCTGTGGCATTGATGTTCAGAAACAGGGATCACGCGCCAGTCAGTAGTTCTTCGGGTTTCGGCAGCCCGGCCAGCTTGCTCAACTCCGCCACGGGTGAGGTGGGAAACAGCTCGTAAAGAAACTCCTCGTAGGCCTTGGCGTCGTGAAAAGGTTCCCCGTGGTGGCGTCCCAGCGTGAGCACCAGCTTGCGCATGGAGGGGTTTACCTGGTGATCCTCGTAGTATTCGCGGAAATAGTTGATCAGGCCCCAGTGGGTATCGGTCAGGGTCAGACCTTCACGTTCCGCAAGCGCCCTGGCGACATCTTCATCCCACTGGTTGGGATCCAGCAGATACCCTTCCTCATCGGTCGGGATTTTCCGGCCATTTACCGTAATAGTCCTTGCCTCATGGATTGTAGTTCCCATAGCAGTTACCTCCCCCGTTGGGTTCACGACTCGATTTCACATTCCATCTTCCATATGCGGCCACGATGAAACAATTCCAAGGTCTGGCGCAGCCAGGGGACGATGACTTTGTGCGTTTCGGGAAGCCCCGAAAAGGCATACAGCATGGCCCCGATAGGGTAGACTGGTTCTCAACCCTTCAAAGTGCCACTGGCAGGGACGATGCTCCATCATGCACCGCAACAAGCTTCGCGGGCTGCTGGCCGCACTGGCCGGCATCACCCTGTATCTCGTCCTGCTTCTGATCCTGGGTATTCCTGACCGAATCACCAGAGGTAACCACGCCCAGCTCGCCATCCAGCAGCTCGATCGCATGCGCCCACCGATGATACGTATCCAGCGACTCAAGGGTGCCACTGCGCCGAGTCCCGAACTGCAACGTCTCGACGAGGCCGCCGCTGATCTACGCGAGCAGATCGCGCACTACCAGGCGTTGGCCCGGTACGACACACAGTTGATTGCCCTGACTGAGCAGTTCGCTGCCGCCAGCGAAACCTGGCTAGCCGACGAACAGGCCTCATGGCAACGGCGAGCCGAGCTGGAGGGAGAGACGGCTGGTATGATTGTCGTGAAGGAAATTCAACGCCTGCACCAGCAGGCCGTTGCCAGCTTTCTGATCGCCCTCGAGGTCCTCGCACGGGGTGAACAACCCATGCATGCCGATATCGAGGCCGGCCGCCTTGCCAGCCAGAGCTTTCGGTTCCTTACCGCGGGCCTCGTGCTGTTCCTGCTGACGCTGCTCTTTCTTTACCAACGTGCGTCACAGCGAGAACTTCAGGCGGCCTATAGCAAGTTACAGGCAACCCGCCGCCAACTGGCCGAGCGTGAAGAATACCTGTCGCGCACCCTCGACAGTATTGGCGATGCCGTGATTACAACGAATACCGAGGGCCGGATCACACGCATGAATCCTGTCGCCGAACGGCTCACCGGCTGGACCGCCGATGAAGCCCTGGGCAAACCACTGACCGAGGTCTTTCGTATCCGCAATGCCCACACGCGGGAGGAAGTCGAAAACCCCGTCAACAAGGTATTGCAAAACGGCAATATCGTTGGACTGGCGAATCACACCGTGCTGCTCAGCCGTAATGGTGACGAATTTCAGATCGCCGACAGCGGCGCACCCATCTGTGACAACAATGGTGAAATCCTCGGTGTCATACTCGTGTTCCGCGATGTCACCGATGAATACCGCCTCCAGGAACAGATCCGCCTCCATCGTGATGAACTGGAAGCACGTGTTGCAGAACGCACGGCGGATCTCGAACAGAGTAACCGCGAACTGGAATCCTTCAGCTATGCCGTGTCCCACGATCTGCGCGCTCCACTGCGTGCCATCAATGGCTTTTCTCAGATCCTGCTGGATGACAATCTTGCACAGTTGGATGCCACCGGCCAGGACTACCTGCGACGCGTTGCCGCAGCAGCACGTTATATGGGCGAACTGATCGACGCCATGCTGGTTCTGTCTCGCGTCAGCCGCCAGGAAATCCGTCGCCAGCCAGTCGATCTTTCACAATATGCTCGTGAAATCGCCGAGGAGTTTCAGCAGCAGGATCCGGAACGCAAGGTGGAATGGTGCATCACTGAGGGCGTTGAAGTCGAAGGTGACCCTGAGCTGTTACGGGTTGTGCTCGTAAATCTGCTGGGCAACGCCTGGAAGTACAGTCGCGACCGGCGTAATGACTGCCGTATCGAGTTTGGCATCATCGAAAGGGATGGCTTAAGAACCTGTTATGTACGGGATAATGGTTGTGGCTTCGATCCCACCTATGCCGACAAACTGTTCACCGCCTTTCAACGCCTGCATGGCAGGGAATACGAAGGTACTGGCGTAGGACTGGCCACGGTCTTTCGCATCATCCGCCGTCATCATGGTGAAATCTACGGCGAAAGCCAGCCCGGTAAAGGAGCGACGTTCTACTTCACGCTGGCAAATGCCAGAAACGGTGGCTGACAACGGAACGTCAACTATGAAACGGGCCTCGACGGCTTCTTCCGAACCCTGAAAACAAAAAAAGACACCACAAGGGTTAATGCCGATCAGTTAAGCAAAAAACTTGCTTGACTGGCCCGGAAATGGGATCAAAATCCGGTGATCATTCACGATCACCGGATTTTTTTATGTTTCTTAGCCAAGCCCTCGATCAGATCCACAGCTTTTCCCCC
>DRKU01000026.1 GCA_011051615.1 Gammaproteobacteria bacterium
ATAACGAGGCTCCACCACCTCGGCCAGGGTCTGGCGCGCCAGGCGTCGCGGCGGGCGATCACCCACGCCGGGTACTTCGATGCTTTCTTCCGGACTGGCCAGTTGGGTCAGCGCACAGGCGTACTTGATCTTGATTTCCTCGGCGTACTGGGTGGGTGTGCGCAGGGCCACGGCGATATCGTTGGTCACCTGGTCGCCGGCGATGGGAATGACCGCGGTGTGGCGGATGGAGCCATGGGTGAATACCGCGATGTCGGTGGTACCCCCGCCCATGTCCACCAGGCACACGCCCAGCTCCTTTTCGTCCTCGGTGAGCACCGAGTAACTGGAAGCCAGCTGCTCGAGAATCACATCATCCACCTCCAGCCCGCAGCGGCGCACGCACTTGATGATGTTCTGCGCCGCCGACACCGCACCGGTGACCATGTGCACCTTGGCCTCCAGGCGCACGCCGGACATCCCCGCCGGCTCGCGGATACCCTCCTGTTCATCGATGATGAATTCCTGTGGCAGGATATGCAGCACCTTCTGATCCGCCGGAATCGCCACCGCACGCGCGGCATCGATGACCCGCTCCACGTCGGCGTGGGTCACTTCCTTGTCACGAATGGCGACGATACCGTGGGAGTTGAGACTGCGGATATGGCTGCCGGCGATGCCTGCATAGACCGAGTCGATCTGGCAGCCGGCCATCAGTTCCGCCTCCTCCACCGCACGCTGAATGGACTGCACCGTGGATTCGATATTGACCACCACGCCCTTTTTCAGTCCACGCGAAGGATTCGAGCCAATACCGATAATCTCGATTTCGCCCTCCGGGGTCACATCCGCGACGATGGCCACCACCTTCGAGGTACCGATATCCAGCCCTACCAGCAGGTTCTGATCTGTTCGTTTACTCATTTGCTCACTGCCTTACCGTTTAACCCAATTCATGCCATCAACCCAATTTGCCCGCTTGTCCGCCCATCTGTGGCGCCATGCCGGCCTTCCAGCGCACCGCGAAACCGTTGGTATAGCGCAAGTCCACCCGTTCGATCCCCTCGGCCCGCACCGCCAGTGCCAGTGGCCAAACGCCCATGAAACGATCCAGTAGCGTTTCATCGTCGCCACGCCCCAGCAGCAACAGCACACCGTTGTTCAACTGCAGACGCCAGGCGCGACGCTGATTGAAACCCAATTCACGCACCGTCAATCCCAGCGTGGCCAATGGCGCCGACAAACGCTGATAGCGTGCCGCCACGACCTCCGCAGCCCCCCCCGGGGCATGGAACAGAGGTAACTGCGCCAGCGCCTCTGCCCCGGCCGCCGCGAACAACTCCCCGCGCATATTCACCAATGCCATCGAGCCATCGGCCTGCCGCCAGCGCGCCAACGGCACCTGCTCCACCACGCTCACCCGCAGGCTGTCCGGCCACACCCGGCGTACCGAGGCGCGATCCACCCACGGCAGGGACTCCGCCGCCAGCTTCACCGCACGCACGTCCACGCCAAAAAATCCACCGCTGGCCGGCCCGCCGAGGACCGCGTACAGATCGGCCTTGTCCAGATAGCGAAACTCACCCTTCACCTGCACCGCGCGGATCGGCAGGGTATCGGGCTGCGCCAGCTGCCAGCCGCCATAGCCCAGCAGCGAACCGGGGCCACCGAACAACACCAGCGCGCCCAGCAGACGGCGGTTCAACCAGCCCGGCGCCGACCACTGCGGCAAGCGCCGCACCGGCTTTTGCGTCTTCGGCGGAATGCGTCGCGCACCCATCAGGCCGCCTCCAAGGTCTGCGCCAGGATGCGCCATACCAACTCATCGAAGCCGATGCCCGCCGCCTGCGCCGCCAGGGGCACCAGGCTGTGGTCGGTCAGGCCCGGCACGGTGTTGCTCTCCAGCAGCCAGGGACGGCCTTCGCTGTCGCGCATGATGTCCACCCGCCCCCAGCCACGGCCGTCCAGTGCCGCGAAGGCCTGTATCGCCAACGCCTGCAACGCGGCTTCGTCATCCACCGCCAGTCCGCAGGGGCAGTGGTAGCCGGTATCCTCGGCCTCGTACTTGGCGGCATAATCGTAAAAATCGCCGGGCGCCTGCAGGCGAATCACTGGCAGGGCCTCACCGGCGAGGATGGCCACCGTGTACTCGTCGCCCGCTATCCATGGCTCAGCCATTACCAGCGCATCGAATGCCGCCGCCGCGCGCCGGGCCGGTTCGATGCCATCGACCCCGGTGACCCGCGCGATACCCAGGCTGGAGCCCTCACGCACCGGTTTCACCGCCAGCGGCAGGCCCAGCTCACTGGCCACCGCCCCCCAGTCACTGTGTTCATCCAGCCGCGCAAAGGCGGGGGTGGGCAGGCCCGCGGCCAGCCACACCTGCTTGCTGCGGATCTTGTCCATGCTCAGCGCTGAGCCCAACACCCCGCTACCGGTATAGGGCAGACCCAGCGACTCCAGCAGGCCCTGTATCACGCCGTCCTCGCCGCCACGACCGTGCAGAGCGATGAAGACACGCTCGAAATCACCCGCCTGCAACACGCCCACGATGTCACGCCCCACATCCACCCCGTGAGCATCCACGTCATGCGACCGTAAGGCCGCCAGCACCGCCGCGCCGCTCTTCAGCGACACCTCGCGCTCGGCGGAAAGGCCACCCATTAACACCGCCACCTTGCCAAAATCAGGATTCATGGACGGACTCTTGAAAAATCCAACGCGTTGAAAACTTTTCACGAGCCCTCCCCCACGATGTGCACTTCGCGCACCAACTGCACGCCCTGCTCGCGTTCCACCGTGTTGGCGACGCGCCGGATCAGGGCCTCCACCTGCGCCGCCGTGGCGCCGCCGGTGTTGACGATGAAATTGGCGTGTTTCTCCGACACGCAGGCTGCACCTTCGCAGACGCTCTTCAGCCCGCAAACCTCGATCAGCCGCGCGGCGAAGTCGCCTTCGGGATTGCGAAACACCGAGCCGGCATTGGCCTGTCTGGTGGGCTGGGTCTCGCCGCGTTTTGTCAGCAATTCCTTGATGCGCGCCTGCGCCGCCGCCGTGTCGCCAGGAGCGAGCTGCAACTCGGCGGCCACGAACCATTCACCCACCGGGCCGCGCACATGACGGTAGGCCACGTCATATTCCGACGGCGAACGCCGATGGCAACCACCGTGGCGATCCAGTGTTTCGACGAGCGCAACAATGGACCAGGTCTCGCCACCAAAGGCGCCGGCATTCATGGCCAGGGCACCGCCCAGGGTGCCGGGAATGCCGGCCAGAAACTCGGCTCCCACCAAGCCGGCGCGGGCGGCCTCACGCGCCACCTTGGCGCAGCTCACGCCAGCCTCCACGCGCAGGCGGTCGTCGCCAATCGGTTCCAAGGTATTGAGCATGCCGCTGGTGGCAATCACCGAGCCGCGGATGCCGCCGTCGCGCACCAACAGGTTGCTGCCCAGCCCGAGCCAGAACACCGGTTCAGCCTCGGGCAGCTGTGACAGATATTCCGCCAGATCATCGATGTCCGCCGGCCGGTAGTAGCGATCCGCCGGGCCGCCGATGCGCCAGGTGGTATGGCGTGACATGGGCTCGTCGTGGCGCAACTTGCCGCGCAGGCCGGTCATCTGCAGTGCCGCGTTCATGCGCGGGCCTCCGTCGAGTCCGGCGATGAAGCACAAAGGACGCGGAGGCGCGAAGAGCGCGGAGTTTTTTGGGTTTGGCCGTACAACACCCTCAGGCCTTGCGAATGGCAGAGGGCCATTCCAGTATTTCTCCGCGTCCTCTGCGCCTCTGCGTCCTCTGCGTAAATTCCCAGGGTCTCTCTCATAACCCACCCCCCGTCAGTTGCCCGGGTAATCTGGCCGCCGCCGCGCCGATGGAGCCGGCACCGAGGGTGAGCAGCACGTCACCGTCACGCAGCAGGCCGTGCAGGATGGTGGGCAGCTCTTCGATGTCCTCAACGAATACCGGATCGACCTGTCCGCGCAGACGGATGGCGCGACTGAGAGCACGGCCATCGTCGCCACCCCGCGATTGCTCGCTGGCGGCATAGACCTCCAGCAACACCAGCACGTCGGCCTCGGACAACACCTGGGCAAAATCCTCGAACAGGTCACGGGTGCGCGAATAGCGGTGCGGCTGGAAGACCAGCACTACACGGCGCTTCGGCCAGGCCCTGCGCGCCGCCGTCAGCGTCGCCGCGACCTCACGTGGATGATGGCCATAATCATCCACCAGCAGCACCGAGCCCATGGGTGTATCCAGCTCACCGTAGAGCTGGAAGCGACGGCCGATACCCTGGAATTCGAACAGAGCCTTTTGCATCACGGCATCGGCAACGCCCAGCTCGCTAGCCACGGCGATGGCGGCCAACGCATTCAGGGCATTGTGCTCACCGGGCATATTGAGCGTGATATCCAGCTCGGCCTCGTGACCACGGCGGGTGACACGGAAATGGGTATGCGGGCCGTCCTGGCGCAGATCAAGGCCACGCACGTCGGCGTCGGAGGCCGCGAAACCGTAGGTCAGCACCGGCTTGGAGAAGACCGGTAATAACTCGCGGATCACCACATCGTCGGCGCACAGCACCGCCAGACCATAGAAAGGCAGATGGTGCAGAAATTCGACGAAGGCCTGTTTGAGGCGCTCGAAATCACCGCCGTAGGTGCTCATGTGGTCGGCATCGATGTTGGTGACCACCGCCATCATGGGCGCCAGATAGAGAAAGGAGGCGTCACTCTCGTCGGCCTCGGCCACCAGGTAACGACCCTCACCGAGGCGGGCGTGGGCGCCGGCGCTGTTGAGCAGGCCGCCGATGACGAAGGTCGGATCCAGCCCGTCCTCGGCCAGCAGGCTGGCGATGAGGCTGGTGGTGGTGGTCTTGCCGTGGGTGCCGGCGACGGCGATACCGAAGCGGAAACGCATCAGCTCGGCCAGCATCTCGGCGCGCGGCACCACCGGGATACGCGCAGCGCGGGCGCTCACCACTTCGGGATTATCGGCAGCCACGGCCGTAGAGGTCACCACGACGTCACAGCCGTGCACATTTTCCGCCCTGTGACCAAGATACACCGTCGCCCCACCCGCCGTCAGACGCCGGGTAACGGGATTTTCGCGCAGATCGGAACCCGAAACGGCGTAGCCCAGGTTAAGCAATACCTCAGCGATGCCACCCATACCGGCGCCACCAATACCGACAAAGTGGATCCGCTGGATGCGGTTCCAGCCACTCTCCATGCCAGTGGTGTTCATCAGTCGATCAGCCATTAGTGCTCTATCCATGTGATAACGGCAAGTTCAGTTAGTCTGTCAACGTTCACGGCAAGGCGCGCCTTGCAGGCAATGGCTATTCCCTTGTCGAGCACTGGAACGCCGCACACCACAGGGACGCTGAATTCGTAGCTATCACATGGATAGAGCACGAACCACCTCCAGACAGTGTCCGGCTACCCGCACCGTGGCCTCGGGTAGAGCCAGCTTGCGCGCCATCATGCCCATTTCACGCAGGCGTACCCCGTCCAGTTCCTGCAACAATTGCACCAGCCGCTGCGCACTGAGTGCCTGCTGTGGCAGCAGCACCGCTGCACCGCCGTCGGTAAGGTAACGGGCATTGGCGGTCTGGTGGTCGTCCACGGCGTGCGGATACGGCACCAGGATCGAGGCGGTACCGGCGGCGGCCAGTTCGGCCACCGTCATGGCGCCGGCGCGGCACAGCACCAGGTCGGCCCAGCGGTAAGCCTCGGCCATATCGTCGATAAAGGGTTCGACACGGGCCTCGATGCCAGCCGCAGCGTAGGCCCCACGGGCCTGTTCGATGTTGCGGCGGCCGGTCTGGTGCCACACTTCGATCCGCGCGCCGGTGTTCAACACCAGCCCGGAGGCATCGCTGCTGCCACGCGCCAGCAGGGCGAGGGCCTCGGGCACCACCTCATTGAGACGTACCGCGCCCAGACTGCCACCCACCACCAGCAGCCGCAGCACGCCGAGGAATTCAGCGGCAGCAAAATCCGTGCTCAGGCTCTGATCAAAAAATTCACGGCGCAGCGGATTGCCAGTGTGCAGGGCGCCGCGCAGGGTATGGGGAAAGGCCTCCATCACCCGGCTCGCCAGCGGTACCAGCAGGCGATTGGTCAGACCGGCGCTGGCATTCTGTTCGTGAATCAACAGCGGCCGCCGCGACAACCATGCCGCCACACCACCGGGACCGGTGACGAAACCACCCATGCCCAGCACCGCCGCCGGCCGCTGCTGGCGCATCACCGCCTGACTCTGCCACAGGGCTTGCAACAGCTTGAAGGGCGCCATGACCAGACTGGCCTTACCCTTGCCACGCAGACCGCTGACATCGATGAAGTCGATGGGATAACCCGCCTGCGGCACCACCTCGGCCTCCAGACCGCTACGGGTACCCAGCCAGCTCACCTCCACACCGCAGCCGCGCAACTCGTCGGCCACCGCCAGCGCCGGAAACACATGGCCACCAGTGCCGCCGGCCATCAGCAGGATGCGTGTCGGTGCGCTCATGCCTTCCCCCTCCGCGCACGCTTCAGGGTCGGTGTGTGTTTTTGCTCAGACTCGCGCACGACACGCCGCGCCAGCGGCTGTTTTTGTAGTGGATACTCGTGCGACACACGCAGCAGTAAGGTGCAAGCCATGCAGGTGACGACGATCGACGAACCACCGTAGCTCATCAGCGGCAGAGTCAGGCCCTTGGTGGGCAATACACCCATGTTCACGCCCAGGTTGATGAAGGCCTGCATGCCCAGCCACAGGCCGAGGCCGTAGCTCAGATAGGCGCCAAAATCACTACCCGCCTGTTGCGCCCGACGGCCAATAACAAAGGCGCGCCACACCAGCAGTGCAAACAGACCGACCACCATCAGCACGCCCACCAGCCCCAGCTCTTCGGCCAGCACGGCGAACAGAAAATCCGTGTGTGCCTCGGGCAGATAAAACAGTTTCTGCACACTGCCACCCAGGCCGACCCCCCCCCACTCACCACGACCAAAGGCGATCAGGGCCTGGGTCAACTGAAAACCGCTGTCGAAGGGATCGGCCCAGGGATCGGCAAACGACGTCAGGCGCGCCATGCGGTAGGGCGTGGCCAACACCAACACTGCGGCAGCGCCCAAAGTACCGGCAAATAACACGCCGAACTGCCACAGACGCACACCGCCGAGAAACATCATCCCCAGCACCGTGGCGGTAATCACCACAGCGGCGCCGAAGTCCGGCTCGGCCAGCAGCAGACCGCCGATCAACCCCACCAACAGCATAGGCTTGAGGAAGCCCTTCACCGAACTGCGCACCTCTTCACCACGCCGCACCAGGTACCCGGCCAGATAGACCACGATGAACAGTTTCATCAGTTCCGAGGGTTGCAGATTGAACAAGCCCAGCCCCAACCAACGGGTACTGCCGTTGATCTCACGCCCCAGTCCCAACACCGCCACCAGCAACACCAGGCCGAACAACAGCAACACCGGGCCAAGGCGTTCCCAGTACACCAGCCGGATACGTAGTATGAGGGCACCGGTCAACAGACCGATGACGACGAACAGGGTCTGCCGCCAGAAATAGTAGAAGGGTTGGCCGGTCTGCCGCTCGGCAATGGAAATAGAGGCCGAAGCAACCATCACCAGTCCCAAGACCAGCAAGGCCAGTACCACGCCCAACAGCCAGGAATCGAGCACGAAACGGCCATGACGGGCATCGCTGAGGGGACGCAGGACGGGAATTGCGCGCGCATTCATGACGCCTCCTCCAGCGCCCGCACGGCGAGAATGAAGGCATCACCACGGGCGGCGAAGCCATCGAACATGTCGAAGCTGGCACAGGCCGGCGACAACAGCACCGCGTCGCCCGGCTGCGCCAGCACACGGGCGCGAGCCACGGCGTCGGCCATGCTGTTGACGCGCTGTACCGGCACCGCACCATCCAGCGACAGCTCGATAATGTCCGCCGCCTCGCCCATCAACACGGCTGCACGGCCCTTACCGGCCAACACAGCACGCAAAGGCGCAAAATCCGCGCTCTTGCCCTGACCGCCGGCAATCAAAACCAGTGGGCCATCCAGCCCCTCGATGGCCGCCAGGGTGGCGCCGACATTGGTGCCTTTGGAGTCGTTATACCAGCGCACACCGTCAATCTCCGCCACCCACTGCGTGCGATGCCAGAGGCCCGCGAAACGTTGCAGGGTGGCCAGCATGGCCGTGATGGACAGCCCCATGGCCTCGCCCACGGCCAGTGCGGCAAGGGCATTGGCCTGATTGTGACGCCCCGCCATGCGCAGCTCCCGCACCGGCATCAACGGCATCTCGCCCTTGGCCAGCCAGTCCTCAGCATCGTGTTCGAGAATGCCGAAATCGCTCGCCAGTGGCCGCCCCAGGGTAAAGCCCACGGTCTTGCGGCCCGGCACCTGCATGGCCACCACGGTTGGATCATCGCAGTTCACCACCATCGTGCCATGGCCACGGTAAATACGCTGCTTGCTGGCGGCATAGGCCGACATGCTGGGATAGCGATCCATGTGATCGGGGCTGATATTAAGCACCACGGCCACGGCCGCATCGAGAGAGCGGGTGGTCTCCAGTTGGAAACTGGACAGTTCCAGGATATAGAAATCGGGCTCGCTGTCGCTCAGCAGGTGCAATACCGGACGGCCGATGTTGCCGCCCACGCGCACGGCGCGACCGGCATCCGCGGCCATCTCACCGAGCAGGGTGGTCACGGTGGACTTGCCATTGGAGCCGGTAATGGCAACCACCGGCGCACGGGCGTGACGTGCAAACAGCTCGATATCGCCGATGATCTCGGCACCGCGCGCACGCGCGGCCTCGATCAACGGCTCACTGACGGCCACCCCGGGGCTGACGATGAGCTGGCGGGCATGCGTAAACCAAGCCGTGTCGAAACCACCCAGGGCGGCGGGCACGTCGGCGAAATTCCGCGCCAGCTCATCGCGGCCGGGCGGATCGATGCGGCTATCGGTCACCGCCACGGACACGCCACGTGCACGCAGGAAGCGCAGCACGGACAGCCCGGTGACGCCCAGGCCCACCACCAGCGTCCCGGGCCGTATCTGCGTCTCTTGTGTCGTTTGTACCGTCACCACTGTCACCGAATCTTCAGCGTCGCCAGCCCCACCAGCACCAGGATCACGGTAATGATCCAGAAGCGCACGATGACGCGGGGCTCAGGCCAACCCTTGAGTTCGAAATGGTGATGCAACGGCGCCATGCGGAAGATGCGCTTACCGGTGAGTTTGTACGAGGCCACCTGCATGATCACCGACACCGTCTCCATCACGAACACGCCCCCCATGATCAGCAGCACCAGCTCCTGATGCACCACCACGGCGACAATGCCCAGCGCCGCACCCAGCGCCAGGGCGCCGATATCGCCCATGAACACCATCGCCGGATAGGCGTTGAACCACAGGAAACCCAGCCCCGCACCCACCAGCGCACCGCAGAACACCACCGTCTCACCCACCCCGGGGATGAAGGGAATGGACAGATAAGCGGCAAACTTGGCATGGCCGGTCACGTAGGCGAAGATACCCAGCGCACCAGCCACCATCACCGTGGGCAGCACGGCAAGGCCATCGAGACCATCGGTGAGATTGACCGCATTGCTGGAACCGACGATGACGAAATAGGCCAGCACCACAAAACCCCAGCCCAGCGGCACCGCCACATCCTTGAAAAAAGGCACGATAAGTTGGGTCTCCGCCGGCAATTCGGCGGTGATATACATAAAACCCGCCGCGCCCAATGCCACCACCGACTGCCAAAAATACTTGTAGCGCGCAATCAATCCACGCGAGTCCTTTTTCACCAGCTTTTTGTAATCGTCCACCCAGCCGATGAGACCGAACAACAGCGTGGTGAGCAGTACCACCCACATATATTTGTTACTCAGGTCCGACCACAGCAGGGTACTCACCGAAATGGCGACCAGGATCATCGCACCGCCCATGGTCGGCGTGCCGGCTTTTTGCAGATGGCTCTCGGGGCCATCGTCACGCACCACCTGCCCCACCTGATAGTGGCTCAGCCGGCGGATCATGGCCGGACCGACGAGAAAGGAGATCAGCAGCGCCGTCAGCGCGCCAAGAATGCTGCGCAGGGTCAGGTACTGGAATACACCGAAGCCGCTATGGAATTGGCTCAGGTAGTCGGTGAGGTAGAGCAACATCAGGTGCTTCCCTCCGTCAGCGCGTCCACCACATGTTCCATGTGTGCCGAGCGCGACCCCTTCACCAGCAGAGTGCAACCGGCACGAAGGTCGGCCTGCAAACGCTCGACGAGCAGTTCCTGGCAGGCAAAATGCCAAGCCTGTCCGCCATCCAATTCGCTAAAAGCGTCCACGGCGAAGCGCGACAGTTCGCCCACGGCGTACAGACGCGTGACTCCGGCAGCAAAGGCACGGCGCCCGGCGCTGGCGTGCAGGGCCTCGGCCTCGCCGCCCAGCTCGGCCATATCACCCAGCGCCAGACAGCGTTCACCCGGAATGTCCGCCAGAACCTCCAGCGCCGCCAGCAGCGAAGCCGGATTGGCGTTGTAAGTATCATCGAGGATGCGTGCGCCATTGATGCCGGCCTTCCAGCACAGCCGACCCGGTACCGGAGACAGACTCTCCAGGCCGCTGCGGATATCCGCCAGCACGGCACCAGCGGCCAGCGCGGCGGCGGTGGCCGCCAGCGCATTCATGGCGTTGTGACGACCCGACAGGGGCAGGCTGACACTCAGCTTGCCCTGCGGGGTGGTGATTTGCAGGGCATCTTCCACCCGCCACCGGCCACGCACATCGGCCTCGGCGTCGAGGGCAAAGCTCAGTACACGATGTGCACCGGCCTGTTCACGCCACGAGTCGGCGAAGGCATCGTCGGCATTGATAATAGCGCTGCCATCTTCGGCCAGTCCCGCGAATATCTCGCCCTTACTGCGCGCCACCGATTCCAGCGAACCGAAACCGGCCAAATGCGCACCAGCGGCATTGATCAACACCGCCACGGTGGGCGCGGCAATGCGGGTCAAGTAGGCGATATCACCGGGTTTGCTGGCGCCGGCCTCGATCACCGCGGCCTGATGGCTGGCGTCCAGTTGCAGCAGGGTCAGGGGCAAGCCGATTTCGTTATTGAGATTACCGTGAGTGGCCAGTATTTTTTTGTTCTGGCCAAGAATGGCGGCAAGCATCTCCTTCACCGTGGTCTTGCCGTTGCTGCCAGTGATGGCGATCAGTGGAATATCGAAGCGCGCACGCCACAAAGCGGCCATTTCACCCAGCGCCGCACGGGGCTCGGCAACGACGATCTGCGGCAGTTCAGTCTTCACCTCGTGCGCCACCAACACCGCCACTGCACCGCGTGCCGCAGCCGTGGCGATATAATCATGACCATCGAAGTTCGGCCCCTGCAGAGCCACGAACAGTTGCCCCGGCCGCAGCTGGCGGGTATCGGTAGCCACACCATCGAACACCCCATCCTCACCCAGCAGGCGGGCATCGAGGGCCGTGGCGACATCCAGCAAATGAAGGTGACAACCGCTCATTGAGCACCTCCCGCATTTTCCGCCGTCGGCCCGCTTGGCCGCGCACGCAGGGCGGCCCGCACCTGTTCGGCATCACTGAAAGGCAGGCGCTGTCCGCCAACCAATTGATAATCTTCGTGCCCCTTGCCCGCCACCAGCACCACATCACCCTCGCCGGCACGGCTTACAGCATGGTGAATGGCGGCGGCGCGGTCGTTGATGACGGTCACCGCATCGGCGTCTTTAAAACCGCTGAGGATATCGGCGACGATCACCTCCGGGTCTTCGCCGCGCGGGTTGTCATCGGTGACGATGATCTGGTCGACGGCCTGCTCCACCGCACGCGCCATCAGCGGGCGCTTGCCCTCATCGCGCTCGCCGCCACAACCGAACACACAGATCAACCGGCCTGCGCCGTGCGCGCGCAGGGCCTCGAGCACCTGGGCGAGGGCATCCGGGGTATGGGCATAATCGACCACCACCAATGGCTCACCCGCACCGCTGCCGAGGCGCTGCATACGGCCCGTCACCGGTTGCACGCACGACAGACGCGCCAGGACTTCGTCGAAACTCAGACCACAGGCCAGCAATGCGGCGAAGGCGGCAAGCAGGTTTTCGGCATTGAAACGGCCCAGCAAAGGCACGTTCAGCTCGCCGCAGCCCCAGTCACTCTCGATGCGCAGGCGCAGACCCTGGCTATCGAGTTGCAGCTCCGTACCCAGCAGCGAGGGCGACAGGCGTGAGTTGTCAAAACCGTAGCTGACCGTGCCTACCGCACCGGGCATACCGGCCAACAGCGACTGGCCGTAGTCGTCGTCAAGATTGATTACCGCGTATTTCAGCCCCGGGGTTTCGAACAGACGACGTTTGGCGCGACCATAGCTGGCCATGTCGCCGTGGTAGTCCAGATGTTCACGGCTAAGGTTGGTAAACACCGCCACGTCGAAGGCAACACCCGCCACGCGGCCCTGCTCCAGGGCATGGGAGGAGACCTCCATCACCACCTGCTGCGCGCCCGCATCACACATCCCGGCCAGCAGGCCGTGCACGATAATGGCATCCGGGGTGGTATGGATGCTGGGCTGCAAATTGCCGAACAGACCGTTGCCAAGAGTACCGATAGCGCCACAGGGGCCATCGGTACGCAAGGCCTGAGCGATGAAATGGCTCACGGAAGTCTTGCCGTTGGTGCCGGTAACGCCGACCACGGTCAAGGCCTGCGAGGGATTGCCGTACCAGCGCTCAGCAATAGCGCCGAGTTTGAACCTCAACGCCGGTACTGAGATCACGGGTACCCCGCTACGCTGCTCCTTCTTCGCCCAGGAGGCCTCTTGCAACACGGCCGCCGTACCACGTTCGATGGCCTGGTCGACAAACTGCCTGCCGTGTACCTGGCTGCCTTCGAGGGCAAAAAACAGATCGCCGAAGGCCACTTGGCGACTATCCAGCGCCAGACCGCCGATCTCGGCCGCGGGCAAATCGGGCAGTTTGACGATGCCATCGAGCAGTTCGAGCAAAGAGCGGGGCATCAGTGAACACCTCCGTCACCGCGCAACAGCGCCATACGCTGGCCGGGCATGGAAGGCAGGTCGTCGGGCGGAATGTCGAGCAAGCGCAGGGCGCCAGCCATGACCTTGCCGAACACCGGCGCGGCCACTACACCGCCGTAGTATTTCTCGCCACGCGGCTCATCGATCATAACCACCATCGCCAGCCGTGGCTCGCTGGCCGGAGCGATGCCGGCGAATACCGCAATAAAACTGTCTTCGACGTAGCCGCCGGCGCCGGATTTTTTCACCGTACCGGTCTTGCCGGCGATGCGATAGCCCGACACCGCGGCACGGGTACCGGTGCCGCCCTCGGTCACCACCCGTTCCATCATGCGACGCAAGGCACGCAGACTGTCGGCGCTGAACGCGGGCTCATACAACGTCGCCAGCTCAGCGGCCTCGCTGCGCGAGCGGCGCAGAAAACTGACCGGCAATGGACGGCCATCGGTCGCCAGCGCAGCGTAGGCGCGCGCCAGTTGCAGGGTGGTCGTGGACATGCCGTAGCCGTAGGAAACGGTGGCGCGCTGGATGTCACGCCAGCTGCCATAGTCGGTGAGCAGGCCGCCGGATTCGCCGGGAAAACCACTGCCCGTGGACTCACCGAGACCGACGCTGGCAAAGGCCTTCCAGAGATGTTCCGGGCTTTGTGCCAAGGCCAGCTTACTGGCGCCCACATTGCTGGACTTCTGGATCACGGTGGAGACATCGATGAGCCCATAGTCGCGGAAATCATGAATGGTCTTGCGGCCAACACGAAGATAGCCGGGCGCAGTATCCACCGGCGTCTGCGGGCGGAAGCGACCGGTCTCCAGCGCCGCGGCGACGGTAAAAGGCTTGATGGTGGAGCCGGGCTCGAAAACATCGGTAACGGCGCGGTTACGCAGGTGCGAGCGCTTCAGCCTGTCGCGGTTGTTAGGGTTGTAGGCGGGCTGGTTGACCATCGCCAGCACCTCACCGGTATGCACATCGAGAATCACTGCGGATCCGGCGTCGGCACGGTTGCGACGCACGGCGGCCTTCAGTTCCCGATAGGCCAGGTATTGCA